>CALFBM010000158.1 GCA_937951645.1 uncultured Rhizobiaceae group bacterium
TGGTGATCGTACCCGCCAGCCTGATCATGGTCATGTTGAGTTTTTCCGTGGTATCAAAAACCCTATTGGCCTGAAGTGTGGTCCGTCCATGACTGCTGATGGCTTGCTTGAACTTTGTGATATTTTAAACCCGGAAAATGAATCTGGTCGTCTTACGCTTATCAATCGCTTTGGGCATGAAAAAGTGGGCGAGCATTTACCTGATCTTATTCGCGCTGTTGAGCGTGAAGGTAAAAAAGTTGTATGGTCATGTGATCCGATGCACGGCAATACCATTTCTGCTGGTGGCTATAAAACGCGTCCGTTTGATTATGTTCTTTCAGAAGTCAAAAGCTTCTTTGATATTCATAAGTCAGAGGGCACATATGCTGGCGGTGTTCATTTTGAAATGACTGGCCAAGATGTAACGGAATGCACAGGTGGTGCAAAAGAAGTAACAGCCGATGATCTGGGTTCTCGTTACCGCACACAATGTGATCCGCGTCTTAATGCAAACCAATCACTTGAGTTGGCATTCCTTATTGCGGAACTTCTACAAGAAGATCGTGACGCAGGCAGTGAAAGTCTTGCCGCTAGCGCATAGTCTTTGCACTCAATATTATAAGACAATGGGTATCAGGGTTTCTGATGCCCATTTTTGTTTGGAGGTTCATATGACTAAAATTACCAAAGGTTCTTGCAATTGTGGTGGTGTTTCGTGGGAAGCAAAAGGCGAGATGCGTCCAATCACAGCCTGTCATTGTGGTCAGTGTCGCAAGCAGAGTGGCTTATATTATGCAGCAACGGCTGCTGATGATGGAAACCTTGCTATAAAGGGCGATACGTTAAAATGGTATCATGCAACACCAGAAGCAAAGCGTGGCTTTTGTGGTGACTGTGGTTCGGCACTTTTCTGGAAACATGACAATGATAATTTTACCTCTATCCTTGCAGGTTCGATTGATGGGCCATCTGGTCTTGAAATTGGCAAACATATCTTTGTAGCGGATAAACCGGACTGGTATGAAATTACGGATGGCAAACCACAAAGTTAAACCTGCATGTTTTACTTGCTAATCACGTGAGGTTCGTTATAGCGCCTCTATGAATTATTTTTCTTTTCTTGTGAACAATGCACGTTGGTTATTGGGTGGCTTCTTACTAACGTTTTTTTCCTCGTTTGGTCAGACATTCTTTATCTCATTGTCAGGTGGTGCCATACGCGAAGAATATGGGCTTTCAAATGGTGAGTTTGGTTTAACATATATGCTGGCGACGCTTGCTAGCGCACTTACCCTGCCGTTTTTGGGCAAGATTGTAGATTATATATCTGTTGCAAAAACCGTATTGATGATTGTCCCTGCTTTGGCACTTGCTTCGCTTGTAATGGGGTTTTCGCATTCGATCATTTTGCTGATTGTTGTAATATACTGCTTGCGTCTGTTTGGTCAGGGTATGATGACACATGTTTCCTTGACTGCGATGGGGAAGTGGTACTCCTCTCAGCGTGGCAGGGCTGTTTCCATTGCAGTCGTGGGGCATCAGGCAGGGGAAGCTTTCCTGCCAATTATTTATTCTGCTGCCTTGCTCATTTTTACATGGCGAGAAACATGGACCATTTCTGCAATATTTCTAATGCTTGTTGCTTTGCCGGCAATCTATTTTTTGATGCAAGTGGAGCGGGTTCCAGGTGATGCGGAAGTGTCGGAGGCTTCAAGCTCAAAAGCAAAACATTGGACACGTGCGCAAGTTTTAAGAGATGGCTATTTCTGGGCAATGTTAATTGCAGTTCTTGCACCTTCTTTTATCGGGACAACCCTGTTTTTTCATCAGGATTACCTTTTGGAACTTCGTGGATGGGACAAGCTTGAATTTTCGGTTTCATTCACTGTAATGGCAGTGCTGACTTTTGTTTTTGCGTTGATTGCAGGGCAATTGGTTGATCGGTTCTCTGCGACTTCCATGTTACCTTATTTTCTATTGCCACTAGCTGCAGCCTGTACTGCGATGTGGGCATTTGAGAGTGTCTCGGGGAGTTATATTTTCATGGGACTGCTTGGAGTTTCCTATGGATTTTCATCAACCTTGTTTGGTGCGCTTTGGCCTGAGATTTATGGCACCAAATACTTGGGTGCTGTGCGCTCAATTATTATTGCCATGATGGTCTTTGGTACAGCTGTTGGGCCAGGGCTTACTGGATATTTGATTGATATTGGCGTGTCCTATCCGTTACAAATTCTCATAATGGGTATTTACTGCCTTGCGGCAAGTGTCATAATGCTGTTTGTATCGCGCAAAATAAATGCCAGAAGACTGGCTGATTCTTAAATTTAATTGGAAATGAAATCTAATGACCGTCAGAGTTCGCTTTGCACCATCGCCTACAGGAAACATTCATCTTGGAAATGCCCGTCCGGCACTGATCAATTGGCTTTTTGCACTTCAAAATGATGGTGAATTTGTGCTTCGTTATGATGATACAGATAAAGAGCGTTCCAAACAGGAGTTTGCTGATGGTATTGCGCGCGACCTTGATTGGTTAGGTATCAAGCCTCACATCGTTGAGCGTCAGTCTGACCGGGCTGCACAACACGAGGCTGCTACACAAAAGCTAAAGGACGCCGGGCTTTTGTACCCATGTTATGAGACCCCAGATCAACTGGATCGTCAGCGAAAGCGATTGGCCGCCAGGGGCTTGCCGCCAATTTATGATCGCTCTGCACTCAAGCTTGATGATGAACAGCGCAAAGAGCTTGAAGCAGAGGGGCTTGCACCTCATTGGCGTTTTCTACTGCCCAATTATTCAGATAATCCATTTGAAACACAACGCACTGAAGAAACATGGGACGATGTTATTCGTGGGCGTCAGACTGTAGATTTGGCATCCATGTCAGATCCTGTCCTTATTCGTGCAGATGGGTCATGGCTCTATACGCTTCCAAGTGTTGTGGATGATATTGACCTTGGTATTACGCATATTATTCGCGGTGATGATCATGTTACCAATACGGGTGCGCAGATTGCCATATTTAAGGCGCTGGGTGCCAAGCCTCCAATATGTGGTCACCATAATTTGCTAACAACTGAAGGCGGTGAAGGGCTTTCCAAGCGCCTTGGCTCGCTTTCTATTCGTACACTGGCTGAAGATGGTTATGAGCCAATGGCTGTGGCATGTTTGGCCGTTTTAACAGGTACTTCCGGTCCTGTTGAAGCTTTAGCCTCGCTTGAAGAGCTTGCAGAAAAGTTTGATGCAAAGTCTGTTACCAAGTCATCTGCGAAATTTAGTCCTTCAGAGCTTGATAGTTTGAATAAGAAGATTGTCCATCAACTTGATTATGTTGATGTAAAAGACCGTCTTGATGCCATGAATGTTGGCGGCGGTGAAGCTTTCTGGCTTGCGGTTAAAGATAACCTTGGGAAGGTGTCTGAAGCTTCTGAATTATGGGAGCTGGTTGAGAATGCAAAGCCTGTTATTGATGATGAGGATGCTGACTTTATTGCAACTGCAAAGTCGGTTCTGCCGGAGGGGGATTTGTCTGTTGAGACTTGGGGGCTGTGGCTTGGCAAAATTAAACAAGTATCCGACCGCAAGGGTAAAGGGTTATTTATGCCACTACGCAAGGCGCTGACCGGAATGGAACATGGCCCTGAACTGGATAAATTGTTGCCGCTTATTGGACGGGAAAGAACGCTGGCCCGACTATCCTGACCTTCCGATTTTCTGCCAGAAGCTGCTTTTCTTCGACCTCTTTTGAAGAACGTGCATCAATGAGGTAAGATTTTGCCTTGGCAAGGGTTATGTTATCGCGTTTAATATCATGATCATCAGGTGCCAAAGCGGGGTCTTCACGAAAAACTGGTATTCCAATTTTTGTAACCTCGTGTTTGTCTAAAATTTCGTTTGATGTATTTTCAATGCCCTGTATTCTGTTTTCAATTGCAAAACGGCATTTTTGTTCAAGATCAACTGATTTTCTGTAAGCAAAGGCAAAAGACTCACTTGCATATGGTTTGCCTGTCCTGTAGTTGACCATTTCTTCGCTGTCTTCTGTTGGCATTCTATGATGATATAATTCTACATTAACGCTTGGGCACATTGCCTGACAGGTTTCCTGATCATTTTCAAAGCGATTTTTAACAGTAGAAAAACTAATTGGAAAATAATAACCATCAGTTTTTCTGACGCAGAGCGTACGATAAGTTCCAGCACCCGCATAGGTAGGACTTTCCTCATTATTGTTATCACGTTGCCCATTGTTCTTGTATGTTTTAACACCAAAAACCTGCTCCAGAAGTGTTTTACGTTTTGGTTTTTTTGGTTGCTCTGTTTTCACTTGGCGAGTCTCGCTCGTATTACAACGGTTTTGTTTAAGCTCACTTAGAATTTTATTACGTTGGTTTGCATTTCCGGATTGTTTTGGAGTGAATTTTGCTCGTGTGTTTTTAAGATTTCTCAGGTTTTTTTCCATCTTTTTAAGGCTGGAAATAATTCGTCTACATTGTGGACTTTTGCTATTGAACAAGCCTAGTCCAGTACAGCGCCCACGTTTGGCAATGCGTTTTGTTTTTGTAATCTGTATTTGTTGCGACCTTGCCGCATTGTCATATTGGCGATATTTTGCTGAATTTCCACCTGATGAACTTCTCTTGGAAAGAGATGCCAGCTGAGCATTAAGTGCTCGGCACTGGGCAGATTGAGATTGTGCTTCTGTCTCACCAATGGAGGTTGAAAGCATAAAAACTGAAAGGCCAAACAGCGTAATACAATGCACCGCTGCTTGTTTGAATGCAGATGATATTTCCAATTTGCCCACTAATTTTACTCTCGAACACTTATTTCTCACAAAAATCTAGTACCAGAACAAGGTTAAAGCATGATTTAAATGAATGTAATCTGAAGGCAATGTCGAAATTAGTTTATCTGGTTTCTTCCTCATGCTGAATGGCCTGAACTGCTGCAAGTGCAGTCATGTTTAATACGCCCCGAGAGGTAACCGCTGGCGGCAAGATATGAGCAGGTCGTTTGGTGCCCAGTATGATTGGGCCAACATGTAATCCGTCGTTTATCGCCTTGGCGACGTTCATTGTAATATTTGCTGCATCCAGGTTTGGGAAAACAAGCAGGTTGGCTTTGCCCTTGAGACGAGACCCTGGGTAAACTTTTTCGCGGATGGTTTCATCAAGTGCACTGTCGCCATGCATTTCACCATCAACTTCAAGCTCAGGGTTGGTCTTAAACAGAATTTCAGCTGCTTCACGCATGATTTTTGATGTTTTCATGGGGCGAGATCCAAAATCAGAAGCAGACAATAAAGCTGCTTTTGGAATAATGCCAAAACGTTCAATTTCCTTTGCTGCCAATCTTGTCATTTCTGCAATTTGTTGTGCATCAGGGTCTTCAGCGATATAGGTATCTGTCATGAAGAGTGCGCGTTTTTGGTCAATGAGTAAGCTCATTGCGTGAAGGGAGGTTAATCCTTCCTGACGGCCAATAATTTGATCAATGTATTGTCTATGGCGGAAGAAGCGGCCTTCAAGACCACAAATCAAGGCATCCGCATCATCGCGGATCATTGCAATTGCGCCGATCGCTGTTGTATTTGTTCGAACAATATTCTTTGCAGCGTCAGGTGTAATACCGTTACGGCCTGTTACCTCAATGAGCGTGTTAACGTAATCACGATAACGGTCGTCTTGTTGTGGATTGATGACTTCAAAGTCTTTGCCTGGGCGAATGCTTAAGCCAAATCGTTCCAATCTCTGTTCAATAATTTGGGGTCTGCCGATCAAAATGGGTTGGCAAAGTTTATCTTGAAGTGCAATTTCAGCTGCACGCAAGACGCGCTCGTCTTCACCGTCCGAGAAGATAACGCGCTTGTTGTTGTTTGTTGTTGCCTTCTCGATGATTGGCTTCATGATCATGCCAGAACGGAACACAAAGCGATTTAAAGTGTCATGATATGCATCCCAATCCTTGATTGGACGCGTGGCAACGCCGCTTTCAATTGCTGCCTTTGCAACAGCAGGTGCAACGCGCAATATCAACCTTGGGTCAAATGGTGAAGGAATAAGATAATCAGGGCCAAAACTTGGTGTTTCTCCGCCATAGGCGCCTGCAGCTGCTTCAGAAGGTTCTTCGCGTGCCAGATCACCAATTGCTTTAACAGCAGCGATCTTCATTTCCTCATTAATGGTTATTGCTCCAACATCCAGTGCGCCACGGAAGATAAAAGGGAAGCAAAGTACATTGTTTACCTGATTTGGATAATCTGAGCGGCCTGTACAAATCATTGCATCAGCACGTGCTTCACGGGCAAGTTCAGGCATGATTTCCGGTGTCGGGTTTGCCAGCGCCATTACAATCGGATTTTCTTTCATTTCTTTCAACATTTCAGGTTTTAAAACACCTGCAGCTGAAAGACCGATGAAAACATCTGTATCTGGCATGATTTCGGCAAGTTCGCGCTTATCGGTTTTTTGTGCGTAGACCTGTTTGTAGCGATCCATGCTTTCGTTTCTGCCGTCATACACAACACCTTTTGAGTCAGATACCCAGATGTTTTCACGCTTTGCGCCCATGGAAACGAGGAGATTCAAACAAGCGATAGAGGCTGCACCTGCACCAGATGCTACGATTTTTACATCGCCAATGTTCTTTTTGGCAACTTCCAATCCATTGCGAACGCCGGCAGCAACGATGATTGCTGTTCCGTGTTGGTCGTCATGAAAAACCGGAATTTTCATACGTTCGCGCAGTTGTTCTTCAATCAAAAAACATTCAGGAGCGCTAATGTCCTCAAGATTGATGCCGCCAAACGTTGGTTCCATTGCCGCTATGACATCACAGAACTGGTCAACCCTGGTTTCGTTTACTTCAATATCAAATACATTTACATCTGCAAATTTCTTAAAAAGTACTGCCTTGCCTTCCATGACAGGCTTTGAGGCGAGGGGGCCGATGTTACCCAAGCCTAATACTGCAGTACCATTTGATATTACCGCAACAAGATTGGCGCGCCCTGTGTATTGAGCAGCCATTTCCGGGTCAACTTCGATGTGGAGACAAGGAGCAGCCACGCCTGGTGAATAAGCAAGTGCCAAATCGCGTTGATTGCCCATTGGTTTTGTTGCCTGAATTTCCATCTTGCCCGGTTTCGGGTTCATATGATAAAAAAGTGCGCCTTCTTCAAGTTCATTTGCAGGTTTGTAGTTCTTTTTATTGTCTGACATCATGATTCCGGATTGTTTTGTAAGGTTTTGATTTTGAATAGTTATTTCTAAAATGCATTCTTGTTCAAGCCGCCATCCACAAGGAAGTTTCTTCCTGTGATATAGCCTGCATGTTGTGAGCAGAGAAAAGCGCATAAAGCACCAAATTCATCAGCTGTTCCAAATCGTTTGGCTGGAATTGCGTTTGCCTCGTTTTGCGAAACTTCTTCAAGGCTTATGTTTTGCGCAGCTGCAGTCGCTTTTAATCCGCCCATTAATCTGTCTGTATTCATTTTACCGGGTAAAATTTGATTGATGGTTACGTTTTTATCCGCAACAGATCGGCAGATTCCTGCCAGAAATGAAGAAAGACCCGCTCTGGCACCTGATGAAAGGTCTAATCCCTCAATAGCTGTATAAACTGAAAGAGATGTAATGTTGATGATGCGCCCATAGCCGCGCTCTGCCATTCCATCCATTGTTGCCTGGATTAATTCAATTGGTGTCACCATGTTTTGTGTGACCCCTTCGAGTATTGCTGTCCTGTCGAGTTCACGGAAGTCCTTGCGTGGTGGGCCACCGTTATTATTTACCAAAATATCGGGGTCAGGACAGGCTTCAAGCAATGCTGCCTGACCTTCAGGGGTTGAGACATCAGCCAAAACGACTTTAGCTTCATGTTTTGCATTTCTTGAAATTTCTTCTGCTGTTGCCATCGTTACATCATGATTTCTACCATTTATGATTACCTGACAGCCTGCTTCTGCAAGATGCTTTGCGCATCCTTTACCGAGACCTCTGCTTGATGCGCAAACAATCGCTTTTCGGTTAGTAATCCCTAGATCCATGAAGGCATCCTTTATCTATAAAAAAAGCAAGTCTAATTTCTAACGCAACTCTATTTGCTTTACCATATGCAAATAAGGAAATAGTGTTTTAGCTGAATTTGTATTGTTTAAATTTTGAAAGTGCTCTTATGGCTGAATATATCCCGACTTATGATGATATTGTATCCGCAGCACAAACTATTAAAGGTGAAGCTGTCCGTACCCGTTTAATGCGTAGTGAAGCTTTGGACAAGGCAACGGGTTGCAAGGTTTTTATAAAGCCGGAGAATCTGCAAAGAACGGGGTCGTTTAAATTTCGTGGTGCTTATAATGCTATTAGCAAATTAAGCAATGAAGAAAGAGCCAAGGGTGTCCTGGCAAGTTCATCAGGCAATCATGCGCAAGGTGTAGGGGCTGCATCGCAACTTTTTGGGTGTTTATCAACAATAGTTATGCCAGCAGATGCACCTGTTATGAAAGTTGAGCGAACAAAGGCTTTTGGTGCAAAGGTTGTGCATTTTGAACGTGCAACGCAAGACCGTGAAGCTGTTTTAAAGCATGTTCAAAATGAAACCGGAGGTGTTGTTGTTCATCCATACAACAATGCAATGGTTATTGCCGGACAAGGGACGGTTGGTCTTGAAATAGTAGAGGATATCAAGGATGGCGAAGATCACCTAGATCGCGTTATTGCATGTACTGGCGGTGGTGGATTGACTTCGGGGGTTGCCTTGGCAATTAATCACCACTTCCCTGAAGTAAAAATCCACTCGGCTGAACCTGCGGGTTTTGATGATTACAAGCGATCCCTTGAAAGCGGCAAACCAGAATGTAATGCAACAACTGCCGGTTCAATCTGCGATGCAATTATATCTCCAAGTCCTGGATCAATTGGTTTTACGATAAACAAGAAACTTCTTCATTCCGGTTTGGTTGTCACAGATGAAGAAGCGCTGGCAGCTGTTAAATTTGCTTATGAAGAGTTGAAGCTTGTTGTGGAGCCAGGTGGAGCCGTTGCGCTTGCAGGGGTTTTGAAATACGGGAATGAATGGGCAGGAGAAACAATTGCCATTGTTCTGTCAGGCGGCAATATAGACCCGGATGTTTTCATCCGGGCCATATCTTGAAAAAAAGGTTATACCTGATTGCCCAATCTGCCAGATGCATGTGCCAGCATCGTATAAACCTTGCCTGTATCAGAAGTCAGATAACTTTGTGTTAGGGCCTGATTTTGTCCGTTGGCTGTTTCTTTACCCAGTAGTTGCTCAAAATCATTGATGTAACGGTCTACAGCCATTCTAAATTCACTGTCTCTTGAGTATTTATTACGAATTTCATCGAAAGTATGCTGACCTTGGAGAGTATATAACCTGCGTGTGAAAATGTTTGTTTCTCCACGCTGATAACGATCCCAAAGTTCAACAGATGTTTCGTGGTCGATTGCATTTGCAATATCAACAGAGAGTGAATTTAGGGATTCTACAACTTGATTTGGTGAGCGGTTATCAGACACGTTTACTGCTGGCGCGCGTTCTTCTTCGGATGCACGTCGTAGTAGATCACTTACCCAGCCCGAACTTTTATTAGTGTGCGGTTGTATTGGCGGTGCTGGCCTTGTTGCTGTCCCTATAGAAGAATGCGTGCCTCTTAATGCCATATCCACAGAAGGTGAAGGTCGTTGAACAGGGGGCCTTGTAGCTGGTTGTTGTGGTGGAATAAATGATCTTTGCTGTGATTGTGGTGCAATATTGGGCTGAGTGTTATTTGCTGGTGATATGTCCAATGCTTTACCCGATTTTTCAACGATTGCAGAAAGATCACGAAGAGCAGCAATCTGGTCAGTTACAACGCGGCGCATCGCTGAAGCATTTTTCTCTGTTTCATCTGGAAGTTCGAGAATGCCTTTTCGCATCTGAGCACGTGTGTCTTCCAGTTCTGTTCGCATGGAAGATGCAGCAGAACGCATTGCTGTTACAGCATCATCAAATCTTGAAGTGGCATCTTCAATTGCCTTGTAAATTTCGCCTGATATTTCATTCCCAACATATTTTGATTGGCTGCTGGCTTCTTCAACCAATGAGTTAATTGCCGAGCTGAATGAGGATATGTTGTTGTTTATCTGATCACTATGAGTGACAAGACCAATTGCAAGTTGCTGAAGAGCATCTTGCTTGCCATCCAGTGTTGCTTCCAGATTTGACTGGGCAGCATCAATCATTTTGGCTGCATCTTGCAAGATGATGCTTTGTGCTTCAAACCTTTGTGCAATCCCGCCAATGCCGATTAAAATGTCATTGGATGAGCTTTGCATTTTTTCATTTAAGTCTGATGCAATGCTTTCAGATTGAGAAACATTGGACTTGGTAGTCTCAACTGCATTTGAGAAGTTTTCAATTTGACTTGAAAGTGTATTTTGCATCAGATCCAGATTATTTGAAGCGTCTTTTATGATGCCTTCCAGCAAGCTGCTTGACGAGCCAATGTTGGAGAACAGGGAGTTTGCTTCTTCGCCAATCATTTTGGAAAGGCCTGTAAGTTTGTCGCTTGTTTCACTTCCGGCTCTAATGATTGAACTGATAATTGGTTTTGCTTCACTGTCAATCAGGCTTGAAAGTTCTGTGGTACGAGAAGAAAGAAGTTCGTTAAGTTCGTCGGTTTTGGACTCCAGATTGCGTTGCGTCTCAACAAGTGTGCTGCCCAATTTGTTGTTTATATTGTCTGCACGTTCAGTCAGAAGGGTTGAAATTTTATCAGCTTTCCCGTCGATTTCACTGCCAATTTCACTGAGGGACTTTGTAATTGTACCAAGCAATTCTTCTTTTCCGGCAGTAATTTTTTCTTCAAGGATTTGATTACCTGCTGCAAATTGATTTTCGATTGTATTTGAATTTTCAGATAGACGGTCACTCAATGCTTTTACACTGTTTTCCATTCTATCGGCTGCTACCTTTGACTTCTCATCGAGGGCATTGGCTATGTGGTGAGCACCTTGGCTCAGTTTGGAAGAGAGATTGTTTGTGCGTTCTTCAATCGCCTTGCTAAATGATTCTGTAGTACCATCAACAACATAAGAGAAGCCTTCGGTTTGCGCGTTAATTGCATCAACAAATTCAGATTTCTTACTTTCCAGTGCCGTTGAAAACTCTTCTTTGTTTGATGAAATTGCTGTATTCAGGTCTTTAGTTGTAGCACTGATTTTGTTTGTCAAATCATCTGAAGTTATGTCAAGTGCATCGGTAAGAGTTTTAGTTGTTGTGCCAAGTTTCGCAGTAAGCTGAGAAGAAGCATTGTCTATGGAACTTGTAAAATTAGCGGAGGTTTCTTCCAGTGCTTGATTAATTTCAGCTGATTGCTGTGTTGCAGCTTTCAAGTTTTCTTCTGCCGCAGTTGCGAAGTTAATAGTGCTTGATTTAACAGCTTCTTCAACCTGTTTGGTTTTGTTGGTGATTATATCTTCTACTGCTTTCGTATTCGTGCTCAGCATGTCTGCCTGGTTTTGCAGTTTCAGAACTGTGCCATCAACTTGATCTGTAAGTACTTGCCCAAAACCTGAAAGCCTTTCACCAATTGTCTGGCCAATAGTCTCTGTACGTTCTTTAAGAACCTTACTAAGAGCTTCCGTGTGCATGCCCAGCGTATCAACAAGATTGTTGCCACTTGTCGTAAGCTTTTCATCTATTGCACTTAAGTTTCCGTCTAAACTTGTTCGAATAGTATCTCCGGCTTCAGAAACCTGTCCTGCGAATTCACTTGCCTGAATAGATAGGTTATCGCCAATTTGCTGAACAATATCGCTACCTTTCTTCTCAAAGCTTTCTGTTGTTGATTCCAATTTATTGATCACTGCGTCACTAATAAGTGAAAGTGATTGAGTGGCCTCTTTGCTTTGCGTTGCAAGGTCTTGATTGAGGGCAATGCGATTTTCTTCAAACTCCTTGATTATTGACAGGTTACGTTCTGCAATATCTGAGGCGCTTGCATCCATAATATCTTTTACGGATGTACTTGTGGTTTCAACCATCTTTGCAAACCCTTGAGTTTGCTCACTCATTTCCTGGCGGAATTGGCTGCGACCTTCTTCAATTTTTTGAATAGTAGTATTACTTTGTTCAGCAATCTCTGAAGTTGTTGACTTGAGCAAACTGTTAACCGATTGACCAGCTGCTTGCATTACATTTGAAAGTTCTTCTGTTTTTTGGCTGAAACTTGATTCAAATTCATTTTTGTTGGCCTCAAGCTTTTCATCAATAAGTGATGTTGCTTGTTGCAGACCAGCAGTTCTGGTTTCGATTAGTCGTGCAACCGCCGTACCATTCGTGCTGATTGTACTTGCCATTGTTTCTGTAGTTTGGCTTATGTTAGCCGCGAAATCTTCTTTTGCAGCTGCCAACTTTGCGTTTAGGTTGTCGCCAGTATCATCTAGTAGATTAATCAGTCCTTCGCTGGTCTCTGAGAGTTTGGTTGTGATTGTATCACTACGTAATTCCAAAGTATCATTTATGGCCATGGTTGCGTTGCGAAGCGCGTCCTCGATTTTTGTACTTACGACTTCAATATCCGATGTAAGGTTTGAATGCGTGTTGGAGATTGCTGACTTTAGCTGGTCAGCATGTTGCACCATTGTATCTCTTTCACTGCCAATTTCGTCCACAAGCCTGCGAAGACGAACTTCGGAATCACCGTAAGAGCGTTCCAGGCTCATAACTTCTTTTTGAACCATGAATTCAAGTTCGCCAGCACGCGCTATTGCACGTTCTACGCCATCACCTATGGCAGTAACTTCTCGGCGAATTGCGCGGCCAACTGTTGCGACAGAATTACTAGCTGCATTTTCAGGCTGTAATAATTGAATGGCTGCTTCTGTCATGGAATTTGCAGCATGACGTATTTCCTGGGAACGGCGTACCAAAGTTGCAAATGCCCACAAAGGTAAAAGTGGTAAAATTGCAACTGCTGCAAAGACCATTAATTCGGGTGACTGAAAAAATGATGCTATCTCAAAATTTTTGTCCATTGCTGGCAGGATATTTTGGTATCCATAATATGCACATGTGCCTAACCATATTAAGGATAGGAAAAATGTAATTAGAAATACATGGCTTTTTGGTTTTTGCTGTATGGAGTACAGTAAGGTTGCCAGTTCCGGGTTTATTTCGTCATTGGCAGCGGCAGGCGGAGATGCAGGTGGCATTGCATCAATATCAGAAAGCGATTCCAGTCTTTCGGACGTGACATTATCCATGGCTGTTTGGCTAGAAGATATTGTTTCTTTTGAGGTGTTCCTTATTTCAGAAGCAGCGTCTTCGATCTTTGCTTCTAGCACATTAAAATCGTCGCCACCTTCTGTAAAATCTACAGAAAGAGCTTCTTCAACTGCATTTAAAGCAGTTTCCCCGGTAATATCCTGTTTGGCTTTACTAGCCATGTTCCCGCGCCTTTTATTTACTATAATCTAATAATGTTGAGACCAACCCCGTCAACATTTTATTTTTCGCATACATTATATAGCATCACAAGAATTCTAATGTCGAATTCTGGGAAAAATTAAAATAAGGTTAACAAAACTAAGTAAATTTACTTAGGTACTACGTAAGCTGAAAAAGTGCATTGAATTTGATAATTAATAAAAAATTTGCCTGTTGCTGCTAGAAATTTAAAAAAGCTTGTTTCAGGAGTTGGTTATGGGTATGGCATTAAAGGCAGATGTTGCAGAAGCTTGTAAGTGCGCCGGAATGGAAAAGCCGGTGGATTTAGTCCATTTATCCAAGCTTACGATGGGGGATCGTGATCTGGAGCTTGAAATTCTAAAGCTGTTCCTGGTTCAAATCCCCAATTATCTTGAAATGATAAAATCAGCTAAAACTGATGAGGAAATTTACGTTGCCGCACACACAATAAAAGGTGCTGCCAGCAATGTTGGAGCATTCCCACTTGCAGATTTGGCAAGAAATGCTGAAAAATCCAACAAGTTTCATGTGCAGGCAATTTTGGATGAATTGAGTGAAATTACAGAATATGTGTCAATGCTCTCTACAGAAGCCTAGTCTGCGCCCTTATATCTTCTTGACTATCGTTATTTTACTGATAAACCGCACGACAAGTTTATCGGTTTAATATTTTTTTAACAGGGCTAAAACATGGCTAAAATCACTTATATCACTCATGATGACAAACATTTTGAAGTAGAAGCTCCCAATGGTTCAACAGTCATGGAAATGGCCATAAAAAACTCTGTTCCCGGCATTGAAGCGGAATGCGGTGGTGCATGTGCTTGTGCAACCTGTCATCTTTATATTGACGATTCCTGGAAAGAAGTTGTTGGTGGCCCTGAAGCCATGGAAGAAGACATGCTTGATTTTGCTTGGGAAGTACAACCCAATTCGCGCTTGTCATGCCAGATCAAGGTGACTGATGCACTTGATGGGCTTGTTGTTCGTATTCCTGAAAAACAAGCATAAGCATCTGATTTAAAATATAATATTCTGAAATTTCTTAGATATAATCATAAGCTGGTGCATTGTTTTGCACTGGCTTTTTTTATTTAAAATAATCTGGATGACAACAGGTCCATGTACTGATAGCTTTTTGTCAAGAATGATAAAATGAGATTGTTGTCATGAATGATTACCTGGCTAATCCGCTCGCATTTCCACATGAGCAACCAAATGGCTTTCCCATGCTTGAAGATGAACCTGTTTTTGACGAAACTAGGCACTTGCAGATAGAAATGCCCGAGACTGTCATATCCTTAAAAGAGTTTGGTTATTCAAATGAAGATATTGCACAATGTCCGTGTGATTTTGGGATTACAAATGTCTTTCGTATTTTGAGTGATGAAGGTGCTGAGTGTATGCTTCAAGTCGCTCGTATGCTTGAGCAATATACCACAAGTAATGCGCGTATCGCGCGCAATGTTCGTGGGGGAGCTTATCAATCAAAATTCTTGCGTGATTTATGTCAGTCTAAAGAACTGACAGCAGCTGTCTCCAAGATTTGTGGAACTGATTTATTGCCACATACCATTCCACATCAACTAGGTCACTTGAATTATAATCCAAAGGAAGTTGGCGAGAATGTTGATAAATGGCATGTTGACACATTGCGAATTGATTTTGTGATGTTTGTGACAGATCCAAATTCTGTAGAAGGTGGAGAGTTTGAATATTATCTTGGCACTAAAGAAGAGGTTGCTGAGTTGAAAAAGGCAGGAAAGCTGCTTGATCCTGCCAAAATCAAGGCACCCGTGTTACCAGGGCCAGGCTATGCCGTGTTGCAACAGGGCAATATGGTCGTACATCGCGCCAAAGGTCTCACAGAACCGGGTGAGCGCATTACCATGGTCAATGGTTATGTGCCACGTGATGTCAGCTTTCCGGATTATACCCGCTTTGACCAACTTTATTTGGTTGATCCAGAGCATATGGCCGCAAGTGAATACTCACGCCATGTAACATGGATGGGAAGGGAGCTTCTTGAAGCCCAGCTAAAAGGTTTTGAGTTTAGTGAAGATAGAGACAAAATGGCTGAAAACCTAGAGAAAATTGCTGAAATGATGGCGGTAGCAGCTGAGCAATTACGCAAGGCAGGTGACGCCAAGGTTGAACATTTTGGTGATGGGTGAGAGCAAGCCTGGTTTGTTCGCAGGAATTAAATAATTAAGTTACCTCACAATCACTGACTAATTGTAAAACATCTTACGCTTTTAAGTCTGCGATTCAATGTTATGGTTATAAATATCAAAAGCAACGAGATCTGCAGTACTTGAGCAAGATTGATTGCCCCTTTTCTTGTTATGTTGAAAAAGGGCAATTTGACAAATTTCCTGTCAGGATTGGTTCGGGAAATAATCCACGCAATCACCTTCACGATATACATCTGTCGTAGCACAATGAAGTGCACCGCCGAAGGCATAGGCATCTCTGAACGGGATTGGCAGGACTTCCAGACCCATTTTGTCGAATTGCTCCATCTGGTTTACTTCAGATGCTTCGCAGCAGACGGTTTTTTCGTCTACCATTAGAACATTCATGGATAACCATACGGATGAATAACAAAGCGCTGGTGGCTGGTTGTGAGCCGGGCGGGCTGCATCGACGATTTCCCAGTCGTTTTTGTGGAAATATTCACGCTGATCATCAGGCAAGCGGCGTTCCGGGTTGTTGATTATCAAGCCGGGGCGGATTGGTGTGAATGTTGCATCAATGTGGATCGGATATGGGTCGCCCGGGAAATTAACTGCTCTAACACGGTGGTCAGGGTAATGACGTCGAAGCCAGTCAATGCCTTTCAGGTTTGTTGTAAACCCGTGCTGAACAATCAGGTCCTTACCAAAGCGCAGAACGTCAGCTGCATCAAACATGGGTTCTTCTTCGGTTGTTACGAAAAACTTCTCAGCAGTCCACTCCAGGCGCTTTTCAACGCCAATAGTGTCTGCCAGATAGTCCATACGGTAAGAGGCGTCGGTCATGCGAGGCTTTGGGGCTGATACATGGCGAAAACCGGGATCTTCTTCAAAGTATTGTTGCATTAAATCGCGGTAGCAAAGATATTCAAAGAAACGACAACGATAGGACATTGTGGCTTCCAGCATTTCCTTGCCAACGGTCAAAATAACATCACGCGGAGGCATGCAACCAAATGAAGACGGGTTTTCCCAATCGGGTGTTGAAACGGGTTTTGAAAAATCTATTGGGGTAGGGCGATCAACGCGCACGCCTCTGTCTTCAAGCACTCTTGCAAAATAATTAAGTTGCTCATTTGCCTTATCGACTGTTTCTTGAGTGCGGGGGCCCCATTGGCCTTTCATGTCGCTGTCTTCAGGAACTTTTGCATCAAGTGCCGGTTCTGAAGGCGGGATCATACAGCCGTCTGCTACGCCAACAATGACGTGTTTTAAGGGTGACCACTCATCCCAGGATTTAACAATTGTTGGTGTTTGGTTGGCTGTGCTCATGATGCTCCCCATTTATGCATTATTTGGAGAGTACCTAGTCGAAACATGTTTATGAATGCAAGCTATTTAAGCGGCAAACAATTTCGGTTTTATGAATTTGATTATTTTTCTGTGCGAGTAATGCTTGCTTGACGTCGCTTTACCAGTCCGCGAATTCTGTTTTTTTCGTCGGCGTCAAACTGAAGTTGTTCTTTGTGATGCTCGTCAAAAAGCTTTGAAAAAACCATTTGAACGTCTTCGCGCATGGTTACACAATTCTCACTTGCAGGTAAGGCACTAATCGCATTTTCCATGTTTATTGCATATCGGTCTGCAATGGCCAAATGCACTGCCTCATGAACACGGGCATATTCTTCAAGTGACGTCCATGCTTGTGCCAATTCAGCCTTTAGCTTGTTGACGTTGGAATGTCTGGGAAGGGTGACGCGGGCTTTTACATTAATACGTGCATTGGAGACGCGACATTTACCGTTTGCAAGTTCATATTTTATGCTGGGCAACATTCGCAAATCTGTAGATGCAAGAGCTTTGCCAACGCCTGTAACTTCAGGGCCGTGAATTTTTATTTGTTTATCGACTTCGCTGAATGTCTCACCGCTTACTGTGTAATATCCAACGCTGACTAAAGTGCGTTCACCCACAGATGTGCAAGCGGCCAATAAAATTACTGTGCCTAGAATGGAAAATTTAAATAGTGGTTTGAGCATGAAAACAGCCTTCGTTACCTTATTATACTTGGGGTAATTGCTATTTTTATCAAGCTTTTGTCTGTTCAACACTCCAAACAAATTCGTTACCTTCATTAGGGGCCAATGGCACCATGCGTGCAAGGATCAAGGAGACAAATGCCATTGCCGCACCAGCAAGAAACACAGCCGCAGGGTTCAGCACCCAAATCAAGCCAAATAATACCGGTATAAATACGGCGGCAATATGATTGATTGTAAATGCTACACCCGCAGTTGGCGCAATATCACTTGGGTCTGCTATTTTCTGAAAATATGTTTTCATGGAGATAGCCATTGCAAAAAATGCGTGGTCAATCAGATACAAGGCAACGGCTATTTCCCAAGTGGGTACATAAGCGTATGCAATGAATACCAGAATTAACCCTATATATTCGATTGTTAATATCCGTCTTTCGCCAAAGCGTACGATCCATTTGCCAATTAATGGTGCAAAAAACATTGTGACGAGTTGATTGGCAATCATGAGTCCCATGACTTCATGAATTTCAAATCCGAATCTTTCTACCATCATGAAACCCGCAAATACCATGAAGATTTGGCGGCGGGCGCCTCCCATAAAGGTGAGAGCGTAATAAAGCCAATAACGTTGTCTAAGGATAAGCTTTTTGTGTTGAGGTGCTCCGTCTTTAAAGGCAGGGAAAATCAACCACATTATTACAGTTGCTACGCAAGTAATAAGACCAGTGATCATATAGATACCTGTAAAGCTCATTGCGAACCAGGCGCCAGCAATGAAGATAAAACCAAATACTGCAAGTTGTGCAATCGAGCTAACGGCTAAAATCTTGCCCATTGTTGCCGGTGCAGATTTTTTGGGTAGCCATTGCAGTGATAAGGATTGATGCATGGTTTCATAGTAATGGAAACCGACAGAAGAGATAAAGGTTGTAATTAAAAAGCCGGTAAAGCTTGGAAATATTCCTGTTGCCGCTGCTGCGCCACCCAGTAAAATAAGGGATACGTATGCCCAGGTTTGTTCCCTGCCAAACAACAATAAAAAGACAGCTGCAAAGGACAGGAAGCCTGGGATTTCACGTATGGATTGTTGGATGCCAATTTCTTTGCCGGTGAAAGATAAAATTTCAACGGCAAAGTTGTTTGTCATTGCCATCCACGCTGCAAATGCAATTTGCATTACGACAGCCATAACCATCAACAGTATTGTCGGTGTCTGCCATGATTTTTTATAAGGTGTAACTGCAGGTGAGGCGATAGACATTAATCACAGGTATCAGCCAATTAAAGTGTCTGCAAATAAATTGTTTAGGAGGTCTGTTTAAGTAATTTTTTTATTGCGCAACAAGTAGAGGAATATCTTCTGATACGTCTGGTTGAGTTTCCAATTGTAAAAATGCAGCAGTATCATTTTTATTAAGTGCCTTTGAAAAATAGAAGCCCTGAATGAAATCCACTTCGTATTCTTCTATCAAGAGGTCGAACTGATCTTTTGTTTCCACACCCTCAACCACGATTTTCAAGTCTAATGCTTTTCCAAGCACTGTGATGCCTTTAAGCAGAGTTCTTGAACGCTGATTAAAGGCCAAGTCATCAATGAACGATTTGTCAATTTTAAGTTTGTGTAGGGGGAGTTTGTGCAGGTAACTCAGGCTTGAATAACCTGTTCCAAAGTCGTCCAATGAAATACGAACACCTAACGCGCTTATTTCTTCCAAAATATAAATTGCGTGATCCATATCATACAGAATTGCAGTTTCTGTAATTTCAATTTCCAGCCGCGATGGTCTTAGGCCGCTATCATTAAGCGCTGTTTTGACAATGTCTGTAATAGATCCAACACGAAATTGTACAGCAGATAAATTTACAGCAACCGAAACATCCTCCGGCCAGGTTTGGCAGACCTTGCATGCCTCACAAAGTGTCCATTTGCCTATGTCGCCAATCAAGCCCAAATCTTCTGCGATCGGGATAAATTCTGCTGGAGAGATAATTTCTGTATCGTTGCGCGTCCACCGTGTCAGCGCTTCAAACACTTTTGGTTTTCCGTCAGATGTTTGAATGATCGGTTGAAAATGAAGTTCAAGTGCATTTTCTGTTACTGCCCTAGTTAAGTCCTCTTCCAGCAAAACACGCTTTTGAAGGCTGTCTTCCAGTTCAGTTGTGAAATTCCGGTAAGTGTTTTTTCCGCTACCTTTAGCAGCGTATAACGCAAGATCGGCCAATTTTAAAAGACGGTCAATGGAAGTGCCGTCTGCCGGGTATTTTGAAATACCCATGCTTGCTCCAAAGCTAACACGCTGGTTGTTAAAAATAACATCACGTGCAATTTCTCTGACAAGGGTTCTTGCAAGTTGTTTTATGGAGCAGTTCAGGTGTTTGTCATTTATGTATACTACAAATTCATCACCGCCATAGCGCGCGCAGATTGATTTTGGCGGAAGAATTTGTTTTGCGCGTTCTGCAACAGTTGTTAAAATATGGTCGCCTGCTTCATGACCCAAGGTATCATTTATTCTTTTAAAATCATCAAGATCAAAAAATAGGACTGAAGCAGTTTCTTCATTTCTTGCTTCTTGTAAAAGGCTTTTTGTTTGTTGAATGAAATGCGTTCTATTGCAAAGCCCAGTAAGTTCATCAAACTTTGCAAGCTGGTTGATGCGTGTTTGATATTCAATTCGCTGGGTTACGTCTTCAATAACCAGAACGCAGCCACCTTCATCGCGAAGTTTGATTGAAAGCTCAACGTATTGGGATTGAGAAATTTTAAAAACCTTTGCTGCTGTCTTGTGATTAAGTCTTTTTGTAAGTGTCTCCTGTAAAATGCGTACTCTATTAATGAGTGGACGTTGAGCATCAATCAGCCTGGAGATTTCATTTAGTTTTTTGCTGTAACAGTTAATTTCATCCGCAATACCCAGGATTTGACGTGCAGTTTTATTGATTATTTTTAGACGCATTTCATCATCAAACATCATTAGTCCATGGGACATGCTTTCCAATGCTTCATTAAGCTGGCCACCAAATATATCTTTTTCGTTTGATTGTATTTCCATACTGGAAAATATATTCCGTAATCTTGATGAAATATCCCTTACGCTTGCAAAAAGGGGCAAGAAAAATGCTGACAGGATTATGCTTCTAAAGTCACCATATGCTGGCAACCCTAAAATTACCGGAATGGCAACAGCGCATAATTGAAGTGTTAAAATCCTGTCGCTTGTAAAATTCCGGGAAATTAAACTTAGTATGTTTCCCATTGTAACGGAAATACAAAGCAAGTGAACAAAAGAGTCGTTCGTTAATATAAAACAAAAGAAACACCATAGCCCCATTGAAAACATAAATGAAGTTGACAAAAAAGTGTATTGAGCACGCCAGAATGATACATTTTTGGAGTTTTTTTCAACTAACCTTTTATGAAGTTTGATGTTTCCAATATCGCAAGCCATGATGACCATCATTGATATTGCTGTGAACAGCAATGAAATTTCATTTGTCAGTACAAACGAAATTAATGCAGCTGAAGCTGCGCTGATCTTACCATAAAAGAAAGCAGTATGATCTTCATAATGATGAAGTGCTTGCTTCATTCTTATATCATTACTGGTATATGATGTGGCTGTATTCAATTTTGTAATCCTGATACTCTTGCGCGAAAATATCTTGGACTACTTTCCATAAGGTTTATGAATTGGGATTTTTCAATAATTTGTGGTTTTTCATTAAGCCATCATTAATATTTTAAAGAGTATATTTACCTATTGTTAATCTTCAGGGCAGGTTCAAGAAAATGTTTCGCGTATTGTTTTGTGGCTTTGTGGTTTTTGCCTTCTTGGGCGAGGGAGACTTCAACAAGAACAGTGTGATAAAAGCAACAGAAATATCCTATTATTCAAGTGAAAATATTGACCCAATTATTGTTGGGCATTTAATTAGTGATGCACATAAACGGCGCTGGGAAATTAACAGTAACAAGTATCATGAATGCGGCATGTGTGGTGAAGAAGCGCAAGCATATCCTGGTGATTAACCGAATTTACGAATTGGGAGACGCATTCGGATCAATAATGGTGGTCCAGTGTCCAGAATACTTTTGAGATTGCCTCTTCAGATATATGTATTCGGTTTCATTCCATTGTTTGATTTTACTGTTTAAATTATCAAGAACATAATCTGCCCGGTTCGTTCTGACCGTTAATACTGCGTGACCTTTGCCATTTGGTTGTAAAACAACTGTGATTAGCAAGCTTGATGCTGGCCACCCACGTTGCATTAACATTTGGCGTTTCATGAGGACATAATCCTCGCAGTCTCCAAAGCTTGTTGGATATGTCCAATACTCTTCTACACCAAAGCCCTCATAGTCAGTGACGGGTACAATTGTTGAATTCGAGTAACTGTTGATTTCAACCAAATCCTTCCAGCGTTTTCGAGTTAATTTTGGTGGCTGTGTCTTTTTGGTGCTGATCCTGCAATCATGGGAATAGTTTTTGCAGTAATTGTAATGACCAATTGGTTGCGATGTTGAGCCTGCCAACTTCATGTGACTTGAACGGCTGGATGCAGTTGCAGGGTCAAGGACGGCAAAGATTCCCATGGATGTTAGTATCGCCAGTTTGTAGAATACCCTTGCAATCATAAAATAGCTCCATGTGTTAACTCTTTATTAACCTAAATTTACGGAGAAGCTTAGTCAAACATAGCTGTATTTCATGGTTAATGATGCTCAAAAATTAAAGTTTCATTGGTATTTCAACATTTTAAGCCTTGAATAAGAAACGATTTGCCTAAAAATTTAGTGGTTTTATTAGTAAGGAATAAAAATTCCTCTGCGATAAAGTCAGCAACAGAAATTATTATATTTGCAATCTTTATTGCATGCAGGGGCTGATACTATGGCAACACGCACTTACAATGGTACTAGTGGTAATGATATTATCACTGGCCGCAACAGTTCGCGGAGTTTTAATCCAGATATACTCAATGGTTTTGCTGGCAATGACACGCTCAATGGTCTTGCTGGTAACGATACGTTAAATGGTGATGAAGGTAACGACACGCTTACAGGTAGTGGTGGTAATGACCGGTTATTTGGTGGTGTTGGCGATGATGTCTTAAACGGTGGCTCAGGCAATGATCTGCTTGAAGGCGGCGATGGTAATGACATACTTGACGGCAGTACCGGCGATGATACTCTTCGGGGTGGAGCAGGTGATGATTTATTGCGTGCGGGCTTTGACACTGGCAACGGTGATGTTTTCGATGGTGGTGAGGGTAATGACACGTTAATCGTTCGTGGTACTTCAGTAGCGGGTTTCCCTTTTGACATAGATATTGATCTGGAAACATCGACTGATCAATATGGCAATACTTACATAAGCATTGAAAACCTTATTGGTGGTTCTCGTAATGATACGCTAAGCGGTAATGACGATGCCAACATGCTTGATGGTGATGCTGGCGATGATGTGATTAACGGTAGAGGTGGCGATGATAAACTTTATGGTCGCTCTGGCGATGATACAATTTATGCCGGTGATGGCAATGATATCGTTAACTCAGGTGTCGGTGATGATATCGTAAATGGTGAAGCAGGCGATGACCGTTTAAATGGACGTTTTGGTGATGATGTTATCTCAGGTGGTGTAGGCAACGATCACATCAATGGCGGCACCGGCAGTGATACGTTAAATGGCGATGACGGTGATGATAAAATTATTGCTTCTTATGGTCATGATAAAGTCGATGGTGGCTCAGGGGACGACAGCATCAATGGTGGCACAGGTGATGATATGATCTCTGGTGGTGCTGGTAATGACGATATACGCGGCGGGGGAGACCAGGATATAATCTCCGGAAATGATGGCGATGACATTATTCGCGGCGATTCCGGTCATGACAGGATTTCAGGTGATAAAGGCGCAGATTATCTAAATGGTGGTACGGGCAATGACATTATCAATGGTGGTGATGATGATGACCGTTTAATTGGTAATTCAGGCAACGACGAACTTTATGGCGATGATGGTAATGATGCGCTTCATGGCGGCAAGGGCAATGATATCATAAATGGCGGTCAAGGAAATGATGTTCTTGTAGGTCAGGCTGGTAATGATACCTTGAATGGTGGTGCTGGTGATGATCGTATTTCTGGCGGTTATGGTAATGATACCTTAATTGGTGGTGACGGTGCTGATCGTATATTCGGTGTTGAAGGTGAAAATAATATATCCGGTAATGCTGGTGATGATCGTATTACAGGTGGTCTGGACAAGGATATTATATCTGGTGGTGATGGTAATGACAGCATTGCAGCAGGTGATGGTGATGATGAGGTTACTGGCGGCAGCGGTGATGATGTAATCAACTCTGGTGCTGGTGATGACACATCATCTGGTGGTATTGGTGATGATCGAATTAGCGGTCGCGATGGCAATGATACACTTAGCGGCGATGCTGGTGAAGACAGGATTTGGGGAGGTACAGGAGCCGATACTATCTCAGGCGGTGATGACAAAGATATTCTGAAAGGTGAAGGTGGTGATGATACTGTCTTCGGCGGTAATGGTGATGACCGTATTGATGGTTCTTCAGGTCATGATGAATTGTTCGGCGAAGAAGGTGATGACTACATTACTGCCGGTACAGGCCATGATACCCTGGAGGGTGGAAACGGTGATGATATTCTGCGTGGTGATGGTGGAAACGATACGATCATTGGTGGAGATGGCGATGATCTTATCAAGGGTGGTTCAGGGCATGACAGCTTCTCTGGTGGCGCCGGGAATGATAATTTTACAGGCGGTACAGGCGTTGATACTTATTCTTATCTGTTTGATGACCTAACTGATGGCACTGATATCTTTACAGATAGAATTCGTGATTTCTCATCTGTTGACATCTTTGACCTGTCAGCTCTCAACCTTGATGATATTAGTGATGTTACATTCACAGATTTAGGTAGTAGGACACTTGTTTCGGTCGATCTTAACGGTACTGTCTATAATATTGCCAAGCTTGATGGCATATATAATCTGGATGCTCAAACCATGTATGATGATGGCTTAATTATAATCTGATCAAGCTAAAACAGTTTCTTTAAAAGGCGTTCTTCGAAACGCCTTTTTTTGTGGCAGTAACGCAATGCCTGTTTGTTTTTTTTCTGTGTCTGGTAAAACATCGTGACTTGGCCAAATGCCGCTTGCAAGACATTCCATATATCCATTGTTGAGAGAAGCGGATTGCATGGCAAATTGCGCATCTTGAAAGTTATATTCAAGAGCATGGTTTTCAATGAAGATTTGGTTTTCATCAGCTTCGATTGTAGCAAACCATATTCTGCGTGTTCCGTCATTTGCCGGCATGCCACTTGCACCAGTGTTTAGCCAAGGCTTATTGTTTGTTGCACCTAAAAATGGAATGCCTGAATGTCCAACGATATATCCATCAATATTTTTGCAATAATCTTCATTTGCCAAGGTGGAGGGGAAGATAAATTTATTAATTGAATGCGGAGTTGCATGTGTCACCAACAAATTATGCTGACCGATTTGTGCTATTAGTTGTCTTGGCAGGCTTCCCATCCAATTTGCGGTTTGAGAATTTATATTTGATAGACAAAAATTATACCATTGATTGGACAATATGCTGCATTCGCTTCCCTTTTCAAACCCGCACCCGCAATTGCTTGAGTTGTTTGCGATGGCTTCTTCGCAATTTCCCATGATGATATGGTCGACTGAAGCCTTGATGAGCTCGACAGTTTCAACAGGGTTTGCGCAATAGGCAATCATGTCGCCTGTGAATATTATTTCACTACTTTCAAAGCCAAGTTCTGTTGCTTTTTTTATAATAGTTTCTGTAGCCTGCAGATTGCCGTAAGCCCCTCCAAATATGAAAGCTTTTTTACCAATATCAAGTTTGTAGGGAAGCGGATTTATTGTCGTATTCTGTGTCATGCATTGGCGATACATCGCTTTTGTGTATACAGCAATGCATGTTTTTAAATCTTGGCTTGCGGTTCAGTAAAATTTGCGTCAGTAAACATTTATGTCAGCAGGTACAAATAGAACACGTGAACTCATTACAGGTGGGCCAGTTATTATTCTGGTTGAACCACAACTGGGTGAAAATATAGGCATGGTTGCGCGCGCGATGGCAAATTTTGGTCTAAGTGAGTTGCGTCTTGTTAATCCGCGTGATGGATGGCCTAGTGAAAAGGCGAGGGCGGTAGCAGCTAAAGCGGATCATGTGATTGAGGGGGTTAAGGTTTTTGATACGCTTGAAGAGGCAATCGGGGATCTTAACCGACTACTTGCAACAACAGCTCGGCAGCGCGATATGCTAAAACCGGTTTTGGCACCGGACGTTGCTGCCAGTCTTGTAAAGGCGCGCATGGCTGTGAATGAAAAGGTTGGTATCTTGTTTGGACGTGAGCGTTGGGGGCTTGAGAATAATGAAGTTGCGCTTGCTGATGAAATTATAACTTTTCCGGTTAATCCGGCTTTTGCATCACTTAATATAGCACAAGCTGTATTGCTAATGTCCTATGAGTGGATGCGAACCTCTATAGAAAAAGGTGAAACACGCTTTGAAACTCCAGAAAAAGTTCCAGCTTCCAAAGACGCTTTGGTAAGCTTATTGGAGCACCTTGAAGAAGCTCTTGATGAGGCCAAGTATTTTTATCCGCCAGAAAGGCGTGAAAGAATGTCTGTTAATTTGCGTAGTATATTCACTCATGCCGGACTTCAAAAACAAGAAGTACAGACTCTACACGGTGTTATTGCTGCTTTAGAGCGACGTTGGATGCGGCCACGCGGGACAAAACCTCAGCCAGAGGAAGAATGATGAATTGTTGCAAATTCTTCTGCGGTACGGCATGAAACCTTGATTAGATATTTTAAATGGCAGGGGATTGGTCATCAAAAAGTGGTTTAGTAGTGTTCGTAGTTTTTTTAGGTTTATAAAAAACCGTAAAGTAACGGAAAAATTTGGCTTGCTGCCAGATATTCGTATTTTACTGGCCGTTATATGTACTGTTTTGATTTCAATTGGCTTGATGTATTTTTATGCTGATCCAATTTACATGGAATGGTTCATGGTTTCCAACACAGATGACCCGGATAGTATCTATACAAAAACGACTGATTTGGCTCAGTCGCATTTGGTATTAGTACCTACCGGTATCATTATACTGCTTATTTCTGTTTTTAAGGTTACACCTGCTTTTCGGAATGAGCTTACAATATGGCATCACCGCTTTATGATGGTATATTTTATATTTACAACCATTGCCTTCAGTGGACTTTTAACTTTGCTACTGAAGAATATTTTTGGCCGGGTAAGGCCAAATTTTTATGATGGTGCAAGCTTATGGCAATCGTTCCCGTTTTCTGGTGAATATGGCTTTACGAGCTTTCCGTCAGGACACGCTACCACAGCAGGTGCGATTGCCATGGTGGCTTATCTCTTTATTCCAAAGGTTAGTCCATTATTTGCGTTGTTTGCCATTTGGATTGCAATAACGCGTTTGGGGGTAGGAGCCCATTATCCTGCAGATGTTACGGCCGGGCTTTTTGTTGGCGCAATATTTACCTGGCTTTATGCACGTTCATTTGCTCGCAAGCGGCTACTGTTTCGTTTTGACATGCAAGGAAAGTTGATGCTTCGCAGACCATACGGTTCACGTTGAGTTCTAAACGCGTTATTGATTGATTCTCGATTTCATTCAGTGATGTAAGTTGTACTCTATGACTATTCTTGTTTTTGACTCCGGTATTGGTGGTTTAACAGTTCTCCGCGAAGCACGTGTAATGATGGCTGGTCGCAGATTTGTATATGTGGCAGATGACGCAGCTTTTCCTTATGGAGATTGGGAAGAAGTGGCGCTTTGTGATCGGATGGTTAAACTTTTTGGCGAGTTGATTGAACGATGGAAACCTGAAATTTGTGTTATAGCTTGTAATACAGCCTCAACCGTTGGTATTTCTGCCCTTCGTAAAGCTTACCCGCAACAACAATTTGTTGGTACTGTACCTGCCATTAAACCTGCTGCAGAGAGAACGAGTTCCGGACTTGTATCTGTTTTGGCAACTCCTGGAACCGTAAAACGCCAATATACGCGTGATCTGATTGAGCAATATGCAAGCAAGTGCCATGTTACGCTTGTTGGCAGTACCAAATTAGCGGCATTGGCTGAAGCTTATATGCGTGGTGGTTTTACAGATGAAGAGGCCGTTAAAGAAGAAATCATGCCTTGTTTCGTCGGTGATGGAATTCGTCGAACAGATATTGTTGTGCTTGCATGTACGCATTATCCTTTTCTTGCCAATAGAATGCGCAAGATGGCTCCATGGCCTGTTGATTGGATTGATACCTCTGAGGCAATTGCGAGGCGCGCATATAATTTATTGCAGGCCAGTAAAACCAATAATATTGCTGAATTTCAAGAAATGGATGATGTTGCTTATTTCACCAGTGGGCAGCCCATTGATGAAACACGTCAACTGCTTGCGGGCTTTGGTCTTAAACCTGCTTAAAGTGCATATAATCCTTGACTTTCGGGCATGGAATAGATTATTTCACAGTCATTGATTGGCATTCGTGTTATTCGATGACTAACGTATCCCGTGACTGCTTTCACAAAACGTGAGTGAGACTGTCTGTCGGCAAGGCTAAACTGCTTTGCAGAGGAGGGTACGTTTCCTTCACCCAAGACATTAAGTTTTGGGTGTAATTTATTGATGTTAAGTAAGGAAATGTAATGAGCAAGCGTATTTCAGCTAAGTATAAAATTGATCGCCGTCTTGGTGAAAATATCTGGGGTCGTCCAAAGTCACCCGTTAACCGCCGTGAGTATGGCCCAGGCGAACATGGTCAGCGCCGCAAGGGTAAACCATCCGATTTTGGTATCCAGCTTCATGCAAAGCAAAAATTGAAAGGTTACTACGGTAATATTTCTGAAAAACAATTCCGCAAGATTTATGGTGAAGCTGTTCGCCAAAAAGGCGATACATCTGAAAATCTTATTGGTCTTCTTGAAAGTCGTCTGGATGCAATTGTGTATCGTGCAAAATTTGTTGCGACTGTTTTCGCTGCACGTCAGTTCATCAATCACGGTCATGTCAAGGTAAATGGTTCTAAAGTTGATATTTCTTCTTATCGCTGCAAAGTGGGCGACGTGATTGAAGTTCGTGAGAAATCAAAGCAACTTGCATTTGTTCTTGAAGCTAATCAGCTCGCTGAACGCGATGTTCCTGATTATATCGATGCAGACCATAGCAAAATGACTGCAACATATGTTCGCAAACCTGCATTTGGTGATGTGCCTTATCCGGTGCAAATGGAACCAAACCTGGTAGTCGAATTTTACTCACGCTAATCGTGATCAAAATATGCACTGAATTAATGCCCGGTTAGTCCGGGCATTTTTGTATGTGTAGAAGGTTTGTTCATTTTATAATTATATAATTTCGCTTGTGTGATATGTGTCACAATGAAGCAAAATGTGATAAGTCTTGATAATATGATTTGATTATCTGATTGTTGTAATGCTATTTGTGACGTAAGGTAATATTTTCTTTGTACTTCTTTTTAAGAGGGAAATTATATGAAAACGCGCATTCTTCTTGGTGTTTTAGTGGCTGGAAGCATGGTCTCTGCTCCTGTAATTGCGGATGCTGCCCAGAAGAGAAAAACTCTTTTTGAAGTTCTTTTTAATAAGGCACACAAGCGCAAGCTGAAAAAGAAGCAAAGGCTCCAGGCTTTGCGCGACCAACAAAATCAGAGGCTTGAAGAGACCAGACCCAAGAAAATCGTAAAAGTTCAAACCAGCAAGAATTATGCGTACCGTGTTGTTAAGCGCGCACCAATTTTACTTGCCGCAGCACCAATCAAGTTTGCGCTTGCAGAAACAGGTAACGCACCTTCACAAGTTGAAACAGTAAAATTATCACCTCTTACAGCAGATATCGTAAATGCCGGTAACATGAACATGCGTGCCGAGGCGCATTTGGCTGAAGCTGTGTCAGGTTTTTATAAAGATAATCAAGATTATTATTGGATTGATGAAAACGGGGCATGGAATTCGCGCGCTAATTTAGTATTAAAAGTTCTCTCAGAAGCAGAAACTTATGGTTTGCGAGCTAGTGATTATAACGTTGATATGTCCGAGTTTCCTTCAGAACTGACAGAAAAAGCTATTTCGCGTGAGAAGATCAACCGGGAAATTTCGCTGACGACTGCTGTTTTGCGTTATGCGATGGACGCCAAATTTGGAACCATTAATCCAAATCGCTTAAGCGGTTATCATGATTTTCCTGTTCAATATGGTAAAGCATCGAGTATTCTGAATGATATCATGCAAAGCAGTATTCTTTTGCACACGCTTCAATCATTTCATCCTTCAAATGAAAAATTCATGGCGCTGAAACGCGAGCTTGCTAAGCTTCGTAATGTTGAAGATGATATTATTGAACTTGATGCAAAGACATTTATAAAACCACGTCAATTACACGCTGAACTTCCAAACGTCATCATGGCTATCAAGAAGCGAGGTTCAAAGGAATTGTTGGAAACTCATTTTGAAGTTCTGGATGAGTATTATGGTTATCTGGAATATTCAAAGGAACTCGTTGCTGTTGTAAAGGCTTATCAAAAAGAGGCTGGTCTTGGGCCCGACGGTATCATTGGTCGTAATACAATAACCAAACTGGCCGGCATTCCATCCGAAGACAAAGCCATGAAGTTAGCTTTGTCCATGGAGCGTTTGCGTTGGCACCCTCATCAACTTGGTGAGCGCCATGTTTTTATTAATCAACCGGAATATCGTGCCCGCTACATTGAAAATGGGAAAGAAGCCTTATCAATGCGCGTTGTGGTTGGTAAAAAATCCAATCAGACAAATTTCTTTTATGATGAAATTGAGAAGGTTGTTTACAACCCATATTGGGGGGTGCCGCGTTCAATTCTTGTAAATGAGTTTTTGCCAAAATCTCTTCAGAATCCTGGTTATTTGGACGAAAGAGGCTATGAAGTTCACCGTTTTAACGGGAAGAAGATCTCTTCATCATCAGTTGATTGGTATAATGTTGGGGAGCACCCCAAATTTAGTGTTCGCCAAGTACCCGGACCTAAGAATGCCTTGGGTAAGTTGAAAATACTTTTCCCAAACAAGCATGCTATTTACATGCATGACACGCCAGCCAAGAGCTTGTTTAAAAAACAACATCGTGCCTTTAGTCATGGATGTGTAAGATTGCATGACCCACAGGCGATGGCTGCTGCGGTACTCGGTACTTCGAAGCGTAATATCAATTCAAAAATTGCGCCTGGTAAAAATAAAACCGAGTTTCTTTCTTCAAAAGTGCCAGTTTATGTTTCGTATTTTACTGCATGGCCACAAGAAGATGGAACCGTTAAATATTTTAATGATATGTATGCTCGTGATGCCCATTTGATCAAGGCTTTTAAAGCTACAGAAAAAGCCAGATCAACAAGCATAAATTCTTGAAGTTGGAAATCCGGTATTAAAACCTAGCTTATACGGACAGCTTTTTTGCTGCACGTTTATACGTGTTTAGCGTTTGGCAAAATTTATAGTTCCAACTTTAAACACTTTTCCTGATTTGGGGTCTGTTCGGCTGATATCAACGATAAATGTTTTTGCGCTTCGGCTATTTAAGTTGATCTTGGCAACGATGTTTTGTTTTGAAATACGATCTCGTGCCTTAAAGCTAAAATTAATTTTTGAACCACTTCTTTTCCCACTAAAATTGCTTTGTTTCAAATTAGCAAGTGAGCGAAACATTGATGCTGAGTAAGCATTTTTACCACCGTTTTGCTGGATATAACCATTAAGGCTGAAAATAAAACCGCTTACTGCGCAATTACCTGACATTTTTAGCTTGGATGTACCATCTTGTTTGCTTCTAAGCTTGCAACGAATGGACTCGTTTTTGGCCTTTGGTCCTGATTTTACCAAGCCTTTACCGCGCCAGCTACCTGACATATTTTCAAATATTTGAGGTGAGGCAAATGCACTGATTGACGTTGCAGGTATTGTAAAAAGCCCAAGTGAAAATACACTCGCAACAATTAATTTTTTTAACATTTTTTCCTCCATGCCATTATTATTCAGCCTTTTCTTCATTCATTATAGCAAGATAAGCCGGCAACTGAAATATATCTGCCAAGAAAGCAAGCAGTAATGTCATTATGACAACTACTGCAAATACTGCCATTGCTGGTAATGTACTAAAGCACATTATGATTAATCCACCTGATAAAATTAATGTGGTTGAAAAGAGAGCTGGCGTTACTTCTCTAAGAGCACCTGCAACTGCAGGAAGATTGTCATGATCTCTTTTGTTGAGCATGTATTGATTAAGCATGTGTATGGAATCGTCCACTGCAATGCCAAAAGCTACGGTTAGAGCAACTGCGATAGACATATTTAAAGGGATACCAATTGAATACAAGATTAACTCAACACAGATGATGGGCAACATATTGGGCACCAGGCATGCAAGCCCCAATTTTAATGAACCAGATGATAATGCGATTAAGATAATTGAAAGAAAAACAGCAACGAGCAGGCTGATCCGCAAATTATCCATAAGGCGAGGCGCTACAACACCAGACAATACTGGATAGCCTGTGATTTTTACATGCTGTAAAAGATCACGTTTTTCCAGAGCTGTATCCATATTTGCAAGGCGCTCCTGCATTTCACTTTCAGACAGGTTGGCAGATGAAAAAATGGTTACGAGAACCTGGGACTTATCTTCTGAAATAAACCGGCTGGTTAAGAAGCGCGGCAACTCATCTATGAGTTTTTCGTCAATTTTCCCGCCTGCCTTTTTGATTTCATCTGCAAAGTCGGCAAGTGAGTAAAAAGACCCTGCCGGGAAAACATCTTTTACCGCTTCAATTGTTTCATAGACACGGCCTTCGTTCGCTGGATCATCCAGAGCCAGGTCTTGATCCATATTTACAATAGCAAAGAGTGGGGTCGTGCCATAGTAAGTTGAATCAATATAGTTTTCGCTTTGGCCTACCTCTGATTGGCTGCCAAGATAATCAATTAAACGAAACCTGCTATCAATCACAGTATGTGCATACAGACCTGCTGCACATAGCAACAGGCCAGCAACAATAACTGCTTTTCTGTAGTTTAGTAATTTCATGGCAGGTGCAGCAATAATGCCAATTTTGCTTGCTATACTCTTTTTGGGTTTGAAGCCCAGTTTGCTGGCCCAATAAGCCCCCAATGGTAGCGCCACAATTACAGCAATAAAACCGCCAAATACTGCAATGGCACCAGCAATGCCCAATTCAAATAAACCGTTATTGCCGCTTAGACAGAGTGATAATAGCGCTGCAGTTGTTGTAACAGATGAGAGTGCACAGGCAGGTCCGATTTCACGAATGGCCTGTTCAAGACTTGCTATATAATCACCCTGTTTTTCACTAATCTTTTGCCATTTTAAATAAAGATGCAGCGTATCTGCAAAGACAATTACTATTAAAAGTGCAGGAAGAATATTTGTCAGAAAATTAAGGCTTGTGCCTGTTAAACCTGCGCCACCCAAAAACCAGCCAATCGACAAGAGCGATGGTAGCGCGCAAAGGAACATTGCAACAGGTTGTCTAAACAGGATAAAGGCTAAAACGGCACAAAAGAGAAAAGCCATTGGTGCAAGGAAAAGTAGATCAGCCACAATTGAATGAATTAGATCTGCTCGAATAGCAGGTTGCCCGGCAATGGTCACATTGACAGTTTCAGTATTAAATTCCTTTGCAAGAGCCGTTAGCCCATCCATTGTTTCTTGAACGTTTTTGTCTTTGGTTGCTTCTGCCTTCGTGTAGACAACCATTACAGCTGAGTCATAGTTTGGACTAAACAAGGATTGAGAGCTTGGGATGTCTTCTGCAAGCTGTTTAAGGGAAGCCAGAACTTCTTCATCTGAGTTGTATTCTGCGGGGAGGGCAGATTGCCAACCTTGATCAGGGCCGCCATATTTAACCATAGAAAAAATGGACAATATGCTTTCTACACGTTCATCCAACTGGAATTCAAAATTCAGATCGCGGAAAGTCTCAATACCCTCTACTGTTGCGAGATTTTTAATCCGCATCAAGACGACAGCATCATTATTGAAATTGCGGAACTGGCTTAATAACTCATCATAATCTGCCAATTCCTGTGAACCATCGCGCAAGATTTCGATGTTTTCGCCGGAAAATTCCAGCTTGCTGATACCGACTATTGCAGCGAATGAAATCATTGCCATTATAATTGTAGCGATGACCGGATTACGTATTGCTATAAGACCGAGCTTATGGAGTCCAAAACCGTTTATCATAAAATGCGAATCTCTTTAGGTGTTGCCTGTATTAGCCTTACTCCAGAGTAGACACGATTTCGAGTGGGAAAGGGGTTCAAAAAAGCTTTAACCCTTTTAGGCTTGCGTGGCCATCTTTTGCTATGATGATATGATCATGAACCGTAATGCCAAGCGAGGATGCAATTTCATTGATGGTTTTGGTCATCTCAATGTCTGCGCG
>CALFBM010000159.1 GCA_937951645.1 uncultured Rhizobiaceae group bacterium
ACACCCCGATCATCGGTGTCACGGCACATGCCATAAAGGGCGACATGGAAAAATGCTTCGATGCTGGCATGGATGACTACCTATCAAAACCAGTGTCGCCAGACAAACTCGAACAGAAAATTAAAAAATGGATCGAAGAGGGAAATAAGAAAACGGGTTGATTCATTTAACTGCATCCCCCAAAGATAAGGGATGTGAATTGTTAAGTGAGAACAGGGTATGTCTGCCAAACTTTCTGTCAATTTAAATGCTGTAGCATTGCTTCGTAATCGCCGTGATTTGCCTTGGCCGAGCGTTACAGCTTTGGGACGTATCGCTCTGGAAACCGGTGCGCATGGTTTAACTGTGCATCCACGTCCTGATGAACGCCACACGAGATTTTCTGATTTGCCTGAGTTACGGGCCTTGATTGATGATGATTTCCCACATGCCGAGTTTAATATGGAAGGTTACCCTGAAGAGGGGTTTCTCAAACTTTGCGAAATGAACCAGCCCGAGCAGGTTACACTTGTGCCGGATGACCCTTCTCAGGCAACGTCTGATCATGGTTGGGATTTTGAAGGACAAGGGAATTTTTTGCGTGATCACGTTCAACGCCTAAAAGACAACGGGTTTCGCGTATCGTTATTTTGCAATCCTGATGCAAGTGAAAAAGCAATTCGCGCGGCGCATGCAACGGGTGCAGACAGAATTGAGCTTTATACTGGCCCCTATGGTTCTTGTTATGATGATCCTGCCAAACAACAATCTGCATTGGGAGATATGGCGCGTACTGCGCAATTTGCCCAGCAACTTGGTTTGGCGGTAAATGCAGGTCATGATTTGACTGTTGCCAATTTACCCGCCCTGGCAAAGGCACTTCCCAACCTTGCCGAGGTTTCCATTGGACATGGCTTGACTGCCGATTGTCTTGAGTTTGGCATGGCCGGTTCCGTAAAGCGTTTTTTGAAAGCCGTGGAAGCATGAAAAGACTAGAAGCATGAAAAGACTAATTGCAGCCTTTGTAAATTCACTTGCTGGTTTGAAGCATGGGTTCATCCATGAAACGCCGATCAGGCAAGAGATTATTTTGTTTTTATTGTCGTTACCTGTTGCGCCATTTTTGGCAAAGGATGCGTGGCATTTGTTGCTGTTATGGGCTGTGATTTTGTTGATGCTTGTTGTTGAACTGCTTAACACAGGCATTGAAGCTTTGGCCGATGAAATTACGCTTGAGCATTCCAGGAATATCAAGATTGCCAAGGATTGTGGTTCAGCAGCAGTGCTTGGTGCAACGTTGATTGCGGCTGGTGTTTGGGGAATAACACTTTGGGAGTATTTTACTTCTTAGCGATATCGTATCTCTGAAACCCATTTTGCAATTTGGTTTTCCTTGAGGAGATGACGCCTGTCGCAACGCCTGCCCAACCAATTTCGCCGCACAGTCTTGCATACTCAATTTTTGGGCAACGGTTCATTACAATCTGAACACCCTTGTCTTCGGCAAGTTTTGCGGCTGCATCATTTCTTACTTCCAATTGCATCCATATGACTTTCGGCAAGGGAGAGAGCTCAAGTGACTCTTCGATAACACTGTAAGCCGCTTTTGAATTGCGAAAAACATCAACCATATGAATCGGTTGCGGGATATCCTTCATGGATGCGTAACACATGGCACCAGCAATTTTGTTTCCTGCCTGACCGGGATTTACGGGGAAAACTTCATAACCCTTTGAAATCAGATATTGGGTCACAAAAAAAGATGGTCTTGAAGTGTTGCTACTCGCACCAACAATGGCAACTGTTTTGACACCCTCCAAAATACTTCTGATGTATTTGTCACTGTAGTGATCGTGATTCATTTGATTTCTTTCGCACGTTCACGCAGAACAAATTTTTGAATTTTTCCAGTTGAGGTTTTGGGCAAGTCTTCAAACACAAAAGTTTTTGGAACCTTGAAGGCTGCCAGATGTTCACGGCACCAGGTTTTAAGATCGCCAGATGAAGGAGATTCAACGCCTTCGTTTAACTCGATGAAGGCACAAGGGGTTTCTCCCCATTTTTCATCCGGTTTTGCAACGACTGCAGCAGCGGCAATTGCTGGATGTTTGTAAAGGGTGTCCTCTACCTCGATGGAAGATATGTTTTCGCCGCCTGAGATGATGATGTCTTTTGAACGATCCTTGAGTTGGATATATCCATCTTCATGCATGACACCCAAGTCACCTGTGTGGAACCAGCCACCCGAAAATGCTTCCTGCGTTGCCTGTGCGTTTTTAAGATATCCTTTCATGACCACATTGCCTTGCATCATAACCTCGCCAATTGTTTCGCCATCAGCAGGCACGCTTTGCATTGTGTCTGGATCTTTGACATCCAGTCCCTCCAGCGCTGAGTAACGAACGCCTTGACGTGCCTTCATTGCAGCTTGTCCTGCATTATCAAGTGCGTCCCACTCCCGGTTCCAGTCATTAACAACGGCAGGGCCATAACATTCTGTGAGGCCATAAAGGTGTGTGACGTTAAAGCCTGCATCTTTCATGTTGGCAAGAATGGCTTCTGGTGGCGGGGCAGCTGCTGTGAAAAATTCTACCGTGTGAGGTAGATCGCGTTTGTCATTTTCGTTTGCTGAAAGAAGTGTGGACATAACAATGGGAGCGCCACAAAGATGTGTTACGCCATGATCGGCAATTGCGTCCCACATGGCTTTTTGTCTAACGGCACGCAGACAGATGTGGGTTCCTGCAATGGCAGAGATAGTCCATGGAAAGCACCAGCCATTACAATGAAACATTGGCAACGTCCAAAGATATACAGAATGTTTAGGCATCGAAGCGGTAAGGGCATTTCCTTGTGCAAGCAGTGATGCCCCACGGTGGTGATAGACAACGCCTTTTGGATTACCTGTTGTGCCAGATGTATAATTCAAAGAGATTGCATCCCACTCATCATCCGGCATTTTCCAGATGAAATTTTCATCCCCGTCCTGAATAAATGTTTCATATTCTTGTGTTCCCAAGAGATCACCATCACCTGAATATTCGGGGTCATCATAATCAATGACAATCGGGTTTACTTTCGCAAGCTTCAAGGCTTCCTTGATTGTTGGAGAAAATTCGCAGTCCGTGATTAGCAGTTTGCATTCTGAATGATCCAGCTGGAAGGCAATCACCTTGGCATCCAGTCGTGTGTTCATGGAGTGCAGTACGCCGCCTGTCATGGGAACTGCATAATGCGCTTCCAGCATGGCAGGGGTGTTGGCCAGAATAACTGAAACTGTATCCCCTTTGGCAATACCATTGCGAGACAGGCTAGAGGCTAATTTGCGCGAGCGTTTGTAGAATTCCAAATAAGTTCGACGTAGATCGCCATGGATGATTGCAATATGATTGGGAAATGTATGTGCTGCTCTTTCAAGAAATGGCAATGGCGACAGCGGTTGATAATTGGCCGGATTACGGTCCAGGTTTTTGTTGTAGATGTTCATTGTCTTACTCGTCGCGCCATTCGGGTTTACGTTTTTCCAAAAAGGCACCAATGCCTTCTTCCGCATCGTGTTTCAGCATGTTTTCTACCATAACATTTGTGCAATAATCATAGGCTTCATCGAGTGGCATTTGTGATTGGTTGTAGTAGGCCTGCTTTCCGGTTTTTACCGTCATGGCAGATTTTGCCGTGATGCGATCTGTGTACCATTTGACAGTTGCTTCCACGTCTTCAAAGGGAACTGCCTTGTTGACAAGGCCGATTTCAGCAGCTTTTTGTGCAGATGCTGGTTCGCCTGTGAGCAGCATTTCCAAGGCATGTTTGTTGGAGACATTACGCGAGAGTGCAACCATTGGTGTTGAGCAAAAAAGGCCCAAATTAACACCCGGCGTTATGAATTTTGCATCATTACTTGCAACTGCAAGATCGCAGCTTGCGACAAGCTGGCATCCTGCGGCTGTAGCCGTGCCGTGAACAGCTGCAATCACCGGCAGGCGATGATTGACAATTTTTTGCATGACTGAAGAGCAGAGTTGCATGGTTTTTTGAAAAAAGGCTCTACCCCTGTCTTCAGAGTTTCTGGCAGCGGTCATCTCTTTTAAATCATGGCCTGATGAAAACACGGGACCATTGCCTGATAAAACAATAACACGGGCATCCTTGTTTTGATCTGCTTTATCCAGCGCATTAGAAATTTCAGTCAGCATTTCAATCGAGAGTGCATTGCGGCGATCGGGGTTATTTAAGGCAAGATGAAAAACGCTATTCTCGGTTTTTGAGCAAATAAGTGCCATTTTAATCACCTTCTTGATTACTAATCTTCATACAGGCTATATTATCACTCTTGGGAGAGATACAAAGCCATGCGCTTTATTTATATGATTATATTCATCGCTTTAATAGGCGTTGTTACGATTGCGGCATATAATGTCAGCTATAATCGCTTTGAAAAAACCGCACTTGATACATCCGCTGAACGGTTATCGCTTTATCAGGAAAGTTTGCGCTCTACCATCAATCGTGTTTCTCATTTGCCGCGTGTTGTTGTCTCGCATCCTCACACTGCGCAAATGCTTCGTGATGGAACAAAAGTCGAGTTGTTTAATCAATATTTGAAAACTGTAAGTGATAAGGCCAATAGTGCCGCACTTTATATTCTTGATGCCAATGCGACGACAGTTGCAGCAAGCAATTATGATACGCCTGAGAGTTTTGTTGGGAACAATTACCGTTTTCGCCGCTATTTTTTGGATGCTGTTAAAAATGGTCAGGCAACTTTTTTTGCAATTGGTGTCACCACGGGGAGGCCCGGATATTTTCTTTCAGAGGTCATTGTAGAGGATGGTAAAGTTCTGGGCGTTGCGGTTGTTAAGGTTGAATTCAAGGAATTGTTGAAAGCATGGAGTGGTGCAGGCGAGCATGTCCTTATTACGGATGAAGATGATGTAACCGTTTTGGCCAGTGACAGCCGTTATCTTTACAAGCCTTTGAAAACTGTCTCTGTCGAGCGGTTGCAGCAAATGCGGGAGAGTCAAAAATTTACGGGTTACGATTTGGGAAAACTTGAGTTTGTCTCTAGGGATGGTTCGTTTCAGGGACGTGTTGATATTGATGGTGAGGATTTTTCAATTTCCACTGTAGGAACCTCTGAACTTGGTTGGAAATTGCATTTTTTAACGCCGCTTGCGCCCGTGCAAAAATCTGCTTATGCATTTGCAGCCTTTGTTCTTTTGTTTTGTGGTCTGCTTGCTTCTGTCTTGTTGTTTATGCGTTCAAGGGCAAAGCAGGGTATTTTGGAAGCAAAGGCTTTGGAGGCAGAGCGCATTACCAGGATCAACACTCAACTTGAACTTGAAGTGCACGTTAGAAAACAAGCTGAAAAACAACTACGGGATGCGCAATCCGAACTTATCCAGTCCAGCAGGCTTGCAGCGCTTGGTAAAATGTCGGCTGCAATTGTGCATGAAGTCAATCAGCCTGTTTCTGCCATCAGGCTTTTTACTTCAAGTGGTTCCCTGCTGGTGAAAGAGCGGCGATTGCCAGAAGCCGGCAAGGTTTTTGATGATATCAAGAAAATGACTGAACGGCTTGGATCCATTACCTCTGATCTTTTGATCTTCTCGCGAAAACCTGTTTCCAGGCCCATGATTTGTGACCTCAATGAATGCGTTGATACCATCCTGGTGCAATTCAAGCCTGAGCTTGATTTACTGGATATTGAGCTTGAACTGAAGCTTTCAGCTGACCCTGTTTTTGTTAAGGGCAGCAAGGTTCGGTTTGAACAAATTATCAGCAATCTTATTAAGAATGCAATTCAGGCTTGTGATGAAAGTAATCAACCGAAGATTATTATTTCGACATGGACAGAGGGTAATAAATGTTGCCTCGTCATTGAAGATAATGGCAAAGGTGTTTTGCCTGAGATTATGGGACAATTGTTTGATCCGTTCTTTACAACAAAGGATGTGGGGGCAGGTGTCGGGCTTGGACTGGCGCTTTGTTATGCAATAGCTGATGAAGCAAATGGTAAAATCAAATGTGAAAACATCGAAAATGGTGGCGTACGTTTTTATGTTGAATTTCCTGCCCAAGGCATGCCTGTCAGGAAAGCTGTAAAAGAGTTGGTCGATGGTTGACGAAGGTCAGAAAAATCTACCCTCTGATTGCAAGGTTTACTTTGTTGATGATGATCGGGGAATGATCCATTCAAGCGTTCAATGGCTAACGCTTTCCGGGTTAAAGGTGCAGGCGTTTGTTGATCCTGCAGTGTTGCTGCGGACAATTAAACTAAACAGTCCATGTATTGTGGTGTCAGATATCAAAATGCCTGATCTTGATGGCATGTCACTCATGCAGCACCTGCATGCCAAGGACAAGCACTTGCCTGTGATTTTAATAACGGGTCATGGTGATATTCCACTTGCAGTGGAAGCCATGAAAAAAGGGGCGTTTGAATTTTTGACCAAGCCTTTTTCACCAGAAAAATTGCTTGAGATAATCAAATCTGCGCAAGAAACAAGAATGCAGCAATTGGCCGTGCTTCAGGATAGTAACAATGCTGCCTCCGTGGATTGTGAGGAAAAACATCAAGGTGTTGTGCAAGATGTTTTAGATGGCGAAATAGGCGAAGCAGGCCCGCTTAACGTATTGGTTGATGATTATGAGAAGACTGTGATTGAAGCGGCCTTGAAAAAACATGGTGGTGATATTGTACGGGTGCTTGATGAGCTTAATTTACCGCGCAGAACCTTGAATGCCAAAATGAAGAAATACGGAATTGCACGCCGAAATTTTAGATAATCCGGTTTTGTATTTGGCAGATTTCTGCCTATTTGATTTCATAAATTATCCTGCTAGGTTTACGTATATTTTTCTGGAGGAGAAATCATGTTTAAGAAATTCACAAAAGTCGCATTGCTGTCTACTGCAGCAATATCAATGATGGGTCTTGAGGCATATGCTGCTTCTACAACCTGGAATGTATCGCTTTGGGGTAAACGTCGTGCCTTTACAGAGCATGTTGAAAAATTGGCAGAACTTGTATCTGCAAAAACCAATGGCGATTTCAAAATCAATATTTCCTATGGAGGTCTTTCAAAAAACAAGGAAAACCTTGATGGTATTTCCATTGGTGCTTTTGAAATGACTCAATTCTGCGCGGGCTATCACCGTGACAAGAACCCAACCATTACTGTTCTTGAACTGCCATTCCTGGGCGTCACAACCCTGGAAGAAGAAGTGAAGGTTGCAACGGCTGTTTATAACCATCCGGCAGCACAAAAGGATTTGGCGCGCTGGAATGCCAAACTCTTCATGACTTCACCCATGCCGCAATATAATGTTGCTGGTGTTGGCAATGCTCCAAAAACGCTTGCAGATTTTAATGGTATGCGTATTCGCGCCACCGGTGGCCTTGGTAATGCGTTCAAGACCGTGGGTGCAACGCCTACATCTGTAACGGCTACTGAAGCTTATACAGCGCTTGAGTCTGGTGTTGTTGATTCAGTTGCATTTGCTCAACACGCTCATTTGGCTTTCCGCACAATTGATGTTGCCAAGTGGTGGACTGCAAACCTTAATCCGGGAACGGTAAATTGCCCTGTGGTCGTCAACACGGATGCCTATAATGGTTTGTCAGACGAACACCGAGCTGCACTTGATGGTTCCAAGGATGAAGCAATTGCGCATTATCTTTCAAACTATGCGGATCTTATCACGAAGTGGGAAGGTATTTTGGCTGAGAAGGGGGTTGAAAAAGTAGAGTTTTCTGCTGATGAGCTTGCCGCCTTTAAAGCAAAGGCTGCAACACCTGTCCGCGAAGAGTGGCTTGCTAAAATGAAAGAGTCTGGCGTTCCAGGTGAAGAGCTTTACCAGCTCGTTGTCGATACGCTCGGCAAGTAATCTTTCAAAGCCCTGTTCTTTATAAAGGATGGGGCTTTTTACTATCATTCCTTAAAATATTTTCCTGTTTTAGCAATCCGTTTCCAAGGTAGTTCTCCATGGCTGGCACATCATCTGTTTTAGTTGATCAATCCACTTACAGCAGGCTTGAGCGAAAGCTTTATTCTGTTGAAAGTGTCCTTTGTTTGTTAAGTGGCATCGCAATCTTTTCACTTATGATTTTAGCCGTTATTTCCGTTGGCGGACGAAACACAATCGGACAACCACTTCCCGGTTATGTTGATTTTATTGAGCAAGTGTTGCCGATGATTGCATTTTTAGGAATTTCTTACACACAGCGCGAGGGTGGCCATATCCGTATGGATATTCTGGTCGGCAAGTTGAAAGGCCGTGCGCTTTGGCTTGCAGAAATTATTACTGTCTTCTTTATGATTATCTTGATGGTTCTGCTTGTATGGGGATCCTTTGAGCATTTTCTGCGTGCCTTTAGTTTTGATGCGCCTTTATGGAGTAATGACAGTTCAGTTGATCTCAATATTCCCCTTTGGCCAGCCAAACTGTTGGTGCCCATTTCGTTTGCTGTTTTAGCGCTCAGACTGGCGCTTCAGCTTTATGGCTATGTGAAAGCCTTTATCAATAATGAAGAAGCGCCTGTTGGGGTGCCACTTATTAAAGATGCTGCCACGCAAGCTGCAGAGGAGGCCATGACTGTTTCTGGTGCAAGTGTTGACAAGGAGCAAAACTGATGGAACCAATCGAAATTGGTATTGCTGTATCATGTGTTTTGCTGGTTATGGTTGTGCTGGGTATGCGCGTGGCCTTTGCAGCGGGTTTGTCAGGCCTGATTGGGCTTGTCTGGATATTTTGGGCGAAGAAAGGCTATGACCCAGAAGCTTTCTTTTGGGCCTTGACCGTTGCGACCAAAACCGCAGGGCAGGTTCCTCACTCGAAGATTACAACCAATGCACTCTCGCTCATTCCAACCTTTATCCTAATTGGCTATCTTGCCTATCATGCAGGGCTGACGAAGGCATTATTTGAGGCTGCAAAGCGCTGGGTTGGCTGGTTGCCAGGGGGGCTTGCCGTTTCAACTGTTTTTGCAACGGCTGGCTTTGCGGCGGTATCAGGCGCGTCTGTTGCAACTTCTGCAGTCTTTGCGCGCATTGCCATTCCAGAGATGCTCAAGGTTGGCTATGATAAACGTTTTGCAGCGGGTGTTGTTGCAGCGGGTGGTACACTTGCCTCACTTATTCCACCGTCTGCCATTTTGGTTATTTACGCGATTATTGTGGAGCAGGATGTCGGCCGATTACTTCTTGCAGGTTTCTTGCCAGGTGCATTTTCTGCCGTGATCTATGCAGGGCTTATTGTGTGTATGGCCCTGGTTATTAAAAATTTTGGCCCGCCTGTTGGCGGCTTTAGCTGGAAAGAGCGATTTGTATCCTTGCCGCCAACCTTGCCTATCGTTTTTGTCGTCGTGATTATTATCTCGTTTATCTATAATCCATTTGGTGGTGATAGTTGGGGTACGCCAACAGAAGGCGGTGCGCTGGGAGCCTTCGTGGTTTTCTGTATTGCGATGATGAAGGGTATGCGCTGGGGACAACTTAAAGAGGCATTAATTGAAAGTGCGAAGCTCTCTGTCATGATCTTTACGATTATCTGGGGTGTGCTTATTTATGTACGTTTTTTAGGCTTTGCAGATTTGCCCTCAGCCTTTGCAGACTGGATTACATCGCTTGAATTCAGTCCGATGCTTATTCTCGTTTGTATTTTACTGGCCTACGCAGTTTTGGGCATGTTCATGGATGCCATCGGCATGTTGCTTCTTACGCTTCCAGTGGTTTATCCAGCCGTCATGGCGCTCAATGGCGGGGAGGGTGTCTCTGTCGCTGATAGCACGTTTGGCCTGTCAGGCGCTGAATGCGCGATCTGGTTTGGGATTCTTGTGGTGAAGATGGCGGAGCTCTGTCTTATTACGCCGCCGATAGGGTTGAACTGCTTTGTGGTTGCAGGTGTGCGAGACGATATCAGCGTGCAAGATGTGTTTACAGGAGCATCACCGTTCTTTGTTGCTGATGCCTTGACGATTGCAGGGTTGGTTGCATTCCCGGGTATCGTTCTTTACTTGCCAAGGTTGCTTCTAGGATAGTCAAGCGCCTTTGAAAAAATTGGCGATACGCTCAGCATATTTTGCAGCATCATTTGCGGCATAAACACCTTCTAGGGCTGGCTCTGCCTGATCATTGGGTATGGTTACACCTGCGCGGTTCTTGATAAGGCCTTCCATGAATTCATGGCTGAATTCAGGATGTGGCTGAAAGCTCAAGGCCCTTTTTTTGTAAGCAAGTCCTGCCATTTTGCAGAAGTCATTTGAAGCGACAATTTCCGCTTCAGGTGGTTTTTCGACAACCTGATCCTGATGCATTGCAAGCAGTTTGGTTTTTGTGCCGTCAGGATGTGTATATTCCTGAGTGCCCATGCCCCATAGACCATTATATTTTATAACCTTGCCACCCAGCGCTTGCGCCATGATTTGGTGACCAAAGCAAATGCCGACTATTGGCAAATTGGCTGCATAAACTTCACGGATAAAATCTTCAAGCTTTGGTATCCAGTCATGGTCTTCGTAAGCGCCGTGTTTTGATCCTGTTACGAGCCAGCCCTCGCATTCATTGATTGAGCCTGGAAGTGTTCCAGTTACAACTGAATAGTCTTCAAATTCGAAGTTATGGCCGCCCAGGAAAGTTTTGAACATGTCAGGATATTCGCCATAAGTCGGTGAAAGATCCTCAGGTACGATGCCAGTTTGAAGTATGCCGATTTTCATCTTTATTCCCGCATTAAGAATTATATTTCCTCATTTATTGCCCATTTTTCGGTTTTGCAAGGGCAATATGGTTTGGCTTTAAAATGGAAAGAATAGATACATGTTTTTAGGTTTGCAAGGCGATGCCTAAAACGATTTGATAATAAACTTCACATATTCGTTAAGTTTTAATCAAGCTATTAACAAGTTATTCAACTTAATCGAGTATGAAATAAATCAGTTATATTATCAGGATCATAAAATGTTACAACAAATGTCAGGCCAAGGTCAGCAAAAAGTATTAAAAGTCCTTGCTACAAAACGTCAAGCTGAACGCGTTAAATCAAGTTTTTCTGGTGCAGTGCTTACAAAGGAAGGCTTCGTTTGTCATTGTGTTATTACAGATGTTTCCAGTACAGGCATGCAGTTGTCCTTGCCGAAAGGTACAGAATTACCACAGCAATTCTTGATCAAGACGCCAGCAGTTCCGGAAACACTTGTTGTCAATCAAGCTTGGGTTACAGGTGACAATATGGGTGTTGTTATTGATAGTGTTGAATAGGTTTCAGCTTGAAATATTGATTTTATTCAGGCCGTATTTCTAATGCGGCCTTTTTGCTGCGCGCAAAATTTACGGCAACTTTTGCGATGGGTATCCCGAATTTGTAAACACGAGCCGTGTTTTGCAATGTTCCGTCATCTTTCAAAACTATAGTGTCGTAGAATTTTACGTAGTTGGTTTTGGGACCACTATCCAGATCAACTGTATAACTGAACCTTGCCTTGTTACCTTTGACTTTAACTGTTGTTATACCTTTAACATCACCTCTTGTACCAGAGTAAGTTGTTGGAGAGGTTTTGGTAAAACGCCAGGTTTTTACATCTTTTTCACCGTCTGAATAAAAGAAGTCCTCTCGAAGAACGAGTGTTTTGCCGTTCCACTTCCCGTTTAGCAAAACACGGAACTCTCTTTTTTTACCGTTGATCGCCTTGAACTTGCCATAGGCATGTGTTGTGCCCTTGAAAAACTCCTCAAGCTTAAAGTCGGCGGCACTTACATTGATGCTTGTTGAAAGGAAAGCGGCAGTAGCAGCCATAAGGACGAGTTTCATGATTAATCTCCGTGATGATCTTGATTAAGGAACGTAGCGCCCGGCCGGATGGTTTCAATCCGCAGTACTATTCAAGGATAACATCTTCCTTGACTGCTTCCATTGAGACATAAGTTGAGGTTTGTTCAATATGAGGAAGGTTTGAGAGTTTCTCTCCCATGACATGACGATATGTACCAATATCTTGAGTGCGTACTTTTAAAAGGTAATCATAACCGCCAGCTATCATGTGGCATTGTTCGACCTCAGGTAGCTTGCAAACTGCATCATTGAATTCTGTAAGTGCCTTGGCGCGGGTGTCGGAGAGTTTCACCTCCACAAATGCAATGTGATCCAAACCCATTTTAACAGGGTCAAGCAAGGCTCGGTAACCAAGGATTACACCTTCCTTTTCAAGGCGTTTAAGTCTTGTGTTACAAGGGGTTTTTGACAGTCCCACTTCTTGCGATAAATCCGTGATGGTAATACGTGCATCACGGCTTAAGGCATGAAGAATTTTCATATCAATTGCGTCAAGTTTGCTGACTTTCGGGTTAATTATTTTCATAATAACTGATTTTTTAATATAATTCGGTGATTTTCTCTAATATAGCGATAATTCTGGAGTAAAAGCAAAGATTAATTGTGAGATACTTGTTATAACGAATTCCTTGGAGAATGGGTATGTCAAAGCACCGCACTGATTTTAGAAATGCAAAACCAGTTGATGAAGATACAGCACTCAAAGGGCTGATTGATGCTTCCTCGATTGATAAACCCTTGCGGGAGCGGATTTCCCAGCGAGGCATTGAGCTTGTTGAACGTATTCGTGAACGCGGTGATACCGGCATGATGGAGCTTTTTTTGAGCGAGTATGGTCTTTCAACCGATGAAGGTGTTGCGCTGATGTGTTTGGCAGAGGCGCTACTTCGTGTGCCTGATGATGAAACAATTGATGCGCTGATAGAAGACAAGATTGCACCAAGTGAATGGGGCAAACACCTCGGTCAGTCTCACTCATCGCTTGTCAATGCTTCCACATGGGCGCTGTTTGTAACGGGCAAGGTGCTTGACGATGATAAAAGCTCAGGCATGGCTGCGATTTTGAGGAGTGCTGTAAAGCGTGTCGGCGAGCCTGTTATTCGTGAAGCAGTTACGCGCTTGATGAAAGTTCTGGGGCAACAATTTGTGCTGGGCGAGACAATTGAAAAAGCCATGAAGCGGGCACGCTCCAAAGAAACAAGCGGTTTCACCTATTCATACGACATGCTCGGTGAGGCTGCCTGTACCAAACAGGATGCACAAAGGTATTTTCTGTCTTATTCAGATTCCATTACGGAAATCGCCAAGGCCAAACTATCTGATGATATTCGTGAAAACCCGGGTATTTCGATCAAGCTCTCGGCACTTCACCCGCGCTATGAAACACTTAATAAACAACGCGTCATGGATGAATTGGTTCCTCGTACAACCTCGCTTGCCATATTGGCCAAATCTGCGGGTATAGGACTTAACATTGATGCGGAAGAGGCGGGCAGGCTTGATCTTTCCCTTGATATTATTGAGGCTGTTCTTTCCAACCCTGATCTTAAGGATTGGGACGGTTTTGGTGTAGTTGTGCAGGCGTATAATCGTCGCGCGTCATACGTTCTCAAGTGGATTTATGAGCTTGCCACCAGACTTGACCGTAAAGTCATGGTTCGTCTTGTGAAAGGGGCTTATTGGGATACGGAAATCAAGCATGCGCAAGTTGGAGGATTTGGGAGCTTTCCTGTCTTTACACAAAAGGCTGCGACCGATGTGAGCTATATTTGCTGTGCAAAACTACTGCTTGAGATGACTGATCGTATCTATCCGCAATTTGCTACTCATAATGCGCATACGGTTGCGAGTATTCTGGAGATGGCAGAAGACAAGTCGAAGTTTGAATTTCAGCGCCTTCACGGGATGGGTGAAGCATTGCATGATACGGTTTTTGAGCGCCAGGGGACGCGTTGTCGTATTTATGCACCTGTTGGTGCGCATAAGGATTTGCTTGCTTATCTCGTGAGGCGATTGCTTGAAAATGGTGCAAATAGTTCTTTCGTCAACCAGATTGTTGATGAAAGCATTCCACCATATGTCGTCGCGAGTGATCCGTTTGAAAAAATTGGCGTGAATGATAATTCTGTTATTTTACAACCTTGCGAATTGTTTGCCCCATCGCGCAAAAATTCCATGGGTTTTGATTTGGAAGATCCTGTAACAGTTGAAAACCTTTCTTCCCGGATTTCCAAGTTCAAGTCCAAAGTCTGGAAGGTCAAAACGGGGTCAGGAGATATTTTGGATGTCATAAATCCTACAACAGGCGAGATTGTAGGTACTGTTCAACAGGCAACTGTTCAGGATGTTGAGAATGCCGCAAAGAAAGCTAACTCCTGGCAGAAGGCTTTGCCGGGCGAGCGGGCAAAGATTTTAAGAAAAGCTGCTGATTTATTTGAAGAAAATGCGGGTGAGTTTTTTGCCCTTCTTGTGCGTGAAGCAGGCAAGACACTGAATGATTGTGTTGGTGAGTTGCGTGAAGCAACTGATTTCCTGAGGTTTTATGCAGATGAAGGTGAGAAATACCCCAACAATCCTGCAGGTGTGTTTACTTGCATTTCACCATGGAATTTTCCTTTGGCAATCTTTACTGGGCAGATTTCCGCAGCCCTTGCATCAGGTAATGGTGTGCTTGCAAAACCGGCTGAGACAACACCATTGATTGCCAATCTGGCAGTAAGTTTACTGCACAAGGCAGGCGTTCCAAAAACCGTGCTTCAATTGTTGGCCGGATCCGGACGCGAAGTTGGTTCTGTTATGACATCTCATGCCAATATCAACGGCGTTGTCTTTACAGGCTCTACAGCGACCGCACATATTATTAATCGGTCTATGGCCAATAATCTGGTGCCTTCTGCGCCTTTAATTGCTGAAACAGGCGGGCTAAACGCCATGATTGTTGATAGTACGGCTCTTCCGGAGCAGGCTGTACGCGATATTGTGGGATCCGCTTTTCAATCGGCAGGTCAAAGATGTAGCGCGCTTCGTTGTCTTTACCTTCAAAAGGATGTAGCCGGGATTTTTAAAACAATGCTGTTTGGCGCGATGGATCAATTGCGTGTTGGTGATCCAATGGATTTGCGAACAGATGTTGGCCCGATTATTGATATAGCTGCCAAGGCGCGTATTGATGCGTATGTTGAAGCTGCAAAAACCGAGGGTCGGTTGATCAAGCAGTTGACTGTGCCAGAGCAGGGGACCTTTGTTGCTCCTTGCGTTATTGAAGTAAGTGGCATTGACCAAATGAAGGAAGAAATCTTTGGCCCCGTTCTCCACATAGCCACTTATGAAGCTGATGAACTGGACGATGTGATCACTGCGATTAATGCTACTGGTTACGGTCTGACTTTCGGGTTTCACAGCCGTATTGATGACCGCGTTCAGCATGTGATTGATCATGTTGAAGCCGGTAATATTTATATCAACAGAAACCAGATCGGTGCTGTTGTTGGTTCACAACCCTTTGGTGGTGATGGGCTAAGTGGTACCGGGCCAAAGGCTGGTGGACCAAAGTACATCAAGCGCTTCATGAAGCCGGAAACCATGTCCAAACCTGCCAGTGATGGTAAGGAAATATCACTTGAAATCATAGAACAAGCCTTTGAAAAGATTGATAATACTGTGAAAAAAGAGTTGGATGTTCAACAATTGCCGGGACCAACGGGAGAGTCCAATCAATGGTCATTACATCCGCGTGGTCGTGTACTTTGCCTGGGGCCGGGTTTGGAAGATGCAAAAATTCAGGTTGAGGCAGCAACAGCACTTGGATGCCAGGCGGTTGCAATAGCAGCCGGATATAAGTCTGGCATTGATGGCACTGTTAGCGCTGATGTTCTTGCGCAAATTTCAGATCTGGATGCTGTTGTCAGCTTTGCTGATAATGCAGGTGATATGCGCAAAGCGCTGGCTGGGCGCAAGGGTGCCATTGTGCCACTGCTAACAGAAAAAGGTTTCGCGTTTTGGCTAACGCGCGAGAAGCACGTGTGTATTGATACAACAGCTGCAGGCGGCAATGCTGCGCTGTTGGCGGGCGAATAAGGAGATTATTTGTCACCCAGAAACCCGCCTGATTGTCGGTCCCAAAGTCTTGCGTACAGGCCTCCTGATTTTACCAGTTTGTCATGCGTACCATGTTCGATGATTTTTCCATCTTGCATAACCACAAGTCTATCCATGGCTGAAATTGTGGATAGACGATGTGCAATTGCAATTGTTGTTTTATCTTTCATCATCGTATCCAGGTTTTGCTGAATGGCTGCTTCGGCTTCTGAATCAAGCGATGAGGTTGCTTCGTCTAGCACAAGTATTGGAGCGTCTTTTAACAAGACCCTTGCGATAGTGACACGTTGACGTTGACCGCCAGAGAGCTTGACGCCTTTATCCCCCACAAATGCGTTTAAAGCCATACGCCCTTTGTTGTCTTTGAGGTTTTCGATAAATTCCCAAGCTTCTGCCTGCTTTGCTGCTTGAATGATTTCTTCATCTGTTGCATCTGGACGGCCGTAGCGAATGTTGTCTCTGATTGAACGATTAAGAAGTGAAATATCTTGTGTCACAACACCAATTTGCTTGCGCAGGGAGGCTTGTTTTACATCCCTTACATCTTGTCCGTCTATTTCTATGGAGCCGTCGTTGACGTCTCTCAACCGTAGAAGTAATGCCACCAAAGTTGATTTTCCTGCGCCTGACAAACCAATCAGCCCGAGTTTTTCACCCGCTTTTACTTTAAGGTCGAGTGTGCGAATAACCGGATCAGATTTTTCATCATAAGCAAAAGTAACCTTCTTGAAATCTATCCTGCCTTTTGCGATTTTAAGTTCAGCAGCATCCGGCTTGTCATTGATGGTTGGGTAGCTTGTCATGACAGGCATTGCATCGGTTATGGTGCCAAGTGTACGTGATACAGATTGTCCAAGCGAGATAAAGGCATAGGATGAACCTGACAGCGTGCGCGCCACTGTTACGCCTGCTACAAGTTCTCCCAGCGAGATAACTTCATGCAACATTCCCCAAATTCCAATTATAAATATAGAAATAATCAAAAATGCATTAAGGATATGAACGGTATTATTTGACAGGATATAAGAACGGTTTTCTTTATGCTGTGTATCAATGGTTTCACCAATAACAGAATGAATGGAATCTGCCTCCGAGTTTTCTGCCGCAAAGAGCTTGACCATGGCAATGTTGTTATAGATTTCAGTCATTGCGCCAGTAGCCTTGGACTTTGCACTTGCCACCTTGGCTGCTCGTTCCAGAAACTTTGGTACAATGAAATAAGCCAGCAAACCATTTGCCATAATCCACAAGAAAACAGGAATTGCCATTTGCCATGCGAGAACAAGAAGCAAAGTGAAAGAGCCAACAAACTGGATTGTAACCCTTGGGATTGTTTGCATTGCAGTCATTAATTGTGTTTGAACAGAGCCAGTTACTTGTGAAATGCGAGAAGCAACCTGGCCTGCAAATATATCTTCAAAAAATGCCATGTCCTGGCTCTCAACAGCTTTGTGACCCTGCCAGCGGATGGCTGCTGGTAGCAGGGTTTGAACTGTTTGAGACATAAAAGCTGAGCGTATGAATACGATTAATGGGTCGATGACTGCAAACAATAGCAGAAAGAAAGTCAGCAGTGCTTTGTTGTCATCCAGAAAATTTTGTACCCCCAGTTCGGTAATGCCATCGACTATAAAAGACAATGCCCATATGGTGGCCAGGCTGATGAGGGCAGAAAGAGTTGAAAGTATAAATACGAGAGCCAAGATACCCTTAAACATTTTTGCAAAATGCCAGACAAGCTGCAAAGGACCCGTGTCAGGCATCGGGTTGATTGGCAGATCCAGCGGCTTTATAAGATTTTCGAAGGGGAAAAATAGTCTATCAAGAATTCTCATGAAACACATATAGCGCATATTGATGAGCTTGCCAGTTTAGATTTTGAAGGTTTTTAGAGTGAAGAAATTCAGGCTCTGTTTCAGTTCCTCTTGAAACCAATGCCCCAAATTGCTATGTTTGTCTTGCCCGTTTGCGGGCATATTATTTAATCACCCTTATGCTCGTATTGAGTATAATAGATTTAAGGGTGCTTTTGCGACTAACACAAGGAGTTTGGTTATGACAAATATGGATCAAACCACGGTAAACAAGACTAAATCATCGACCGTGAAAAGTGCTGCTGAGCGCTACGGCGTGATGGAAATGCCGACGCTTGAATATACACCTGAGGTTGCGAAAGAAACTGCTCATCTTTATGAAAAGGTGAAGCATCATATCCCCGAGATCGAGTGGCCCATTCACGCGCCTTATGTTCATGCGATTAACAAAATCAAAAAAGAACGCAATGCGGTAATTCTTGCGCACAATTACATGACGCCTGAGATTTTTCATTGTGTGGCTGATGTAGCTGGTGACAGTCTTCAACTGGCTATGGAAGCCGAGAAGGTTGATGCGGATATTATCGTACAATGCGGCGTTCATTTCATGGCGGAAACCTCCAAGCTTCTTAGCCCGGACAAAACAGTGCTTATCCCGGATATGAAGGCTGGTTGTTCCCTGGCAGAATCGTTAACTGGTGAAGATGTCCGCTTGTTGCGCGAAGCCAATCCGGGTGTTCCGATTGTGACTTATGTAAACACTTCTGCTGATGTTAAGGCCGAGAGTGATATCTGCTGTACATCGTCCAATGCAGTGCGCGTAGTTGAGAGTTTTGAAAGTGATACGATATTACTCATTCCTGACGAGTATCTTGCACAAAATGTTGCCAAACTTACCAAGAAAAAGATCCTGACCTGGAAAGGTCATTGCGAGGTGCATGAGCGTTTTACACCAGAAGAATTGCTTGCCTATAAAGAGGCTGATCCTGCAATTCAGATTGTGGCTCATCCTGAGTGCCCACCGGAAGTGGTTGATGTGGCGGATTTCTCGGGTTCTACTTCCGGCATGATTGATTTTGCGGTTGGTCAAAAGCCGGGTTCAAAAGTTTTGCTTGTAACCGAGTGTTCCATGGCATCCAATATTCAAGAGCAGGCCAAAGGTGTTGAATTCATCAAACCATGTAATTTGTGCCCGCATATGAAGCGTATCACCTTGCCAAAAATTCTGGAGGCACTTGTTTACATGCGTGAAGAAGTTGTGGTTGATCCGGTAATGGCAGAAAAAGCCCGTCATGCAGT
>CALFBM010000160.1 GCA_937951645.1 uncultured Rhizobiaceae group bacterium
CTAACAAACTACTCTTTGTTGGTCAGAAGCTCCATCCGTATCAAATGTGTCGGTTGGTTTATTTTGTTTTGTTATCTCATGTAGGATACAACGTACAGTGAATGGTTAGACACCGTTGTCTCCTGTTGTGCAAGCGGTGAGATCACTTTGAGAGTATTCAGCGAAGTCGTCTTACATTACCCAACGGTAAGTCATATCCAGGTGAAGGAATTTACCTTGCATTCATTTGTTTGAAAGCCATATGCGTTGTGATTCGATGCGTGTTGTCCCGGGATTCCTTTCTCTTAGGTCATGTTCACAAATATGTTTTGTTTTGCTAGTAAGATATTGCAAACAGTTTGATTGTTTTGGTTTTTCAACATTGATTGCTACGTAGTATTGACGGAGTGAGAGAAAGCAGAGGAGGAGCCTTACGTTCTGTAATACTTGCATGCAGATGCTCGTCCTTCCCCTGTAATGGGCAACAAGCGCCTCAATGTCCTGACGCCCCTCTTCCTCAAAGTTGGTAAAATCAGAACTGATATAGATGCCACCATTGCGAAACATCAGATTTTTGACGCGGTTAAAATTGCCACCAAATTTCTCGTCCGAAAATCCAAGATGACGACTGCCATCACGCCCATGCAAAAAGATAACCGTCATTTTTGAATTGCCACCCAACGCTCCAACGCCGAAGTAAGTTACATTCCTGCCATTGGCCGAAATGCTCAAGTCTTGCTCATGACGCTTTGGTTTTGAAGATACATAATGCCCCTTAACCTTACGAACAGGCTGTGCATCACGCTTGTTAATGTCGCGTTTGGGGTCATAAGGCAGTCGAAGAAAATCGCCATTATCCTTGACTTCAATAGGTTTGCGATTTTTGAAAAGACGGTCTTTATGAGGTTTAAGTTCGAGAGCTTGTAAAGGCACTGCAAATACCGAAAGCAGAAAAAGCAAAGCCAAGGTTAAAACACTTGTCTTGATATCTCTTCTAAACATTTAAACCTCCCGATTCATAACCCAATACTATGAATTGGAATGTCTCGGAAGGTCACAATACCGTATTTTGCTTTATTTCGCTTCACGTTCCAGCGATTGGTTCTCTTTCAACGCATGTATGCGTGAAGGAAAAAGCATACCCCCGTAAAGATATCGTTCTGGACGAGCCTTTGATGTATTAGGTACAGCGTTTATAGGATTAAAGCTCTTCTTTTGTGCTTCACTACGCGTTGACTTGGAGCTTGAAGCAGAAGTCGCAGATTTCTTTGAATCAGTCATTTTCTGTCTCCCTGTTATCTAATACTTATGGACTAGAATTGGGACATTCTTGTGACAGCTAATTCTTGCTTGCATTCCCATCCATTTCCGCTATAACCCTCGCATTCAGACCGAATTGCTGGTGGCTGAACGATGGCTTGTGTCTTTTCGCTAGAAAAGCACAAGAGGGAATTTAAGATCTCCCGCCCTTCCGTGTCTCCGCTCTCGACCGTCAAAATGCCTTTCCTGTTGGTTCTCGCAACTAACAAAAAGGCGGCGTGAAGGCTTTGCGCAATTGGTTTGAAAATAAAAGGCAGTCTATTCTTCAGGAATATACGCCAACACAAAAATGGAAAGGCCAATTTTAATGGCATTATACGAACACACTTTCCTGGCACGCCAGGATATCTCAACGCAACAGGCTGAAGCACTTGCTGAGCAGTTTAAAGGCGTTCTCGAAGAAAACGGCGGCTCTGTCAGCAAGACAGAGAACTGGGGTCTTCGTACTGCAGCTTATCGCATTCAGAAAAACCGCAAATGCCATTACATTCACATGAATGTAGACGCACCTGCATCAGCACTGGCTGAAATGGAACGTCAAATGAGCATTAACGAAGACATCCTTCGCTTCATGACCATTCGTGTTGAAGAACACGAAGAAGGCCAGTCAGCAATGATGAAAAAATCAGACCGCGATGATCGCCCTCGCCGCAATGACCGCGAAGATCGTCCACGCCGTGACGCACCTGCCCCGGCAGCAGATGCAGCACCTGCAAGTGAAGGAGAATAATCATGGCTATTGCATCAACATCAGGTGGCCGTCGTCCATTTAACCGTCGCAAGAAGTCTTGCCCGTTCACTGGCGCAAACGCTCCAAAAATTGACTACAAGGATACAAAACTATTGCAACGCTACATTTCAGAGCGTGGCAAGATTGTTCCATCACGCATCACATCAGTAAGCCAGAAAAAACAACGTGAGCTTGCACAAGCAATCAAACGCTCACGTTTCCTTGGTCTGTTGCCATACGTGATCGGCTAACATGAATTAAGATGGGGTGTTGAAAACACACCCCGTCCTTTTTGCCTCTGGAGTAGGCAACGGTAATATGTTTGCGAAAAGTGCCCCAAGGGTTACCTGGCAGTTTTCGAAAAAAGGGCATGTGCCAGAAAAATGAAACCAAGTTGGGGTAATTAATCCTCTAACTGTTTGGCGAAAGCCAGGATGAACAGGACAGCGACATGAGCCTAAAGGCTATTATCATATCCATTTTTGCAGGGCTTGCCTCCGCCTTGTGTGTTATGGCCTCATACGGAGTGGGCGCTGGTGCATCCCCGTTGATGCTCATTGCCGCCTTCCCTATTTATGTTGCCACCCTTTCACAGGGAACATCAGTAGGTGTTGGTTCTTCTGTATTGGCAATCATGGTTGCGGCGACTGCCATCAACCCGCAAGTTGCAATTGGCCTTGGCATTGCCTTTACAATTCCAGCTTCCATCATTGGCCATCAGGCAAATCTGGCACAAGAAACTGACGGCGTTATGGAGTGGTATCCATTATCACGCCTGTTCTTTAATCTGTGTATTTTGCTCTCAATTGGATTAATCGTCCTTGGTTTCTTGTCAGGCTACAATCCTGAAGATTTTTCACCTCTCTTGTCCGAAGTGATGCAGAAAGCGCTTGAGGCAAACCCGCCTGCGCAACCTTTGACCGAGGACGAAACAAAAGTTCTAACACTGACCGTATTCAGCTTTCTGCCTTTCTTATTTTCTGGCATTTGGCTTATTGTGCACATTGTCAATCTGCATTTGGCAGCAGTCGTTTGCCGTGCCTCAAACATGATGCCTCGCCCAAAAGACGACATTGCAATCGAAGCAGGATTACCAAAAATGGCAGTTGGAATCATGCTCATGGCCTTGCTGGCTTCATTCCTGGCAACTGGAATAGTCAAGTTTTTCCTTCTGATCATTGCAGGTATCTTCTTTATGGCATTTTCGTTACTGGGACTTGCAAACCTGCACAGACGCGCCCGTGGCAACCCTGCTGGTTTTGCACTCATAATCGCAAGTTACGGTGCAATCTTCTTTTTATATCCGGTACTCTACTTGTTTTCTATAAGCGGAATACTGAGAACCTTTAACCGATCAAACAATCAAACGAACACTCCGCCAACTGCGGGATAGACTTTTTCTTGAAAGGAAAAAACATGCAAGTAATTCTACTGGAACGTATCGCAAAGCTTGGTCAAATGGGTGACGAAGTGACTGTAAAAACAGGTTACGCACGCAACTTCCTATTGCCACAAGGCAAGGCACTTCGCGCCAATGCTGCAAACAAGGCACTTTATGAAGCCCAACGTGCTGACCTTGAAAAACGCAACGATGAGCGCAAGGCAGACGCAGAAGCCATCAAGGCAAATCTTGACGGCAACACATATGTGATTATCCGTTCTGCAGGTCAAACAGGTCAGCTTTACGGTTCTGTATCGACACGCGATATTGCAGCAGCACTTGATGAAAGCGGCTTCAAGGTTTCGCGCAACCAGGTAAACATGCCAACACCAATCAAGGTAATTGGCGTGCACGCACTTTCAATCATTCTGCATCCTGAAGTTGAAGCCAATATTTCTGTAAACGTTGCACGCTCTGAAGACGAAGCCAGCCGTCAGGCATCCGGCGAAGACCTTACAGGTCGCGATGAGCAGTTTGAGCACGAAGCTGTGGACTACGAAGGCGACGATGTTGATCTGTCAGAAGTATTCGAAAACGAGGATGATGCAGAAGCAGTCACAGAAGCATCAGAAGAAGAAAACAACGCATAATCATTCTCGACCGAAATTCAGGAATCACGAGGCGCAGGAACAATTCCTGCGCCTTTTTTATTTAATAAAAAGCAAGCCAAGAATCATGTATGGTATGTCAATCATGCTAAAAATATTTTTCTCTCCCTGTGAATAATGTGGAGAACGGTAACAACATAATTTTACTGATTTTCTGATTGAAACCTGCAGTTTTCAGCGTAAAACACTCCTAAAGAAAAAGGGCGATACGGGACACACCAATGGCAGATGCAATACCAAGAATAGGCAGTGAGCAAGAAACAAGTTATCGTACTGCTCCCCACAATATTGAGGTTGAGCAAGCCTTGCTGGGAGCCATTCTGGTAAACAATGATGCCTATTACCGCGTTTCTGATTTTTTAAGGCATGATCATTTCAACGAACCCATGCACGGTGAAATTTACCGTGTTGCAGAAGAAATGATCCGCGCCAACAAAACAGCCAATCCTGTTACCATCAAAACCTTTTTGCCAGCAGATGAAAAAATTGGCGATATGTCCATCGCCCAATACCTGGCACGTCTTGCAGCAGAAGCAACCACCAT
>CALFBM010000161.1 GCA_937951645.1 uncultured Rhizobiaceae group bacterium
CAAGCGGCTTGACCACAGCCCCGCATAGCTACGTCGCTGTGGAAGGCACTACGCAATGCGGGCCCATGGACAACCCTCTGCAACCATAGTGATGCAGTTTTACTCCGGAAAACGATGCAATTTTATTCCGGTGTTGACACAGAGCTTTGCTGCTGAGGCACCTGATTCTTGGGAGAAACCTAATGCGCATGATTGGTTATTTCAGCCAAACCATCAACAAGCTGTATTAAATGATTTAGAAAAGTCAGGCGTTAATGCAAATGAATATCCTCATCTCTTGAACAAAATAGGGCAGTTGTACAGACCAACGGAACATGGAACAGAAAATCAAGAGGCTGGTAGGCGCTTTTTGAAAATCCTCAGTGGATTGAATAGTAGCTCTTTCAGGCTTGCCCACAAAGGCCTGAGTGATTGGCTCGCAATGTGGATCAGTTTTATAAATGAAGACAGAAGCCTTTTTGCTGTGTGGGAAGCTATATGGAAGGCTTCCGTTGCTGAGTATGTTCCGAGAGAAAAATCCGAAACCAATGTCAATGGAAGCTCTGAGACATCCTCAGAACATTGGATGATTACTACTCCCGTTTGGGATTTGACTCGTGCATTTATCGCGATTTGTCCAAATCTCAACGATAAGAAGAAACCGTTTCGAAGAGGTAGATTACGGAATATGCGAAATGTGCTAGACACAGCGAAAGGTGAGGTTCTTGAAATATCGAATTATTTACTTTTAACCAGTGTTTCATATTTCTTTGCCGCTGATGAGAATTGGACAAAACAAAGGCTGATTCCTGCGTTGCAACATGGAAAATTTGATACCGCATGGGAGGCGTTGGCTCGTGCTAACTATCTTTCTCCTAAAGTTCTAAGCATTATAGGTGATCAGCTGGTAGAAAAATCTGCTGATGATACTCTCCGCCGCCATGTTAGAAACAATTTTGCTGCCCGTCTCATTGGTGATGTTATGCATGCCTATAGAGAAGGCAATGATACTAGTATTCCTGCAAATCTTGTGACTAGGATGCTACGGAAAATCGATGATGAGGTTCGTGTTCATACAGCCATGCAATTGTGCAGGTTTTTTCGTTATTGGACAGGTAAAGACCGGCATGAAAAAATCTTAGAAAGGGACGTGATATCACCCGAAGATTTTTGGAAACGTGTAATTTATCCCATCCTAGAAAAGGTTTGGCCAAGAGATGTTCATTTGATAACACCCGGCATCTCTGACGCTTTTGCAAACTTGCCTGTATTGTCGGGTGAATGTTTTTCAACTGCTGTGGAAGAGATCAATCGTTATTTACTACCTTTCGAATGCTGGTCATTGAGTGATTATGGCTTTGGATTTCAAGATAAAGACGAATTGGCTAATGTTGTTACAGATTCGTCAAAAGCTGAAGCGCTATTGAAGTTACTCGATAAGACAATTGGAAGTGAGGAAGAAGCTGTTATTCCTTATGATCTATCAACTGCACTCGAGCACATCTCAAAGATAGACAAGAAGCTCTCAGGAAAATCTTCTTTTAAAAGGTTGAAGGCTCAACTACGATAAAGGCAGATGACTGGATCGAAAAGAAACGTTGATATCCTTGCCAGCTTTTCTAGCTCGTATAAGCGAGCATCAGATTTGTTTGACAGTTACCACTAGACTACGAATGTCTGATTTTATGCGCGAAATTAAAAAATTTCGCTTCTTTCAAAGGCCACTTTCCCCCAATTTTACCTCTGGTTTAGAATATCAAAATCCAGACGTATTACGCATAAATGGTAAAGTTTCTTGGCAATAATGGTAAAATACTGACACAAAGGTAAATTACCATGGCATTTTACAAAAAGTGTGAAATGGTGATCCCTGAAGGATTCGAACCTTCGACCTACTGCTTAGAAGGCAGCCGCTCTATCCAGCTGAGCTAAGGGACCGATATTCAATATATGTATCAAGGTTCACATGATTCTGACAAGCCGCAGATCTGGAAATATGCAGATTTAATGTGTCCAGGGAAGTGATCTATCCGTACTGAAATTCTCAGCGTACGACATGATACGACGTTTGGCCTTCTGCGGCTGTTGAACCGAATAGGCCAAGCCGTTTTTTTCTGCATAGGCTTTTGCATCTTCGAGAGATTTAAACTCAAGCTTGATCTGACTATTTGCATCAGAAGAACTGGTATAGCCCATCAACGGCTCTACTTTGCGCGCTACTTCTGGTTCAAACTCCAAAATCCAGGCATCTGTTTTGGATTTGCCTGATTGCATGGCTGTTTTTGTAGGTTTGAAAATTCTTGCTGACATGGTTTCCATCATTTCAAATCCGGAATCTGGCCTTGATGGTCGGAGCGGCAGGATTCGAACCTGCGACCCTCTGGTCCCAAACCAGATGCGCTACCAGGCTGCGCTACGCTCCGACTTATCAAGTCAGGAAATTCACTACACCGAGCCGTTATATGGTGCAAGCTCGAAATACAGATTAATTAAAGAAAAAGCATCAAATCTAATCTTGATAGTTAAAAAACGAATGAATTACCTTATCTCCAGCTTTCATTCCAATTTGGCGGGCCATTCCGGCATTTAATTCGAGCACGTGAGAGACAGGTTTTCCTGATGATATAATTTCTTCTGAAAAGGGTACCGTATCACTGACTATTCTTGCAATCTCGCCATCTTGCTTGATAAAAATCATATCCAGTGAAAGTGGCGTGTTTCGCATCCACATTGAAACCGGGGATGTTTCACCAAAATCAAAAATCATACCATGTGTTGGCAACATTGTTTCGCGGAACATTAGCCCTTTACTGCGTTCCTGGACTTCATCGGCTATCTCAACAGAAAACTTGAAACTGCCACTGCTTGTTACAATTTCCAGTATTTCAGTCGGAAATACAGAATTTGGATCCGGAGCGGGTTGTGCAAAAGCATTGCTGCCAGAAACGAATACCCAGACGGCCATTAGAAAAACCGATATCAGAAACTTTAGTTTTGTAAAAAAAATTGCTCCAACCTGCACACCAAACTCCTAAGACCACTTAACGCTAAAATGGATAAGTTTCACCGCAATTAGAGTCCCTTAATTGGCAAGGTCAAGTAAAATATAATTGTGTTTGAAGGATGAATTTTAATGATACGACTAATTCGGGTGAATTGTTTTATCTTCATTATCAGGGAAGATTTCCGCAGCCATGAGGCCTTTGGGGCCATTCCCAAACCTTACAAGAACATACTGACCAGGTCGTAGCTCGGTTAGTCCAAAACGCCTTAATGTTTCCATATGTACAAAAATATCTTCATTGCCGCGTGTAACAAAGCCATAGCCTTTATTACGATTAAACCATTTGACCTGAACACGCTCTAAATCACTTTCGGCCTTGACGTCAAAATGGGTTTTGCCGCCCTCTTTTTGTAGCGGATGAGTTGCAGTAGAGTCATCCATGGAAAGAATGCGGAAGGCCTGATAACCTCTGTCTCTTTTAACGACTTCACAAACTATGCGGGCACCCTCAAGTGCTGTTTGGAAGCCATCGCGGCGCAGACAAGTTACATGAATTAAAACATCAGGGATATTCTCATCAGGAACTATAAATCCAAAGCCTTTGGATACATCAAACCATTTGATGTATCCGGCAATTTCGACCATACCCGCTGTTTCACCATCAGCAGACAATTCTCCTTTTGAGACGTCGAAATCTAAATTATTTTTATCCCCCGTCATGGCTTACTCTCGATTACCGCGATACTACTAACTGATTCTATAACATATTAGCACTTGAGAAGGCAGAGCCTGCAAGCCTTAATCGTAAAAAAAGCCTTAACTCTTGTAAGTCTGTGCAAAACCAATATGTAAATCCACAGAAAATTCTCAAAATAGAGGAAGATTAAACAAATGAAATACCTTCATACCATGGTTCGTATCAAGAATTTAGAAGAATCACTTGACTTTTATTGCAACAAATTAGGGATGGAAGAAGTTTATCGATACGATAATGAAGGCGGCCGGTTCACTAACGTGTTTTTGAGTGCAAATGGCGATGCAGAGTCTAATAGGGATAAAACAAGTACTGACAGGACGCCTTGTTTAGAGCTTACCTATAATTGGGACCCTGAAGATTATCAAGGCGGACGAAACTTTGGCCATTTGGCTTATGCCGTTGATAACATTTATAAAACATGTTCAGAGCTTATGGAAAAAGGCGTCACAATTAACCGTCCGCCTCGCGATGGTTTTATGGCTTTTATCCGCTCCCCGGACGGCATTTCCATTGAATTATTACAAAACGGGAAAGCCCTGGAACCTGTTGAACCCTGGAAAAGCATGTCAAATACGGGAGAATGGTAGAATATTATTGTGGCAACTGTTAACGATGCCTCCAAGAATCCAATAACATGACTTTTTTAAGCCTTATTTTGCGTTTAGCGAGACGACAGGGCTGAAAACGTTATTATTTGCTGTATCAATTACGTTTTGTTAACCATGGATATTGCAAGTTGCAACGAACAAAATTGGCAATTTCATCGTTGATTTTGCAGTAAAAAATTACAAAACTTCAGGGGCAAGTAGACAGTTTGTACAGAAACACAAAAAACAACGGTTTTGATTTGTTTAAAGCAACCCAAATCGATACTGGAATTAAAAGCGCAAAAGTACTTGTAAGTGTTTTGGCGGGGCTGGTGATTTCCGGTTGTGTTTCTCAACAATCATCATTTGATTTCAATGGCACGCCGATTTTTCAGCCAGTACCAACAGGTGCAACACTTGCTGGAAGCGAGTTGGAAACTGTTTCAGGTAATACTGACGCACTAACCTCAACGATTGCCAGCAACATACCCCAAAAAGCCCCTCGACCAACAACCAATGTTGATAATCAAACGACTGTTGAGCCGATAACAGTTGTTAATGCAAATCAGGTTTCTCCTACATTGGAAACACCAGAAACTGCCAACACACTTGCGATAGTTGAAACAGCGAGCTCTCAGGCCCCTACTGCAAATGTAATCGCAGATGCAACGGCTACACCCCAAACATCAACGGTTGCAATTCCTTCTGCAAAACCAACGGCAGCAACGCAAACACAAAGCTCAGTTGAAGTTGCTTCATTATCGCCGACCGTGGATGCTGAATCAGTGATACAAACGCCCGCACCGCAAGTTGCCAAGAAAAAAGGTTTTTTTGAAACTCTCTTTGCGCCGAAGGAACCAAAAGAAAGTACCCCTCGGCCAGTAGCAACTCTTAACAAGCCCAAGATTACGAGAACCGCCCGCGCTTCATCGCGTATTGAAACCGCCAACTCTGTTGCAGATCGTCCATCCCGTGCATTTAATAAACCAAAAATAAAAAAACCAACCAGGGTTGTTGCAACAACACGCTCATCAGGTAGCCAAAATGACACTGCTTTGCCAGGCGTGAAATCAAATAGTGAAATTTTTGGCATCAAGAATGAGGATGGACACTCATCCGGTACTTCAAGAACTACTCAAGTTGCAGCAGTCGGTTCTTTTGGCCGTCTTTCACCGAATGGCTTGCGAGTTCAACACTCCAAGGTTCAGGTTGCCTGTATAAAACCTGGGGTTCTTCGAATTTTGAAAATGGTAGAACGTCGTTATGGCAAAAAACCCATTGTGACTTCTGGCTATCGTAGCCCGAAAGGTAATCGCCGCGCAGGAGGTGCCCGCAATTCACAACATATCTTCTGCAAAGCCGTTGATATACAGGTCGAAGGCGTTTCAAAATGGAAACTTGCAAAATACCTTCGCACATTACCGGGGCGCGGTGGCGTTGGTACTTATTGCCGTACAAAATCAGTGCATATCGATATCGGTTCGGTACGTGACTGGCACCATCCTTGCCGCAAATCTTCAAAGCGCAAGCGTAAAAAGGCTTAAAAGCCAAATAATTCGGCTAATTAACCCAATAAAAGCCCCGCTACCCTTACGCATCAAAATTATTTGAAAATTTTTGCAAAAAACGCAAAATACTGCTTGAAGCTTTTCAATTTCGCTTCTATACAACGCTCACACTGATGCTCCCTTCGTCTATCGGTTAGGACGCCAGGTTTTCAACCTGGAAAGAGGGGTTCAATTCCCCTAGGGAGTACCAGTGTTATTTTCTCCTTCTATATTTCATTCTTATATTTCCATGCAATGTCTTGACTTATATGGCTCATGACGCTTTTTGTATGGTTCTGTTTTTGTTTTGGGAAGGCATTATTTATGAAACTTGTACGATACGGCAAAACGGGTCAGGAAAAACCTGGCATGATAGACAACGAAGGCAAATTACGTGATCTCTCAAAACACATTGACGACATTACGCCTGCTACCATATCGCAAATTTCCAGGCTTAAAAAACTTGAGATAAAAAAACTTAAACTTGTCTCAGGCAAACAGCGTTTTGGTCCGCCTGTCGGCAATATTGGCAAGTTTATGTGTATTGGTCTCAACTATTCAGACCACGCGGCTGAAACCGGTGCATCCATTCCTGAGCACCCTCTCCTTTTCATGAAAGCAAATTCTGCAATCATTGGCGCCAATGATACAGTTTCCATTCCTCGCAAATCAAAGACAACAGACTGGGAAGTTGAACTTGGAGTTGTGATTGGCCGCAAGGCAAAATACGTAAGCAAGGAAGACGCATTAAAATATGTAGCAGGCTACACGATTTGTAATGACGTTTCAGAGCGTACTTTTCAAAAACAACTGACAGGCCAATGGACAAAGGGAAAATCCTGCGACACATTTGGTCCTATCGGCCCCTGGCTTGTGACGCGTGATGAGATCAAGGATCCACAAAACCTTGATTTGTCACTTGATCTAAACGGAAAGCGCATGCAGACGGGCAATACGTCCCTGATGATTTTTACGGTTGCTGAAATTATTTCACATCTGTCTCAAATGTTTACGCTGTACCCAGGTGACGTAATATCGACAGGCACACCACCTGGTGTAGGTGCCGGCATCAAGCCAAAGCCAAAGTTCCTGAAGGTGGGCGATACAATGGAACTCCATATTAGCGGGCTGGGCCATCAAAAACAAAAAGTGAAGATGGATAAATAAACCTCAATCTTTCAAGGTGCAGAGCCTAGCCTTCGTTGGGTTTTGTATGGTTTTCATTTGATAAAACAGTCTTGATCTGTAGCGATTTGGCATGAATTTCACCCGCATTTACAATGCGAAGTTTGGTGACAGCCAGATGGTCGTTTGATTGAGCCTGAACATTTTCATTCAAGAATGACGACACAACCATTGCCAGCACCGCAAAAATCAAAAGTTCCGTTTTCATAATCATCTCCTATTTCGCATTAATTGCTTGCTTTTGGATTTAAGCTTACTAATTCCTACAGATGCGAATGTGCCATTTCTCACATGAACAGTTTGTGAACTCGAAAATCCAATTTGATTTCATGTGACTAACAAGATGGTGTAGGTTTTTATATAAAGATTGAACTCTGGATAACAAATAATGATTGATTATGTCTCACAAGCCCTTTCGTTCCTTACGACAAGTTTCGTTCTTGTAATTGGGTTGTTTGTTCTATGGGCTATCTGCGCGTTTGTGATAGATATCGTGCAAACCAAAGACCCAATTAGACGCAATTATCCGCTTGTAGGCAGATTTAGACACCTTTTCTCGTCTCTCGGTGAGTTTTTCAGACAATATTTCTTTGCCATGGATCGTGAGGAAATGCCTTTTAACCGGGCTGAACGTGAATGGGTTGCGCGCGCTTCAAAAGGCAAGAAGAATACGATTGCGTTCGGCTCAACCAAGAACCTTACACCTACTGGTACTCCCATTTTCGTTAATAGCCCCTTTCCCTATCTGGATGAAGAAGACATCGAAATTCCAACCATGGTAATTGGCCCTCATGCGCGCGAACCCTATGAGGCAACTTCATTTGTAAATATTTCCGGCATGAGTTATGGCGCGCTTTCACGCCCTGCAGTCAAGGCTCTTTCCAAGGGTGCAAAACGTGCCAATTGCTGGTTGAATACAGGCGAAGGAGGTCTTTCTCCTCATCATCTATCAGGTAATTGCGATATCGTCTTTCAAATTGGCACAGCCAAATATGGTGTTCGCAACAAGGACGGTAGTCTGAGCGATAAAAAATTACGCGAAGTTGCCAAAGTTCCTGAAGTTAAAATGTTTGAAATCAAACTTTCGCAAGGCGCAAAACCAGGCAAAGGTGGCATCTTGCCGGCGGTCAAGGTAAATGGGGAAATTGCGGCTATTAGGGGGATCGAAGAAGGTGTGGCATCTATTTCGCCGAACCGCCATCCGGAAATAAATTCCAATGCTGAACTCCTGGATATGATTTCACATATCAGAGAAGTTACCGGAAAGCCTGTTGGCATGAAAACAGTGATTGGTTCACCTGACTGGATTGATACTCTTTGCGAAGAAATACTCGAACGCGGTGAGGCATCTGCGCCTGACTTTATTACAATTGACTCTGGTGACGGCGGCACAGGCGCATCCCCCATGCCCTTGATGGATAATGTTGGCTTGCTGGTGCGCGAGTCCCTCCCGTTGGTTGCCAATATTCTTGCAAAACACGGCCTCAGGGACCGCATCCGCATCGTCTCATCGGGCAAGTTCATCACGCCAGCCGATGTTGCCTGGGCTTTATGTGCAGGGGCTGATTTTGTGGTTACGGCACGTGGCGCAATGTTCGCACTTGGGTGTATTCAGGCCATGAAATGCAACAAGAATACCTGCCCTACAGGCATCACCACACACGATCCTCGTTTCCAGCGCGGTATTGTGCCAAGGGAAAAAGGGTTGCGTGTTGCAAGTTATATAAACAATCTTGTGCATGAAGTGGATACAATTGCCAACTCCTGCGGCGTACTGGAACCAAGAGGCCTGTGCCGCCATCACGTTCGTGTCGTACAAAACAATGGACGATCGATTCCGCTGAGCGAACTATATCCATGGCCAGAAGGCACAGCACCAGGCAAGGCTGATTATACCAATACAAAACGCAAGATACATGCGGCCGAGTAAGGGATATATAATTTTAATGGCAGCACAAGGCATACATGGACTTAGCGCCTCGATAAATTACTGCTGACAGTACGTTGTCAGCAAGGAAATGGTATTAGCACCAAATTGATATTTTTGGAGGGGCTATGCCAGATCAAGAAGCTAAAAACGGAAATCAGATACTTGGCATTGGTTTGGTTCTTGCTTCAACCGTGGCGTTCAGCCTGTCTGGAGTTCTGACCAAGGCAATTGAAAATAATACCTGGACTGTAGCTTGCTGGCGCGGACTGTTAGGCGCAATGTTCATTTCAGCCTATGTTCTTTGGCAAAATCGGAACACATCTGCTGCAACCCGACTGCGCCTTGGTTGGCGAGGCTGGTTACTTGCAAGTGTTGGAAGCCTCGCCAGTCTGGCCTTCATTGCAGCTTTCAAGATGACCTATGTGGCAAATGTTGCGGTTATCTACGCAACTGTACCTTTTGTGGCAGCTTTACTTGAATGGATGTTGCTCCGTCAAAAAGTTCGCAACGCAACGATGGTAGCAGCTGCAGTCTCTATTGCTGGAGTATTTTTGATGGTTGGAGCAGGTATTGGTTCGTTCAGTCTTCTTGGTGATTTGATTGCGGTGCTAATGATGCTTGGTAATGCGCTCTATATGGTTCTTATCAGGATGTTCAGTAAGACACCTGTTGTTCTTGCAGGAGCAGCATCAGCTTTTCAATTGTTTGTTATTGGTTGGTTTTTTACCAATCCACTCGATGTAACTCTCCATGATGGCTTGTTACTCGTCTTTTTTGGTCTGTTATTTGCAATTGCCGTTATCTTATGGACAGAAGGAACCAAACTGATAACCGCAGCTGAGTCAGGCGTGTTGGGTTCTGCAGAAGCACCATTGGCAATCTTCATGGCCTGGATATTTCTGGCAGAGGTTCCACCACTGGCAAGTCTTTCGGGTGGTGCAATGGTTTTGTGTGCAGTCGTCTGGCATGCTGCCCAGGACTACAAGAAAACCTTGGCTTGATACGCTCAATATAAGGCTTTGGTAGTGATCTCATCCAATAGCTGCATCCATCAGCCTTAATTGCACACGTCTTGACCCTTGCCAGAAATCCGCGTTAAGCGTTCCTGCAAGATGCACAGGGTGGCCTTGATTGTTCAAGAGCAATTGCCCCATTTCCGTATCAGCAGCACGGAAGGCTATGCCTCTTAATTGCGCACCGTCACCTGCAGATGCTATGAAAGATACATGATCTGCACCAACAACTTTTGCATAACGGATTTGATGCGCCGGGAAGGCAAACACCGGTTGGGAATGTCCTTGTCCGTAAGGGCCAGCACGTTCAAGCATATCGAATAAATCAAGCGTTACACTTCTTGCAGTGAGAGCACCGTCAATTTTCAAGATTTGAGATTGGCGTGTTTGAGTAACAGCTTCTGCAAGTCTGGCTTCAAGAAATCCACGCAAGTCTCCCAACTTGTCTTTTTGAATTGTTAGTCCCGCTGCCATTGCGTGACCGCCGCCTTTTTCGAGGATACCTTCATCCACTGCAGCGCGTACTGCCTCGCCCAAATCAACACCAGCCACAGAGCGGCCAGAGCCGGAACCTTTTCCATTTCGGTCAAAGGCAATGGCAAAGGCTGGTCGCTTGAAGCGGTCTTTTAATCTGGAAGCCAGTAATCCGACAATTCCCGGGTGCCATTGGTCGCTTGCCGTTATCATGACAGCAGGCCCCTCTCCATCGCGCATTTCAGCTTCCGCCTCTGCGACTGCCTGTTCCAGCATAATCTTTTCAGCTGCCTGGCGTTGTTTGTTCAAGTCTTCCAGCTGCTGGGCAATCTCCTCTGCCAGGATATCATCATCTGTGATCATGAGCCTTGATCCCAAGGCTGCATCGCCAATACGGCCACCTGCATTAATTCTTGGCCCCAGCACAAAACCCAAATGATAAGGACGAGGTGGCCCGTCCAGGCGCCCTGCCCGCATCAAGGCTCGAAGACCAATATTTTGTTGCTTGCTCATAACAGCCAGGCCCTTAACGACAAAGGCACGATTTAAACCTTTAAGAGGGACAACATCACAAACGGTCGCAAGGGCTGTCAAATCAAGCCAGGACAGCAAATCAGGCGCTTTCATGCTTTCATTATACAGCCCACGGGACCGCAATTCACGTACGCAGGCAACCAATGCCATAAAGACAACACCTGCCGCACAAAGGTATCCAAGGCCGGATAGATCATCTTGACGATTTGGATTTACCAATGCCGTACACTCAGGCAACGTGTCACCCATCTGGTGATGATCAAGTACAACAACATCGGTTTTCTTTTTTGCAGCTTCTTCCAGTGCCTCAAAACTGGTTGCCCCGCAATCAACGGTAATGATAAGTTTCGCACCAGCCTCTATCAGTGTATTGATTGCATCAGGATTGGGGCCGTAGCCTTCAAATATTCTGTCAGGAATATAAATCTCGTTTTTGATACCATGGTGGCTCAGGAATTTTGACATAAGTGCAGAGGAACTTGCTCCATCAACATCATAGTCACCAAAGATTGCAACTTGGTGGTTGTTTTGGATAGCATCACAAATGCGGGTAGTTGCCGCTTTCATGTCAGTCAACACATCAGGGTCTGGCATGAGATCTTTAATGGATGGCGACAAGAATGATGCCGCTGCTTCAAGCTCCACGCCTCGACCTGCCATTACACGGCCAATTAACTCTGGAACATCAAGCGTCTGCGAAATTGCCAAAGCTGTATTGCGCGATTTATTATCCAGACGCTCCACCCAGCGCTGGGCGCTGGCGGAAGACATCACATCAAGAAAGGCACGTTCATCACTCATGAATTCAGAGTTAGCAGAAGTTTTCGGCTTAGCAAGAGTAACGCCTCACGCAATTCATTTTCGTTGTTTATAAATAAAAAAAAGCCCTGCAAATTGCAGGGCTTTCATTAACTGATCAGTTTGAAGCTTAAACGCTAAACTTACTTGTGTCCTGGTGGCGCGCTTTAATTTCGCGAACTGTGCCGGTTGCGGAGCGCATGACAACTGTATGCGTTGTGATTTCACCTTTACCAAACTTGACACCGTCCAACATATTGCCATCTGTTACGCCTGAGGCTGCGAACAGTACGTCGCCTTTTGCCATTTCATTCATTGCATATTTCTTGTTTGGATCGTCAACACCCATTGTTTTTGCGCGGGCAACTTTTTCCGGTGTATCAAGTACCAGGCGGCCTTGCATTTGCCCACCAATACAACGAAGTGCTGCTGCTGCCAGAACCCCCTCAGGTGCGCCTCCAGTACCAAAGTAAATATCAACGCCGGTTTCTTCCGAGTCAGTTGTATGAATAACGCCTGCAACATCCCCGTCACCAATCAACAAGATTGCAGCGCCAACAGCGCGAATATCTTCAATGATTTTGGCGTGTCGGGGGCGATCAAGTACACAAGCGGTTAGCTGGTTTGCATTACAACCCTTGGCTTTTGCAACTGCAGCAAGATTTTCTGCAACGGACATATCAAGATCAATAAGACCTTCAGGATAACCAGGCCCAATCGCAATTTTTTCCATGTAAACATCTGGAGCGTAAAGCAGGCTTCCACCCTCTGCCAAAGCTATAACAGCCAAAGAGTTCGGTTGGTTCTTTGCACAAATTGTTGTGCCTTCCAGCGGATCAAGCGCAATATCAACTTTTGGGCCTTTTTTCGTTCCAACTTCTTCACCAATGAATAGCATTGGTGCTTCGTCGCGCTCGCCTTCGCCGATCACGACTGTGCCATCAATCGGCAGCCTGTTTAGCTCAGTTCGCATTGCGTCAACCGCAACCTGGTCAGCTGCCTTTTCATCGCCCTGTCCTCGAAGACGCGCTGCCGCAACGGCTGCAGCTTCGGTTACGCGAGCAAGTTCTAGTGTCAGAATGCGGTCTAGTATCGCAGATTTTTCGTTAGCCATGGGTTAGTCCCCTATTTCTCTATTCGTATCATCTGCGGCTTGCGGCTTAGATAATCATCCTTGCCAATTGCCTCTAGTGCTTCACGCACCGCAGATTCTGTTGTTGCGTGTGTAATCAAAATGATTGTTTTATCTGTATTTGCCTTATTATCCTGTCCGCCATGTTGAACGATGGATTCAAGGGAAATCTTGTGTTTCGCCATTGTTGTGGCAATCGCAGCAAAAACACCTGCATGATCTTTTACGGTCATACGGATGAAATAGCCGCCTTCATGACTGCGCATCTTGGCTTTTCGGTAAACTGCAAGTTCATTTGCAGGCTTGCCCAGTGCAGGTACTTTTTGTTCACCAGGCACACATTTTGCGATGTCTGCAATGTCACCTGCAACTGCAGAGGCTGTTGCATCACCGCCTGCACCCGGGCCTGACATTACAAGATTACCGACGATATCAGCATCAATGGCAACTGCATTCGTCACCCCTGATATCTGGGCAATTGAGCTATCTAATGGCACCATAGTCGGGTGGACCCGTTGTTCTATGCCTGTGTCCGTTTTAGCAGCAACACCTAAAAGCTTGATGCGATAACCTAAACTTTTAGCTGCCTGGATATCTTCCGTTGTGATACTGGAAATGCCTTCAACATAAATTTCATCAGCAGCAATTTGTGTTCCAAATGCAAGGGATGTCAAAATTGCAAGCTTGTGGGCTGTATCAAACCCCTCTACATCGAAAGTTGGGTCAGCCTCCGCGTAACCCAGTGCTTGAGCGTCTGCCAAACAATCCTCGTAGGAAATACCTTCGCGCTCCATACGCGTCAGCATGTAGTTACAAGTGCCATTCATGATACCGTAAACACGCTCAACATTATTGGCTGTAAGTGTTTCACGCATGGTTTTAATGATTGGAATACCGCCAGCAACAGCTGCTTCAAAATTTAACAATACACCTTGCGCTTCAGCTTCTTTTGCAAGTTCAACACCATGCATGGCAAGCATGGCCTTGTTGGCAGTTACAACATGTTTGCCAACAGAAAGCGCTTTGCGGGATGCATCCAGTGCTACACCATCTTCGCCGCCAATAAGTTCAACAAAAACATCAATCTCATCCGAGGCAGCCATATCTTCGGCATTGTCGAACCAGGTGTAGTTGGAAAGATCAACGCCACGGTCACGTGATTTATTACGTGCATTAACAGCTGTTACAATGATTTCGCGTCCACAACGGTTGCTCATCATTTCCGCATTTTTATTCAAGACATTAATTAATGCGACACCTACAGTGCCTAATCCGGCAATTCCTAGCCTGAGCGGATGGTTGCTCATAAAATTTTCCGTAATAACGTTGAAATTTCAGGCGACAGAATACCGAGCCTGATTATTATTGGTTCTTTTGCAATGTTTAAGCGCCAGTTGCAAGACCAGTTGCGTCTTATTCGCAGACAATTTTTTACAAGGGTTAAGCTTTAGTTTTTAATCTGGTTTACCGCATTGCCGTAGTGAGATTTCGCTTTTTGCTGCAATTCCCGAATTGAACGCTGTTTTTCAGCCAGTTCAGCATCTGTCACGACCACTTCATTTTGCGCCAATGTGTTTTCCAGCTCAGCAATTTTTGCAGCCTGCTCTTGGGGGGTAAATGGTTCATTCGGTCCATTTGCTTCAACATATGGATTGGTAAGTTCGCCACTGCCAGTTTGTTCAGCCTTGGCGCGAATTTCCTCAACCGCTTGCTGACGCTGCACAGGATCATAACTTGGAGGTTTTTCAGCAGCCAGAGGTTGAGGTGTTGTATCAACGTTGGAAAGCGTATCTGAAACACATGCCGACATCACAACACATGCCAGAAGCAGTGCTGTATATTGTGTCAGTTTATATTGTTTGCTCTTACGCATACAAGTTTATTACCCCAAATCAACTGAACCCTTCATGAATGAGTCGGGTTACCAATTGGTGAAGGATTATGATCCTTCTGATATTTTATATGGGTATCGCAAGAATATGTTTTAAGTGGGGTAGAACAACTTGTTAGAATCTGAGAAGTGACATACCCATTGTTGTATTCATATTCATCAAACCCAAAAGTTTCCGCTTTTTCATGACCGCTCCTGACCAAGACAAATTCGCCATACTCAAAGAAGTCTTTGGCTACAACCATTTTCGGCCTGGCCAGGAACAAGTGGTGGATTGTCTCCTCAATGGGACTTCTGTTTTGGCTGTTATGCCGACAGGGGCTGGCAAGTCGCTTTGTTTTCAGGTTCCAGCTCTCGTCAAGGATGGTTTGACGATTGTAGTATCTCCTTTGGTTGCCCTGATGCAGGATCAGGTTTCAGCACTCAGGCTTGCAGGTGTAGCAGCAGGAGCAATTCACTCCAATCAGGACCGGGATGCCAATGTTGAAATCTGGCAGCGTGTTGCAAATGGTGAGATCAAGATTTTATATCTTGCACCTGAACGCCTCATGACCGAGCGTATGCTGGGAGCGCTTTCCAGATTGCCCGTTTCAATGATAGCGATTGATGAAGCGCATTGTCTTTCACAGTGGGGGCCTGCCTTTCGCCCTGATTATGCGGAACTGGGCAATCTTGCCCAATATTTCCCCGACATCCCTATTGCTGCAATGACGGCAACAGCGGATGAAGCGACACGTCGCGATATTGAAATCCAGCTCTTTAACAGCACTCATGAAACCTTTGTTTCCGGTTTTGATCGCCCTAATCTCACGCTTAATGTTTCCATGAAAAACAGCTGGAAGAACCAGCTGATTGATTACGTTAAATCGCGCAAGAACGTCAGTGGCATTGTCTATTGTCTTTCTCGCAAAAAAACCGAAGAAGTCGCCCGGATTTTGAACGATGAAGGGTTGAACGCGATCGCCTATCATGCAGGGCTTTCTCCTGAGGAACGAACCGAACGTCAGAACCGCTTTGTGACCGAACCTGATCTTGTGGTTGCTGCTACTGTTGCCTTTGGCATGGGGATCGACAAACCCGATGTACGCTATGTTTTTCATACAGACCTTCCTGCTTCCATCGAAGCATATTATCAGGAAATCGGGCGTGCGGGACGAGATGGCAAGGAAGCCGATGTCCATATGTTGTTTGGTGCTGGGGACATACGCTTACGCAAACAATTTATTGAGCAGGAAACCAACTCAAGCGAAGATCACAAGCGCCGCGAGGTTTCCCGCCTTAACAGTCTCATTACCTATGCCGAGGCTTCTTCATGTCGGCGCCAAACGCTGCTCCAGTATTTTGGTGAAGATACTCAACCTTGCGGAAATTGCGATAATTGCATTAATCCCGTTCAAATGAAAGATGGAACTGATCGTGCCAATCTCATCTTTGATGCCATTTATGAGACAGGTGAACGCTACGGCCAGGCTCATGTCATTGATGTGATTTGCGGCAAGGAAACCGAAAAACTCCTCAAGGCAAACCATGATGATCTGGCCTGTTATGCCAAGGGCACAGACATTGCACGCAGCGAATGGCAAAGCCTTGTACGCCAGATGATTTCGAGCGGCCTTCTGGAGGTTGATATCGCAGGCTATTCAGGGTTGCTTATCACTGCAAAGGGCAATGAGTTTCAGCGTACCCAGTCAACCTTCAGCTACCGCGATGATGCGCTTGTTTCCAAACAGCAAAAAGCAACACGCAAAAAATCCAGAAACACCCCTTCTCCTTCCCTTGAGTTATCAAACCGTGACACGCAACTTCTAACTGCACTCAAGAAAAAACGCCTCGAACTTGCCAAAACCAAAGGTGTGCCAGCCTATGTAATCTTCACGGATAAAACACTGCAAGACATGGCACAAAGACGCCCTGCCACACCAGAAGCCTTTGCAAGAGTGAAAGGTGTTGGCAAAAGCAAACTGGAGAAATTTGCTGATGAGTTTATGGCCGTGATTGCCGAGTAAAGTTTCACATCCCATTTCTGGTTTCAGCCTCCTCAATCCCATAAATATACATTCACTCGCCCGGGTCTCGAACGGTGTTATATGATAATTCCTTCCCTCCGTGGCAGGGCAAGGCTTTGGCGATTAGCCAAAACGTCAGCCCGTGAACGGACGATAAGGCGGATGCCTTATCGGAAAACAAACATGCAGGGTTCTCAGTTGAAAGCCTCTACTATTTATATATGTGGCTCTCATTCGAAAGCTCCACGCAGAGATTTTTAGTGCCGCCTCACGGGATAAATCGCGCGGGTCGGCCTTCCAGGAGGGCGATAGTCCGAAACTACCGCCTTACCGCTCTACTGTCTCTGTCCTCGCTCAACTTCGGTGGCCAAACTGTGTTTTAGCGAAGCAAA
>CALFBM010000162.1 GCA_937951645.1 uncultured Rhizobiaceae group bacterium
CATCTTTTATTTTCCCTATTTCACATATTACATCCGGACATATCAAAACAGATCATGACGTGTCCGGCATGCAAGCTCGCTCACGAGTGATACGAGACAGCCCGCATTAGCCTCTTTTACGTACTCACAATGCCGAAGTACACAAATACCGCTTTACCTGCTATGACTAATTAAGATCAATTATGACTACTTGATTCAACCTCAAACTCATATCGACTCCTTTTAATTACCATAATTACCGTAATTATCGCACTGTCTCATATCATCTCCTATCCCTTTTGCATAAAGCCAAAAGATAGTTCTATGCCATATATATTACCCCAACCATATATTATCTTTTGCAACTACAAGGCAGTTATCTGCTACTTTAATGAAAAGCCAGAGCTATTTTGCATGCTCTCATTTTCCCCCTTTTTCCTGCATATACACAGCAAGTACAAAATAGATGCCCAGTTATATGGTGTATGTATGTGAGTAACAAACTGCCTGAACACACTACAAGCTAGCTTACTCCCACTACTGCTCAACTAGCCAGCCCGACTAAGCCGCCTGTCTAGCGGGGATGTTTCTCATGCCAATCAAGAATCTAAACCATTGCTAAATGTGATGACTTCTACCCACTGAAGATATGGAAAAACCATTTGGCAGAAGACCACTTAATACACACATGTTCCCCATAGCCCTGCAGCAGTTATTACCACTGCACAGCCAGAGGGCTGATATCTCTGTTCTGCTTGCCAATATCAAGATGAGATACTCCCATCTTTATCCAACCAATTACAAATTTGGAGAAGAGGTTGCTCTACTTCCCAAAATAAGAAGACAGCTACCAGCCCTGGGAGACTCCTAGCTTGTACACCACCTACCACAACCAGCATCGTGATTTGTGTTTGGAATTGGACACTAGAAATGAAGCCATTGGGAAGATGCTCTTGCCAACTCACTGGAAGACACTCATGCTACAATCACTGCATGAACACTATTAGAAGCAAGCCATTATTCAAATGAAGCGGTCAATGCAGGTCAACACGTCATTACTTTAATTTCTGGTAATTTGATGGTGTTACCCGACCACGTGCTTTACCAAGCCACGCTATCTTTCATAATGCTAACTCATTGGAACTACCATTCATTGTATCCAGCATTCTGTCACAGCTGATGGTCAGCTTATCATTCATTGTATACAACTACCATTGTCTACTCTCTATTTCCTGTAAGCTGCCACATCAGCTCTCTTCTTTATCAGAAACTATGAATATAGAATCAGTTCTCAATAGATCTTCTTCTAGAGCACTCCTTTTATTTCCAATAGAGTCTTGCCCCTTTGGCATAGTAATATGGCGCAGTCGCCCGTAAGAACTCTGTTCTGCAATTTATTTCAATGCTAACTTAAGATTTTCAAATATGTTGGACGTTATCCCGTCATTTCTGAAATTTATTTGCCTTTTTTGACTATTATAATGTCAAGCAATTAAGATCCAGAATTAACACTGAGAAAAAGCGCAAGAATATTTTGCACAAATACAATCCAAATTTGACTTTTATGGACATTAGTTCCACAAGCTCTGAGGACAATCTAACACGAGACAAACGGCACGAGCGACGACGTATCAAGTCTGCTCCTTCTGCCAAAAGAATTCAAGACGATTTTGTGAAAAATCTCAGTGATATAAGGCTAGAAACGCCCACCAGTGCTATTTCCACGATGCCCAAGGTCTTCCAGAAGTCAACCTCCGCCTTACCGGCTGGAGCCCAAGCTGCCCCCACCTTACCGGTGGGAGCACAGGCAGCCGCTACCCCGGCTACCGCACAGGAATTCGCTACCCCGGCTCCTCCACAAGCGCCTGCTACCTCAGCCGCTGGTTTACCACCACAACCCCAACCTGTCCCAGGAACTTCCCAGACACCGTCCGTCAACCCTTATACAAAGCCACCACCAACTACCCTGGAGGAAACAATGGCAAGATTTCAGTTGGCAGCATTGGAATTCTCCAAGGTGGAATCGAATATCCACAACATGGGTAATATCCTACAGTATTGGACACCAACTTTATGCGCAGAGATTCAATCGTACAGGCAATGTATTGTTGAAGTTCTGAGAGATGTGAAATACCTGGCCAAGTTTGCTCGAGAAAGGTTCAATTTTGCCAATTTAGAACGCACTCTTGAATCTAAAATCAAAGATATGTGTATTATCTACGAAATCTGCGATAATTATTTATCTCGTAAGCCTGTCCAGCTTCAATCTACTCAGATCCCACAACAACAATCCCCTGTACCATCTCGCCTTTTGCTTCCCACGAAACACCACCGCAATTGCAAGAACCCTTGGTAATTTTAGTCATATGAACCTCCAAACAACAATGGGCACCAGAAACCCTGATGCCCATCTTTGGTTAAAATCAACTTTAAGGATTATGCGCTCGCGGCAAGTCCCTGCTCACCAGCGTCACGATCTTCTTGCAACAATTCAGCAATCAGGAATGCAAGCTCAAGAGACTGGTTTGCATTCAAACGAGGATCACAATGCGTGCGGTAACGAGAACCAAGGTCATCAGCAGTTACTTCTTTTGCACCACCGGTACATTCTGTTACGTCCTGACCCGTCATTTCAAAGTGGACACCACCCGCGTAAGTGCCTTCTGACTTATGAATTGCAAAGAAGTTTTTCACTTCTGACAGAACATAATCAAACGGACGCGTTTTATAACCACCAGCAGAAATTGTATTTCCGTGCATCGGATCACAAGACCAGACAACTTTCTTGCCTTCGCGCTCAACAGCACGAATAAGTTCAGGAAGGTGATCGCCTACCTTCTCATGACCGAAACGATTGATAAGCGTTAGACGCCCTGCTTCATTATCAGGGTTCAGGATATCACAAAGTTCAAGCAGGCCATCAGCTGTCATGGACGGACCACACTTCAAGCCAATCGGGTTTTTAATGCCACGGAAATATTCAACATGACCATGATCAGGCTGGCGGGTACGATCACCAATCCATAGCATATGGCCCGAAGTTGAATAATAATCACCTGAGGTTGAATCAGTGCGTGTCATGGCTTCTTCATAACCCAGCAGCAAAGCTTCATGGCTGGTATAAAAATCAGTCTCGCGCAGGCGTGGATGATCATCTGCAGAAAAGCCGATTGCTTTCATAAAGCGAAGGGTTTCACCCAAACGATCTGCAAGTTCCTTGTAACGCTCACCTGCAGGGCTATCGTTTACAAAGCCCAGCGTCCAGTCGTGTACATGCTCAAGATTAGCGTAACCACCCTGTGCAAATGCGCGGATAAGGTTAAGTGTTGCAGCAGATTGGCGGTAAGCCATAATCTGGCGTTCAGGGTCAGGAATACGGGATGCTTCATCAAACCCGATGCCATTGATAATATCACCACGGTAACTCGGTAATGTTACATCACCTTTTGTCTCATTGTCTGACGAGCGAGGTTTGGCAAATTGTCCTGCTATGCGGCCGACCTTAACAACCGGTTTTGCTGCTGCGTATGTCAGGACAACAGACATCTGCAAGAACAAACGGAAAAAATCACGAATATTATCTGCACCGTGTTCAGCAAAAGCTTCTGCACAATCACCACCTTGAAGAAGGAAAGCGCGGCCCTCGGCAACATCAGCAAGCTGACGTTTTAATGCCCTCGCCTCACCTGCAAAAACCAAAGGTGGATAAGAAGCAAGACGCTCTTCTACAGTCTTGAGTGCTTCTTTATCGCAATAATCCGGAACCTGAATAATCTTCTTTGATCTCCAGGAATTCGGTGTCCAGTTCTGTGCCATTGGTTTTTACCTATTGTTATACGTTTTACATCGACGACTATGACTAAAATCAAATTAGTTACAGCCCTAATGAGTAGCGTTATAACGGGTTAGGAAAAATATTTCCACAGGATTGTTGGATTGTTTTAATCTGCATTAATTCTTGAAAATCAAACCAGCTCCGCATCCGTAATAATTTCAACAAGTGCTGGCCCATCATAGGCAAGTGCTTGTGCAATTGCAGCTTCTATTTCAGAAACTTCAGTTACTTTGGCACCATGCCCACCGCAAAGTCTCGCGTAGGCTGCAAAGGACGGATTATGCAAGTCGGTTTCCCAAACTTCCCATTCACCGGCACGTTGTTCCTTGGAAATTTTGCCTAACTGGGAATTATTAAGTAGAATATGCGTGATATCCATTTTGTATTTAACAGCCGTGGTAAAATCCATCGGATATTGTCCAAAGCCACCATCGCCAGAAATTGAGATGACCTTGCGTCCTGCGTATTCTTCAAAGTCTTGCGTTGCCGACCATGCCCCCATTGCAGCAGGAAATCCAAAACCGATTGATCCCAGATAACCGGACATCAAAACACGCTGTCCCTTGCTTTCGAAATAACGGCCAAAAGAATAAGTGTTGTTACCAACATCGCAGGCGATAATTGCATCTTCAGGGCACAATCTCGATAATGCATCAAAGACAGACACCGAGTGAATACCTTCGCCACGGCTCTCCGAAAGACGCGTTTGCTTTTCCCTGCGCCATATTTTCCAGCGCTCAGTCAATTCCCTGATTTGATCTTCTTGCGGTTTGTGAGTTTCAATTTGCTGCATAACAGCTTTACAAAATGTGCTTAACTCTCCCCATATCGGCAGTTCAACCGGGTGGAATTTACCCAGTTGCATGCGTTCAAAGTCAACCTGAATAATTTTCTTGCTTGCTTCAATACCCGTGTGATTGGAAAAAGATGCACCTAGCGCGATAATAAGGTCGGCTTCATTCATGAACCAACTTGCAATAGGCGTACCAGAACGTCCAAGCACGCCCGCAGCATTTGGATGATCATCAGAAATCAATCCTTTACCTTTAAAGGTAGTTAGAACGGGTGCGCCCAGTTTTTCTGCAAATCCGATAATTGCTTCTGCAGCATCTACTGCGCCGTGTCCCATAACAATAATCGGGCGTTTTGCCTGTTTGATAAGTTTGACCGCAGCAATGACGTCTTCATCAGAAGGGATAATTTTCACACCTCCAAGCCGGCCTGTTGGATGCGCAGCCTTTGCATCATTTGCAATGGTTTGCACATCATCAGGAAAAATCAGATGCGAAACATCACGTTCAACGAGTGCTGTCTTGCACGCAAGAGACATTAGCTCTGAGTGTTTTGATGAATTCAAGACAGGTTGTGAAAAGTTTGCCACTGCATCAAATGCGGATTTCAAATCAATGTCCTGAAATGCACCTGGACCAAAAACCTGCGTTTGAACTTGTCCGGTCAAGGCGAGAACAGGTGCACGATCCACTTTCGCATCCCACAAACCGGTCAGGAGATTTGTAGCTCCTGGCCCTGCAATGGTAAGACATGCAGCAGGTTTACTGGTTAGTTTACCATAGGCTGAAGCTGCAAAAGCTGCCGCTCCTTCATGACGTACACCAACATAATTTAAGGCACCCTTGTTGCTTTGCTGCCTGATCGCCTCTGCCAAACCAAGGTTTGAGTGGCCAACCATGCCAAACACCCGCTTCACACCCCAGTTAACCATGGTTTCAGCCATGACATCAGAAATTGTACGTTCGCGCGGTGGCTCAGGTTCCAGGCCAACAAAAATTTCCCCATCCCGAATATCAACAGGGTAAAGCTCTTGTCCGGCATCATCGTGCCCACCAGGTGGCACGCCGGTTAATGGATCAAAATCCCAACCATGCCAAGGACACCTTATCCAGCATTTGCCATCGACACCCTTTTCAATTGAACCTTCTCCAAGAGGACCATTCTGGTGAGGACACCGATTATCCATTGCTGCCCACTGCCCGTCAAAATGAGAAAGACACATGGATATTGTTCTGGCAGTAACAGTTTTAACACGACCTTCAGGCAAATCATCTACATGCCCTACGCTGATCCATTCCAATTTTTCTTTACTCATCTTTTCCTCACCAGTGCTTTTATGAATTCAACGTACAGATTGTATAGATTCCGAATTATCCATTGGAGTATAACGGCAACATAAATCAACATACTATCAAAAAACTGGCAAAAATCAGGTATGTATAAATATTCAAGACATAATACAGATTACATTTTGCAGAATTTGAGCTACAGGTTCGAGGTAAAAATTGTTTCCGGAGCCACGATAAATGAGCGACTTTAAAAATGAAATCGTCCTTCACAACTACCCGCAATCGCCTGTAGCAGAAAAAGCTCGCGTGGCCTTGGGCATTAAAGGACTTTCATGGCGCGATGTTGAAATCCCACGTATTGTTCCAAAACCGTTTTTAACCCAGTTAACAGGCGGATATCGGCGTACGCCTGTCGTTCAAATTGGCGCTGACATTTATTGTGACAGCCAGTGCATCATCCATGAGTTGGAGCGCCGCTACCCATCACCAACATTTTACCCGACAAAAGACGCTGGCATGGCATGGTCGTTAAGTCGATGGACCGATGGTGAATTCTTTAGTCAAGCGGTACAAATTGTTCTTGGTTCAAATATGGACAACTTGCCAGCCGACTTTGCTGAAGACAGAGGCCGCCTTTACATGGGGCCAGACTGGGCAGAAGGCTTGAAAAAAGCCAATGCAAATCTTCCGCACCTAGTGGCACAAATCAGAACCCCGTTTGATTGGCTCAATGAACAACTTTCAGACGGACGTAAATTCCTGTTTGGCGATCAACCAGGTGCAATTGATGCGCAAATATATCATGTAGTCTGGTTCTTGCGTGGGCGCTGTATCCAAGGCCCCGCACTTTTATCAGAGTTCTCAGATTTGGAACGTTGGGAACAAAATGTAAAGGTAATCGGTCATGGTAATTCCTCTCCCATGTCACCACAAGATGCCATCAAACGCGCGAGTGAATGTGAGCCACTTGAAACAGCTGGGATAGATGAAAAAGACCCGCAAGGTTTTAAAAAAGGCATGCAGATTGAAATTTCACCTGATGTTGATGGCGGTGAGCAACCCGTAACCGGGACAGTTATTGCTGCTAACAGTAAAACCATAACCATACATCGCCATGATGAAGAAGCCGGAAATTTGCACGTGCATTTCCCACGCGCAGGGTATAAAGTGAACTAAATTAGTCAAGTTTAAATTAAAAGGTTACTTATGCCAGACCCAAGCAAACCCGTCGTCGTAGTAACAGGTGCAAGCCGAGGCATTGGTCATGGTGTGGTCAAGCATTTTTATGATCAGGATTGGGAAGTCATCACCATGGCTCGCACATCATTTTCAACACAATGTCCTTGGGCAGAAGGCATTATCAAGCACATACGCGTTGATCTGTCAGATATAGATTCAATTACCATGGCTTGTAAGGAACTCAAGAAAAAACTTGGTGGACGAGGCCTGAACGCACTCGTTAATAACGCAGGTATTTCACCAAAGGCTGCAAATGGCTCAAGACTGGACGCAACAAAAACATCTATCAAAACATTTCTTGCCGTTCAGCAGGTCAATTTGGTTGCCCCCTTGATGTTGGCACAAGAATTACTTGAACCCTTGAAAATTGCAAAAGGATCAATTGTTAATGTTTCATCTATTGCCGCACACCACGTTCACGATTTCGCCGGTGCAGCTTATGCAATTTCCAAGTCAGGTCTTTCCACCCTTACTCGTGAACTGGCCCATGAGCTGGGTGAAACAGGCATTCGCGTCAATGCCGTTGCCCCTGGTGAAATCGCAACTTCAATTCTCTCACCAGGCACAGACGAATTAGTACAGGCAGATGTTCCCATGAAGCGTCTTGGCAGCCCTATGGAAGTTGCAGAAGTTGTGTATTTTTTAGCTAGCGACCAAGCCTCATATGTGACAGGCTCTGAAATACATATTAATGGTGGTCAGCATATTTAAGAGGTAAAATCATGAACCACATGCCAAACTCGCAAGAAGCACGCGACATTGCTTTTCACATGCACAGTTACACAAATGCAGTTGCGCATGCAGAACTGGGGCCCATGATTATGGAACGCGGTGAAGGCATTCATGTTTTTGATAATAATGGCACACAATACATAGAAGCCATGTCCGGCCTTTGGAGCGCAGCGCTTGGTTTTAGTGAAGAGCGCCTGATTAAAGCTGCTACAGACCAAATGCGCACACTTCCCTTTTATCACAATTTCACTCACAAATCACACACCAAGGCGATTGATCTGGCTGAAAAACTCATTTCAATTGCACCCGTGCCAATGAGCAAGGTTTTCTATACAAACTCAGGTTCGGAAGCCAATGACACTGTCCTTAAAATGATCTGGTATCGCTCCAATGCATTAGGTCTACCGGACAAGAAAAAAATCATTAGCCGTATTCGTGGGTACCATGGTGTGACGCTTGCCTCAGCAAGTCTGACGGGTTTGCCTTACAACCATAAATCTTTTGATTTACCCATTGACCGGGTTCATCACACAACCTGCCCACACTTCTGGCGTGAAGGTCACGAGGGCGAAACGCAAGAACAATTTGCAACAAGATGTGCAAATGATCTTGAAACAATAATCTTGGCAGAAGGCCCGGAAACTGTTGCAGCTTTCTTTGCTGAACCTGTTATGGGTGCTGGTGGTGTTGTTGTACCACCCGAAACTTACTGGGAAAAAATCCAGGCCGTTTTAAACAAATATGACGTCTTGCTTGTCGCTGACGAAGTCATCTGTGGTTTTGGGCGTACAGGCAAAATGTTTGGCTCTGAAACCTATGGCATGAAGCCGGATGTTCTGGTGATGTCAAAACAGATCACATCAAGCTACGCCCCCTTCTCTGCCTTCATGATCAATGCAAAATTCTATGAGCCAATTGCAGAGGAGTCTGGTCGTATTGGTGTATTGGGTCACGGCTTTACAGGCGCTGGCCATCCAGTAGGAGCAGCGATTGCTCTTGAGAACATTGCCATCATTGAAGAGCGTGATCTTGTTGCAAAAGCAGCAGAAAATGGTGAGTATATGCAAAAACAGCTCCGCAAACTTGCTGATCATCCTGTCGTGGGTGAAGTGCGAGGGGTTGGCCTCATTGCAGCAGTTGAGTTAGTAGCTGACAAGGAAACCAAATCAGGTTTGGAAAAACCGGGGGCTCTTGGCATTCACATCAACAAGGCACTTCAGCGCAACGGCATTATCTCACGTTCAATCGTCGATTCAGCGGCACTTTGCCCTCCCCTCATCATTGAGTGCAATCAGATTGATGAAATCATATCCGCAATGCATAAATCGCTGGACGAAGTGCAAGCAGAAATTAGCTGATTACAAATGGATGATATTTGATGAATTACAAATCCCTTGGACAAACCGGACTTAAAGTCTCACAACTTTGCTTTGGCACCATGTCATTTGGTGGCGATGCAGATGAAGCTGAATCAGCCAAAATGTTCCATGCCTGTCGCGACATTGGCATAAATTTCTTTGACTGCGCAGATGCCTACTCCAAGGGCAAGGCTGAGACCATCCTTGGCAAGCTCATTCAAGGCTGCCGTGACGAAATAGTGCTAACTTCAAAATGCTTTATACAGATGGAGGACAATGTCCTTTCAGGCGGTGCAGGCCGCAGACATATCATACAAGCCTGCGAAGCAAGTTTGAAACGCCTTGGTACAGATTACCTTGATGTCTTCTTCATGCACCGATGGAGTGACAGTGTACCCTTGGAAGAAACCCTTCGCGCACTTGAGCAACTCGTTCGTGATGGCAAGGTTCACCATCTCGGCGTCAGCAATTATTCAGCCTGGCAAATTGCAAAGGCACTTGGAATTTCCACTAAAAACAACTGGCCCCGCATTGATGTGGTTCAACCCATGTATTCACTGGTAAAACGTCAGGTCGAAGTCGAAATACTGGAACTTGCGAAGTCGGAAAACCTGGGCGTAATAAGCTATTCCCCTGTTGGTGGCGGATTATTGAGTGGAAAATATACCAAAGAAAACCGCCCTGAAGGTGGCCGTATTTCAACCAACCCGGAATATACCGCCCGCTACAAGGAAGACTGGGTTTTTGAAGTCGCAGAAAGCTTCTCAGAATTTGCCAACTCAAAAGGCATTCATCCTGTATCTCTGGCAGTGAGTTGGGTTGCAAAAAACGAGGCTATTTCTTGCCCTATTATTGGCGCTCGTAATCTCGAGCAACTCCAGCCATCGCTAGATTCAATCAATATAGATATGACAGACGAGCTATATGCTGAACTTTGCGCCCTAACCCGCACACCACCACCAGCAACAGACAGGCTTGAAGAGCAAAACTAGAACGCCCCCCGCCCATGCGGTGCCATGTAATCAAGTTCAGGCCCCATTGGCACAATACCAGTGGGATTAATTGTAGCGTGACTTTCGTAATAATGACCCTTGATATGGTTCATGTGAACGGTCTCTGCCACACCTTCAATTTGATAAAGCTCACGAATATAGCCAGGTAAATTACCATAATCAGCTATGCGTTTCAGATTGCATTTGAAGTGACCAACATACACAGGATCAAAACGCACCAACGTTGTAAACAATCGCCAATCTGCCTCTGTGATCTTGTCGCCCGTAAGATAGCGCTTATTATCCAATAAGCTATCAAGCCAATCCAGAGTTTCAAACAATGGCACAACAGCTTCTTGATAAGCCTCTTGCGTTGTGGCAAAGCCTGATTTGTAAACACCATTATTAAGAGTGTGATATATACGCTCGTTGAGCTCATCAATTTCTTCACGCAACTCAAGCGGATAATAATCCCCCTCTTTTGCACCAACTCCGTCAAAAGCTGAATTAAACATGCGAATGATCTCTGAAGACTCATTGCTTACAATTGTATTGAGCTTCTTGTCCCAAAGCACCGGAACAGTTACACGACCGGAAATATCCGGTTTTGCTGCTGTATAAACTTGATGCATAAATTGGGCGTTGTGTATTGAATCTGGAACAACACCATCACTGTCAATAAACGTCCAACCATTCTCAGCCATATACCAATTTACAACGGAAATGGAGATCATCTCCTCAAGCCCTTTTAGAGCACGAAAAATCATTGTGCGATGCGCCCATGGGCAAGCGTGGGATACATATAGATGATAGCGATCAACCTCGGCTTTAAAGCCGCCTTCACCGCTTGGTCCGGCAGAACCATCAATGGTCACCCAGTTACGAAACTTAGCCTCATCACGCACAAATTTACCACTACTCTTCCGCGTGTCATACCATTGGTCATGCCATACACCGTTCATTAAATGACCCATATTGTTCTCCATTTTAAATCAGTTTGATTGCCTGAAGCTGAAATGTAATTAATTTTAAAAAAATTACTTCCCATTAAATATTGAACAATGCGTCAACCGGAATGAGTATATTTAAATCTGCTCACCTTTTTTAAGTAGTTCATCAATCAGTTTTCTATGAAGATTTCGACTATCTCCACCCCCAAACGTCATGGCACCTGATGTAAAAGCCGTTCCATAAGTTTTTACCAGATTAACAACCTGCCCTAATCCCTCAATAAATTGATTCTTATCCAATTCCTTTAAAGGATGTATAAAAACACTCAATATATGCTCTTGGGCGATCGCATAACGTGCATCAAGTGCACTATCAAAGTTTGCTTGTAGCAAACGATACAAAAGCTGCTGATTAATACCATCCAGTGATTGAATGGCAACAAATGCACGCATACGGTTATTCTTTGCGTCTGTAATAACGGTTACAGTAACGTCTTCAATGGCAAGGCGCATGGCAGGCCCACGGACTTGTGCTTCTGCATCAATCGTCCTGACAATTGCAACAAGCCGATCCAATGTCATATCAGGGTTTTGCTGAACATTACCCTTGGGTCTCACATCCGGCTTTAAAACTTCCGGATTTTCCAAGGGAATCTCAGACGCAGTTTGCGTATAGGCACTTGAAACAGAAAAAAACATGAATATCAAAAAACAATAAAGATAGCGCATAATCAAAAATCCTTTGAAGACAGATTAGTTCAGAATATAAAATCCGCAATTCACAATGATGTTTTTTCGAGGTGATATTTCCTGAAGCAACAAGAATTATTAATTAAAAGAACCCAGCATAACCAAGCATTTTAACGCACTTTCCCACGTTAACCATATTTTTTAGCCATTGTTTTTATTCATTAAATTTAACTACATTAACAAAATCGAGATGATTTTCATAAAATTTAATGTAATGTCAATTCAATCATTTGGGGCAAGTATATCAATTATTAAATTGGAATATCCATATGACGGCAATGACAAATATAAAATCCATGATTTCGAAACGCTCTGCAAACTCGCAGGAAAAAAACGGTTCGCCAGTTTCCAAAAAGAACAGTTTAAAAGATGTAATAAACGCTGCAAACCTCAAGCAAGAAGCTTCAGATCAAATTGAAGCTTTGGCTATTGCAGAGGAAATCGAAAATCAAATGGTTCGAGACATCGCAAAAGAAATCGATACAGAGTTCAATTTGGGTTTTGATAAAAACCCAAACAGCATCGATTTGAATGGCAATTCAATTCATTTGAAATTACAGAATTCAGTCTCAGAAGAAAAATCAGAACGTGTATTGGAGCTACAACGCAAACAAACGGCGATGCAGGATATTCATTTACAAATGCGGCAAGGTTCTGCAATGCTGGAAACACTTGTTAAAAAGTCAGAACAAATCTCCGATTATCTTTCAAAAGCCGAAATCGAATTATGCCGCCTGGAAGATGTTGAAACAAGATACAAGAAATTACATCTGGCTTCTGAAACGCTTGCAAAAGAACATCGTGAATTAAAATCCAGGCTTGAAGAAAAATATAAGCAGGTCAATTTGCTTGAAGGGCAAAAACACAAAACCCGTGACATGCTTGATAAAGCACAACTTGAAATAAACCGTTTGGTTGAGCAAAGCAAAGCTCAAACAGCTGAAATGCATTCTCAAGATATTGTTCTATCAAAACTTAAAGATGAGAACCTAAGTGTTAACGAGAAGAACAATGTGCTTGGCCATGAGCTTGCTGAATTGACAAAACAAAACAAAAAACTGCAGTCCAAACTGGAGGCAAGCTACAATGAACTTGCGGAAAATGACAAAGCAATTTCAAAAAGCAATATGAAAATCGAAGCACTTACTCGTGAAAACGAGCAAACAGCAATTGATAGTTTGGACATACAAGCACGCTACGCAAGCTTGAATGAAAAATACGCTGAAGGTAAATCACTCCTTGAAGAGGTAAAATACGAATTAAGTTCAGAGAGATCCAGTTTTGATGAGAAATTAAGATTGAAAGATACTCGCATTATGAAGATGGAGCGCAAGATTGAAGTCCTTACAAGACAAGTATCACTAACAGAACAAATGGTTACTGATATCAACGATGAAAAAACAGCAAAACTTGGTGACAGGCTACTTGAAATGAAGCAACCTTATTGCAAAAATCCAAGCACAAAAAACAAAGCTTCAAGAACGGCCTCGACCGAAGCTTCAGCTGCGATTTAGATAAACTGTCCCGGCAAGATTTTTATATAACTTGCCAGGTTTCAACGTCGTAAAATCAATCAAACCGCAATCTGACTGCTGATAGTCCATTGGGTGCTTTGACACGTAATCGTGTATATTTCTTTGACAGGGCAGCTCTTTGCGCGCGTGAACTATTACCCAATAGATAGTTGATCAAATTTTTAGTTTTCAAAGCCGATCTTGGTTTGAACAAATCAAGTTTGTTTGATCGCATGGATTTAATGCGATCAAAACCAATTGGCATAGAATTACGCTTCTTGCCCTTATTTTGAGCTTGAAGGCGTTTTTTTTCTGATATGTTTCGGATAACTTTTTTATTCATATCCGTACTCCACCCTTACGGGCTGCAAATCAACTATTCAAAGCCAAGCATGCAAAACGTCTTTTCTTCAATATATTGCATGCTCTGTTAGCTTCACTTTTTCCAGAGAAACCAACAAACCGCGCTCTGTGCAAAACAGTATTTCCCTTGGTTGTAGTCTCCGTATAAAGCTCTTTATTACCCAACGTTTGAGGAAATCTGTTTTTTGCCTTTGCAAGCAAATCAAGTGCACCACTCTTTTCACCAGAAGCACCAATCTGGATAACCCAACCTGAGGGCTTTTCAGGAACGCCAGCCGTCGTAACAGGATCTATAAAGGCTACTTCGCTTGTAGGCCTTACAGCAGGAACTGGTGCGCCAGCTTGTGCGAGACGTTGTTGCACACCTTGTTGGTTAAATGCAGGTGATGCAACTGAAGCAACGACAACAGGTCGTTTCACATCCACAACTGCTTTTGCCACTTGCGTAGTCCTAAATACAGGAATAGGGCCACGCTTTGGTAAGCTTACATTATCAGCAGATGCTACGACTATATTGCTGGATTTTCTTGATGCAATTAACTGGCGTTTATGACCACGTGAGGCTTTTGGGAGATATCGTTTAATCAAAGTATGCATCTGGGCATTACGACTCTTGCCTGTACGACCTCCAAGCACAACAGCAACAATGGAGCGACGTCCTGATTGAACAGAAGATACCAGATTAAAACCAGAAGCCCTCGTATAACCGGTTTTGATACCATCAACACCTTTAATATGACCTAGTAGCTTGTTATGGTTACCATAATTTCTACCACCATATTTAAAAGAACGGGTTTGGAAGTATTTATAATATTGCGGGTAATGTTCACGCAGGGCAATACCGAGTTTTGCCATATCACGAGCAGTTGTTACCTGCCCTGTTGATGTCAATCCAGAAGCATTTTTAAATGTTGTTCGTTTCATGCCGAGTTGGCGTGCCTTATGTGTCATCATCTTGGCAAATTTACCCTCTGTACCACCAAGGTGCTCTGCTACGGCAGATGCAACATCATTTGCAGATTTGGTAGCAAGCGCTAAAATAGCATGTTCAGCAGCTATTGAGTGGCCTGGCTTTATACCCAGTTTTGAAGGAGGTTTAGACGCAGCGTATTTTGACATACGAATACGTGTTTTCTTGGTCATCTTACGCTCGGCAAGCGCTTCAAACATCATATACATCGTCATCATCTTTGTAAGAGATGCCGGATAGCGAATGCTATCAGCTTTATGAGAATAAAGTGTCTTGCCGGTCTTCGCATCAATGACAATGCCTGCATATTTGCCATTGGCATATGCAGAATTGTCCGAAAGATTCCCGGAAACAACAAAAATGAATGTGACAAACGCCAGCGCTATGCGGCGAAGCCAAAAAGCAGATAGGGTACGCAATACCTTTTCCCCGTCTAATTTCCCCCAAAACAGAGGGGGTATGCTTGAAACCAATGATGCGCAGAATACCAATGCGCTCCGACCTTCAAACAAACTAGCGGAGCTTGGTTACCAAACTCTTTATGACTAACGAATCGTTTGTTAATTTTTTAAAATTGTAGTTAACGCCCTAAGGACGTTACGTAAGCTGGTATGAATTTTATTGCGTTATCCCAAAAAGAACTCTGCTATGACTATTGCGAGAGCCAAAATGAGCATTATATTATCCTTTGAACTGAAATATTAAATCAACGAATAATCTGAAATTCCAAGAGTGGACTTCTGCAAGGATAATAATGTCTAAAATACTTAAAATGCAGGATGACAACAAGAAAAGCGGCGATGAAGGCGAAGGTACAGGCCTTGCAACCAAAGTAAGGCCAAAAACAAAGAAACCAAGCCTGTATCGCGTACTTTTATTAAATGACGACTTTACACCGATGGAATTTGTAGTTCATGTATTGGAAAGGTTTTTTTCAAAAACCGGTGAACAGGCAACTCAAATAATGTTGCATGTCCACAATAACGGCGTTGGAGAATGTGGCGTCTTTACCTATGAAGTGGCTGAAACCAAAGTCACACAGGTAATGGATTTTGCCCAAAAACACCAACATCCGCTACAATGCGTGATGGAAAAGAAATAAAGAGAACGGAAAAAGAATTTGCCATCTTTTACAGACAGTCTAGAAAAAGCCCTTCACAAGGCTATCACTTATGCAAATGATCGTGCGCAAGAATATGCAACGCTTGAGCATTTGTTGTTGGCGCTTACTGATGATGATGATGCAGCCGATGTAATGAAAGCATGCAATGTCGATTTAAAAGTACTGCGCGAGAACCTGACGGATTATATCGACACTGAACTGTCAAACCTGATCACAGGTTATAATGAAGACTCAAAGCCAACAGCGGGATTCCAGCGCGTGATTCAACGCGCGGTTATTCATGTACAGTCGTCTGGCCGTGAAGAAGTAACGGGCGCAAATGTTCTGGTTGCAATTTTTGCTGAACGAGAAAGCCATGCCGCCTACTTCCTGCAAGAACAGGACATGACCAGGTATGATGCCGTAAACTTCATTTCACATGGCATTGCCAAAAAAGCTGGAAGTTCAGAGGCAAGGCCCATCCGTGGCTTGGAAGATGAACAAGGTCAGATAGGCGAAGAAGAACAGCAAAACAAAAGCGACGCGCTTGGAAGTTATTGTGTAAACCTAAACGACAAGGCAAAAGCTGGCCGTATTGATCCCCTTATTGGCCGTGTTGAAGAAGTAAACCGCACTATTCAGGTGCTTTGCCGCCGCTCCAAAAACAATCCTCTTTATGTTGGTGATTCAGGTGTCGGCAAGACTGCAATTGCAGAAGGTTTGGCAAAACGCATAGTCGATAATGATGTTCCGGAAGTTCTTCAGGAAAGTACAATTTATTCACTTGATATGGGAACACTACTCGCAGGCACTCGCTATCGCGGTGATTTTGAAGAACGCTTGAAACAAGTAGTCAAGGAAGTTGAAGATACACCAGGTGCCATTCTCTTTATTGATGAAATCCATACAGTAATTGGAGCAGGCGCTACATCAGGAGGGGCCATGGACGCGTCCAATCTGCTAAAGCCCGCCCTCTCCTCTGGTACAATTCGCTGTATCGGCTCAACAACCTATAAAGAGTATCGTCAGTTCTTTGAAAAAGACCGCGCACTTGTGCGTCGGTTCCAGAAAATTGATGTCAAAGAGCCTTCCATCGAAGATGCGATTGATATCATGAGGGGATTGCAACCTTACTTTGAGGAGTTTCATTCTGTTGAATATACAGATGAAGCAATAAAAGGTGCAGTTGAATTATCTTCTCGCTACATAAACGATCGCAAGTTACCGGACAAGGCAATTGACGTAATTGACGAGTCTGGCGCATCCCAAATGCTTATACCTGCTGATAAACGTAAAAAAGAAATTGGCATTACAGAGATTGAAGCAACTATTGCAACGATGGCTCGCATTCCGCCAAAATCTGTTTCCAAAGATGATGTTCAGGTACTTTCCAATCTCGATACTCAATTAAAGCGTGTCGTTTATGGTCAGGATGATGCAATTGATGCATTGTCAGCAGCAATTAAACTCTCACGAGCGGGTTTACGTGAACCAGAAAAGCCAATCGGCTCTTACCTTTTTTCAGGTCCTACAGGGGTTGGCAAAACAGAAGTTGCCAAACAGTTGGCAAGTTCATTGGGCGTAGAACTTTTACGTTTTGACATGTCCGAATATATGGAACGCCACACAGTTTCCCGCCTAATCGGCGCTCCTCCAGGTTATGTAGGGTTTGACCAAGGTGGTTTGCTGACTGATGGTGTTGATCAGCATCCGCACTCTGTACTACTGCTTGATGAGATTGAAAAAGCCCACCCTGACCTATTCAACATATTGTTGCAAGTCATGGATAATGGAAAGCTGACTGATAATAACGGCAAATCGGTAGACTTCCGTAATACAATTATTATCATGACAACAAATGCCGGTGCATCTGAAGCTCAAAAATCAGCAATAGGCTTTGGGTCAACAAAACGCACAGGCGATGATGAGGAAGCAATAAACCGTCTCTTCGCACCTGAATTCCGCAACCGTCTTGATGCAATCGTACCATTCGGCACATTGCCAACTCCGGTTATTCACAAGGTTGTTGAGAAATTCATAATGCAACTTGAAGCACAATTGGCAGAGCGCAATGTAACTTTCGAACTGACAAAAGATGCAATTAGCTGGATTGCCAAAAAAGGCTTCGATGATCGCATGGGCGCAAGACCTTTGGGTCGCGTTATTCAGGAACACATCAAAAAGCCTTTGGCAGACGAAGTCCTGTTTGGCAAATTACAAAAAGGTGG
>CALFBM010000163.1 GCA_937951645.1 uncultured Rhizobiaceae group bacterium
TCTTGAGATAAAACAACTCAGCAAACAATTTACGCTCTACACACAAAATAATGCGATGCTGGATGTATTAAAAGATATCAACATTCATGTTGATGCAGGTGAAATTGTAGCCTTATGTGGCCCATCAGGCGCTGGCAAAAGCTCTTTGTTAAAGGCTGTATACGGCACTTACCGGGTAAATGGCGGATTGATTAACATCCGTGATGACCAGAGCATGATTAATCTTGTCAAAGCCGACCCTCGTCAAATCATCGACTTGCGCAAACGCACTATCGGTTATGTGTCGCAGTTCTTAAGAGTTATTCCACGTGTCGCGACAATTGATATCGTTGCAAATGCAGCCATCGAGTTAGGGGTTGAAGAGCGTGTTGCGCAAAGTCGTGCGGTGGAGCTTCTTGAAAAGTTACGAATAGACAAGACGCTTCATGATTTATCGCCACTGACATTTTCTGGTGGTGAGCAACAACGCGTAAACATAGCACGTGCAATGTCAGCACCAAGACCCTTGATGCTGTTTGACGAACCGACCGCTTCACTTGACCCGCAAAACCGCGAGACGGTTTTAAAGATGATCAGAAATCTCGCAGACGAAGGAACAGCTGTTTTGGGTATTTTCCATGACCCTAAAGATCGTGAAATTCTGGGTACGCGCGATGTCATCATGCAAAATGTAAAGGAACTCGCAGATGCGTGAAACGATTATTAGTAATGCAAAAATTGTTTTGGCAGATGAAGTTATTGATGGCGCTCTTAAAATCGTTGATGGCAAAATAGCTGATGTGAGTGATAAAAAATGTTCATCTAAATCCGCCTTGGATTTTGAAGGTGATACACTCATTCCCGGACTGGTTGAATTGCATACAGACAATCTTGAACGCCATGTCATGCCAAGACCCAAATCCAACTGGCCAGTTAAAGCTGCGATTTTTAATCACGATAGAGAAATTGTAGCCGCTGGCATCACGACTGTTTTTGATGCGATTGCTGTCGGTCACTTAAACACAGGTGCAAGAGATGAGAGCTATCTGGATACAATGGCTCAATCCATTGAAGTATTGAATGATAAAGGATCGCTAAAGGCTGATCACTTCATACATTGGCGGTGTGAAGTTTCAGGCGATCATTTGATGGATAAAATCGAGCCGCTGTCGAAGAATACCAGAACAGGTCTTTTTTCCGTAATGGACCACACGCCAGGCCAGCGCCAGTTTGTTTCTATCGAAGCCTATTACACTTACTATCAGGGTAAATATGGTTTAAATGACAAAGAGATGGAAGAATACATGAAAGGCCGTATTGCCGCCCAGGAACGTAATTCTGAACCCAATCGTAGAGAAATTGTCAAACTTGCCCATACCAAAAAAGTTCCTTTGGCAAGCCACGATGATGCAACCGTAGACCATGTTGATGAAGCGATTAATGATGGCATAAAAGTTGCGGAATTTCCCACAACCATGGATGCAGCAGAAGCCAGCCACAATAACGGATTGGCAGTTTTGATGGGTGCACCCAATGTGGTTCGTGGCAAATCGCACTCTGGAAATATTTCCGCAAGAAATTTGGCAAGTGCAGGACTGCTTGATGTGCTTTCGAGCGACTATGTTCCTTTTTCATTACTGTTTGGCGCATCCTTGCTTGAAAAACACTGCGAACATATTTCTCTTCCTGATGCCATTGCAACTGTCACCCGCAACCCGGCAAAATACGTTGGGCTTGAAGATAGGGGTGAAATTGCCATTGGGAAGCGAGCAGACTTGGTGCGTTATAATGTTAATGAAGAAGTGCCAACGATTGCTGAAGTTTGGAGACAAGGCAATCGAATTGCCTGAATTGAAAAATGGCTCAGAAAAAATGCTTCAACTTGAATTATCTATAAGGACAAGATGCGAAAATGCCCGGAATATTTTTTGCCATAGTTGGTGCTAGTGGTGTTGGCAAAGACACGGTTTTGGAAAATGCCAAAGACAGACTGAAACATGAAAGAAACTTTTATTTTCCTCAACGTTTGATAACACGGCCCGCAGACGCAGGCGGTGAAGATCACCAGAACATTTCCAATGCAGAATTTGTTCAAAGAGCAAGAGACGACAAGTTCAGCCTTTGGTGGTCTGCGCATGAACTTCATTATGCGCTCCCGGATGATGTATTTGATGCGCTTCGTATAGGGCATAATGTAGTTGCCAACATTTCAAGGAATACGGTTCAGGAAGCTGCTAATAAATTCAACAAAATAGAAGTCATCGAAATTACAGCAAGCTCTGAAAAAACCAACCAACGCCTTATGAGCCGTGGTCGGGAAAATGAAGCGGAAATAATGGTAAGGCAGCTGCGTGAGATAGCGCTTGACTGGTCTGGCGATTTAAATGTGAATTCAATTAGTAATAATGGATCAATTAGTGAGGCGGTTGATAAATTTATACAGACCTTGCTTAACCTTGCAGATCAAACCGCTCCACAAACTCAAACGGCTTAGAAACGCCAGGGTCTCCAAAAATTGAGATCGAACTGAGAATTGTAGTTTCTTTCGGAACTTTGGAAATCAGAAGCTTACTAGCACTATCCAAGTCTGTTTGTGAGAGGTGCGAGGTTAATGTCATGTGAAACCGAAAGCTGTTACCAACATATGGATACCCCCATTGCTCAAGATTGCTTTGTTCAGACAGGTTCAGGTTTGGTCGTTTATGGCGCTCACCATCGCTTAGTGGAGCGCGAAAAATATCAAGTTCTCTTGTGCACTTCCAGGCTAGTGCTGCTACTACGGCATGATTTATATTATCCGTTTTAAGCGCAAGAAACTTGCCAATCTGCGCTGGCTTCAAAACACCAAGTTCAACGATTTCAAGGCCACTAGCAAGCTTCTTTACACTGGTTCGGAAGTGATCATAATTGACATCCTTATCAAGCCGCATGGGTGCTTTTAATGTAGCATGGAAGCCGTATCGTCTGGGTTCTTCTACGTAAGGCGTTGGAGCATCTAGGATATGGCCTGCCTCAGAATCCGAACCCAACCACTCAAAACCAAATTTCGCCAAAGCCGTATTAGGCTTTGGCGAAAAATAAACAGCATATCTTTCGTATTCTTTTGTCAGCTTAGATCGCCCATTTTCTTAATTTCTGTGACAAGATATCAATTAATGTGATCGATACAATAATGATGATCATAATTGCGGCAGTTTCAGCATAGGCAAAACTTCTTATGTTTTCCCATAGAAGCTGTCCGATACCACCAGCTCCAACAATGCCTAATACAGTAGCGGAGCGGACGTTTGTTTCAAACCTGTAAAGACCAAATGATATCCAGTGCGGTGTCACTTGAGGAATGACGCCAAAAATAATTTCCTGTAACTTACTTGCGCCCGTTGCACGAATACCTTCAACAGGACGCGGGTCAATCGCTTCAACAGACTCGGAAAATAATTTGGCAACAACACCCAGGTTATGAATAAAAAGCGCCATCACACCCGCAAATGGTCCAAGGCCAACAGCTACCACAAAAAGAAGCGCAAAAACAATTTCATTGATTGCACGACAAGCATCCATCAAACGACGCACAGGTTGAACAACCCACATCGGGCAAATATTTGTGGAAGAAAGAATGGCAAATGGTATGCCGAATATAATGGCTAAAAACGTTCCCCAAATTCCGATTTGAATCGTAACGACCATATCTTCTAAATAAATATCAAGGTCACGGAAATTTGGTGTTAAAAACCCTTTTGCAAATTGCGCCATGTTGTCGGCATCTGTGTAAAGGTTAACTAAGCGATACATCTCTGTTGGAGACCAACTCCATGCCAATAAAAAAGCAATGATTGCAAGCGTTATCCATTTGATTGACTTTTCCTTCAAAGAGACCTCCGGAATGGTGATATCTTCAATTTTGTTTGCAGCTTTAATTGCTTCTATGCTCATGGGGTTCTCCAAATAAATTGAACCTGACTCCAAGGGCAAATGAAGGCAGGTTCTTGTAAGCCTTTATTAAATTAAAGGCTTGGAACTTGTTCAGCTAGTTTGCTGATTTCATCTGACTTTGCTTTTAATTCAGCAATTTTTGCTTCTTTTTCAGCATCTGTCAGTTTTTTGTCAGACTTGATTTTCAAGATATCCTTATTGAAGGCCAAGACACGAATTGGGTAAAGCTGCGCATCAGATGAAGGCTTGAATGGCGCCCAATCAAGATCAGCCAGAACTTTACGTTCTTGAGTAACCTCTTCAGCTGTGCCATTACGGCCATAGCTCATGAAGAATTTGTAAATCTTGGCCTTTGCAACTTCATCCAGATCATTTTTCCACACGATTGGGTCTGAAGGAATCAAAGGTGATTTCCAGATAACCTTGAGGTTTTTGTACGCTTCAGGATTACTGTCTTCAAGACGACGCATGTTTTCAGTGTTGTTTGCCGCAACATCAACCAGCTTGTTTGCAGCTGAAAGCGCATTGGTTTGGTGGTTTGCATTGCGAACCGTTTTAAAACACTCAGACGGGTTCACACCATTTTGTGCAAAGATGTATGTTGTTGGCACAAGAAAACCGGAAGTGGAGTTTGGATCACCAATGCCAAAGTTCAATGAGCCATCACATTTCAATACATCGTCAACAGAATTAAGCAAGCTGTCCTTATGTGTGACAAGTAAAGACCAATAACCAGGATTGCCATCACTATCGACTGTTTGAGCAAAAACTTCACCACCGGAACGGTCAACTGCTTCCATTGCTGATTTATTGCCAAACCATGCAACCTGAACTTTGTCAAAACGCATACCTTCAATAACACCTGCATAGTCTGGCGCAAAGAATGCATTGATTTTAATGCCTGTTTCTTCTTGCATATCGTTAAGGAACGGCTGCCAAAGTGTTTTCAAGTTGGAAGTGGACTCGGTTGAAATGATACCGAAGTTCAATTCTTTAACTTCTTCCGAGTAGGCAATGCTTGTTGACAATGAACCAACTGCAAGCACTGCAGCAATGATAGAGTTTTTCAACATTTTATGTCTCCTGATAGTGTTGTTTTGGGGGATGGTTTTTTTACGCAAGCGCTTCTTTAAAAGGCGCATCGTGTAAACTTTTAGGCTCCGTTTTAGCGCCATCGTGAAGACCGGGTAGAAAGAGTTCTTCACTTTCGGCACCATAAAGTTCAGCGAGGAAATCTGGCGTTAACGCCTCAGAAGATCCATCATAAACCACTTCGCCATGACGAAGCGCAATTGTGCGTGGGCAATAATTAAGTGCATATTCAACCTGATGGAGTGAAACCATAATCGTGATTTTATCTTTGTCATTTAAATCTCTTAATATGTTCATGACTTTGCGGGCTGATGAAGGATCAAGGGAGGCAATAGGCTCATCAGCAATGAGCAGTTTTGCGCCTTGAACAAGTGTACGGGCAATGGCGGCTCTTTGTTGTTGCCCACCTGACAGGGTAGAGCCGCGCTGCATCGCCTGAGCAGAAATACCAACGCGTGATAATGCTCTCATAGCGGTCATTTTTTGCTGGCTATCAAACAGTCCTAGGCTTCCTTTCCAGCGCGGCATCGTGCCCAGGTTTCCCATCAAAACGTTTGTTAACACTTTAAGCCTGCCGACAAGATTAAACTGTTGGAACACAACACCGACTTTTGAGCGTAACTTGCGGGCATTGGTATGTATCTGACCTTTGGTCTGCATAGCATCGCCAAAAATGCGAATTTCAGATTCTTGTGTTCGATCACCTTCTACAAGCCCGGCTATGTGCCTTAGGAGTGTGGACTTGCCAGACCCTGACGCGCCTATCAGCGCAACCATCTCGCCTTCATCAACATCGATAGAAACTTTTTTTAATGCCTTGTTTGTAGCTCCAAATGTTTTAGATAAGTTTTTTACGCAAACAGCCTGTGCCATGATTCCATCCTTAGTGGTTCGATGTGTGGCAAACTATTCGCGGTATGTGACAGTTTTTGAATGTTTAGATAACAGTTCCATGACGATTGTGGAAAATTAAATTTAGTGAATAAATTCCGACCTTTAAAATGATTTTCTATATGTCATGAAACTGTCTTCAAACGTATTCTATAAATTAGGTTGATTGTTTTTGACGGAGAGCAAAATGAAAAATATGAGGCTGTCATTTTTGACTGGGCAGGGACTATGGTTGATTTTGGTTCTTTTGCTCCCATGGGCGTTTTCATTGAGGCTTTCGCGAAATTTGATATTTATATTTCAGTCGACCAAGCTCGTGAACCTATGGGCATGGCAAAACGAGACCATATAAAAACAATTCTGGAAATGAACGACGTATCGGAAAAATTTAAACATGTTTACGGGCATGATTATACCGAGGCTGATATAGACCGTATCTACAATGTATTTGTGCCTCTAAATGAAAAAGTCGCCGCAAAATACGCCGATCTGATACCTGGCGCTGCAGAGATGATTACCAACCTCCGTGACCGTGACTTGAAGATTGGTTCGGCAACTGGTTATACACGCTCAATCATGGGACATGTTTTACCGGTCGCCGCCGAGCAGGGATATGCTCCTGATAATCTGGTCTGTAGTGACGAAGTGTCCAAAGGAAGACCTGCGCCAGACGCAATGCACAAATGTTTTGAGGATTTGAAAATTACACGTCCTGAATTGGTCATCAAGGTAGATGATACGGAGCCTGGAATTGGTGAAGGTGTGTCAGCAGGCTGCGACACCGTTGGAGTTTCGCTTTCGGGCAATTATGCAGGAAAAACACCCCAAGAGCTCGCCCAATTGGATGAAGATGAAATTAATGCAATCCGCCATCTTGCAACTGAAAAATTAACCGCCGCAGGTGCTAATTACGTGATTGATACAGTTGCAAAATTGCCTGCGCTCATTGATCAATTAGAAAAGGATAAATAACTGATTTTCTGTATAGTGAACGTTGGTTCACACGCTTCGATGTTTCTTCAGCATTTTCTACCCGCTCGGAATATCTATCCGTCAGATAGTCTGATTTGCCGAGTGTAAGCAGGGTAAATTTTACAAGCTCCTCAACCACATCAACAATGCAATTATAATAAGGTGATGGGAGCATACGACCTGCATCGTCAAATTCTTTAAAGGCTTTTGCAACGGAGGATTGGTTTGGGATGGTAATCATGCGCATCCAACATCCCAGAATTCGCATTTGATTGACTGCGTTAAAACTTTGTGAGCCGCCGCAGACTTGCATTACAGCAAGTGTTTTACCTTGCGTAGGACGCATGTCACCCATCGAAAGAGGTATCCAATCGATCTGCGCTTTCATAATGCCAGTCATGGAACCATGACGCTCTGGTGAAACCCAGATCATGCCTTCAGACCACATTGCAAGATCCCGCAATTCGCGAATCTTATAATGGTCGTCATCAACACTATCCGGCAATGGCAAATCAGCGGGATCAAAGAACTTTGCCTCAGCCCCAAAATACTTTAGCAATCGAGCAGCTTCTTCGGCTATAAGTCTTGAATAAGAACGCTCACGTAACGAGCCGTATAACAGAAGTATACGCGGTGGATGTTGCGGCTCTTGTTTATTTGCAAGCACCTCACTGTTGATCAAATGTAACTGCTCAGTGTCTATATTAATCAAGTCATCACTCATGATTTCACTCTTATCACCTCACCATCTTCCTTCGTGAAACTTTCAGGAATATTATCCAATAATTCCAAGACCGTCTCAGAAGGTCTGCAAAGGCGGACACCTTTAGGCGTGCAAACTATGGGACGATTGACCAATATAGGATGTTCAATCATTGCATCCATAATGTCTTCATCAAGAACACCTTCTTCGAGCAGGCCAAGCTCAGTTGCTGGGGACTTTGTTTCACGCAAAGCTTCGATTGGCGTTAGATTCGCGGCTGCAAAAAGTGCCTGTAATTGCGGCTTTGACCAACCTTCTTGAAGGTATTCTATTACGATAGGTTCTTCTCCACTATCGCGTATCATTTGAAGCGTATTGCGTGATGTGCCGCACTCGGGATTATGATGAATGATGATAGTCAAATTAGTTCTCCTTGCGGTCAAATTGCCACTTGCAATATAACGCTGCTACTACTGCACCAATCATTTGAGCAATGATAAAGCTGGGCGCATGTAAAGTTGAAATACCTGCAAAAGTATCTGAAAGAGACCGCGCTATTGTAACGGCAGGATTCGCAAAAGATGTTGAAGCTGTGAACCAATAGGCAGCGGTGATATATAACCCAACCATAACAGCAACCGACTCAGGCTTTGCTTTTAAGGTTCCCAAAATCGTAATAATTAAACCAAATGTCGCAACAACCTCTGCAAACCATTGGGCGTTGCCTGTTCGTGATTTTTGTGAAAACTGCAAGACTCCCAAGTCAAACATTAAATGTGCAGCCCATACGCCCAGAATACCACCTATGATTTGAAAGAGGATATAAAACATCCCTTCTCGTTTGGAAATTTCACTGCGAAATGCAAATACAAATGTCACAGCAGGGTTGAAATGTGCACCTGATACAGGGCTAAAAAGCGTGATCAAAACGACCAGAATAGCACCAGTGGGAATTGTATTTCCTAGAAGCGCTAATGCAACATTACCATCAGCTAATTGCTCAGCCATAATACCAGAGCCAACAACTGTTGCCAGCAATATGGCAGTACCAATCAGTTCTGCGAAAAGCTTTTGTGTAGAAGTATAAATTATCATGAGTAAGTGAAAATATTATTACTGAATTAAAATGATTATTGAATCTATATGACACTTATATGACAGAATTTCCTAAATAAACTTTGTTGATAGAACCTGAGCCGTTTGGTCGTTAAGTTAAAGTAAGTTTCGTAACAAGTCGATTGATGATTATTAAGAGTTTGTGAATTAAAACTCGATTTCGTGCTATATGCCGGGTAAGGATCGAAATCGCTAAATCCAGCTACCATAGTTGAAGTAAGTATGGGCTCTAATCGGATCTTCGTCATAATCATATTTTACATATCTCGATGTCAGCATGGTGTTGATGGTGCGGAGTGGAGGGCCGGTTAGGA
>CALFBM010000164.1 GCA_937951645.1 uncultured Rhizobiaceae group bacterium
ACCCGCCTACACACTTTCCAGGCGTGCGCCTTCGACCACTCGGCCACCTGTCCACTATTTGCACTCGAATGGAAATTCCAAATGCGTTTAAGAGAATTTACAACTCTCGAAAACTTGCTGCACTATACAAATTTGTGAGAGCTGTTCAAGCAAAGTTATCGGAAACATAAGGATTATTGACCATATATTGTAAAATAGATCATCAAAGCCTATTTAATAAGATCATATCAATTTAAAAAGAAACCATGCTCAAAACAATTATCAAACTTACGGGAATAATTGCGCTGGCGATGACAGTAATTACTGCCATTCTTGACCTTACTCGTTCAATTGCAAATTCAGCAGTTACCATAACACCCTTAGGCCTGGAATGGTTTAATTTTCATTTACCAAGTCTTAATGGCTTTCAGGTTGGTGTTCAGCGAAAACTGGGCATGCCCTGGTTATGGGAAAGTGTTATACAAAATATTTTGCTTGCACCCAGTTGGTTAGTGTTTGGCGCGATGGCAATTATATTTCTATGGTTTGGGCGTCGTAAAGAACGCCACTGGCGCCAACGTTTTGGCAGCTAACTCTAGATAAGGAAAACAAAATGTTTCTTGCCCAAATGTTTGACCGAAAATTAAACAAACCCAGTGCATCCACTGCCTTGCCTGGACGAAGCGAAGCAATTGACAGTGGGAGCCGTCATTTTGTTTCTGGAAAATCTCTGCATGGACCTTATCCGGAAGGTATGGAAACAGCCATGTTTGGAATGGGCTGTTTTTGGGGAGTAGAACGTATTTTCTGGTCAGTTGAAGGTGTTCATGTGACCGCAGTTGGTTATGCAGCCGGCTTTACACCCAATGCCACTTATAAGGAAGTTTGTTCAGGCATGACCGGGCACAATGAAGTTGTGTTTGTTGTTTATGATCCAGTCATTATTTCTTATGAAGCCTTATTGAAAATTTTTTGGGAAAACCACAACCCGACACAAGGCAACAAACAGGGTAATGATATTGGTACGCAATATCGATCGGGCGTCTATACCTACAACAATGATCAGCGGATGGCTGCAATTTCATCGCGTGATGTTTATCAGGAAGCCCTTCAAAAGTCAGGCGTCACAAATACGATCACAACAGAAATTGAAGAAGCCAAGGAATTCTATTTTGCTGAGGAATATCATCAGCAATATTTAGCCAAAAACCCGCACGGGTATTGCGGAGTTGGTGGCGTTGGCGTTGCTTGCCCAATTGGAACAGGTGTATCAGCTTAAACTGTTATCTAATAACCGGCCTAGGTGTAGGGACAGGTATGTCACCATCTGGCAAATAATTTACTGTTATATTTAAACTTGAAACCGGTGTACCAGAAGCTTCAATGGCTTTTCCTTTTAAGACCCTGGCTGCAGAAAACCTTGGCAGCTTGATTTCCGGGGCAACAAATGCAGCCGCTATCGGTTTATGAGTTGCAGCGTCCAAACTTGGTGCTGTTGCGGATAAAACGGCAGAACATGCACGCGGCAAATCAGCGATTGTTAATTCACGACGCGGTTTCTTCTTTAGCGGTTTTGTGGGTTTTTTCTTTGGTGCAAATTCTACATTAAACCACCAATCGAGTGACCCGTCATTGCACCCAGTTTTATTAGGCGTTGCATTTTGTTTCTTGCAATTTGGCGAACCTGCAGGACACCCCATACGAAGATGAAAATGATAATGATGCCCCCATGTTGGCCTGATCTTACTTAGCCATTTTCGATTACCTTTAACCGTATCACAAAGTTGTTTCTTTATTCCTGGATGAACAAGAACGCGTTCAATTTCGCGAAAGCTCGCTGCATGATATAGCAACATCGTATGAGCACGCGTCCAACGCGACTGATCAACATAATTACTGCCGTTTTTAAGAACGGAGATCGCACTTGTATTTTCGCGCTCTTTATAAGTCATGCGTTTGTTGGGCATTTGTGTAAGCCAAAGGTCTGCATCCAAACCGACTTGATGAGAACGGTGACCAGTAAGCATCGGACCGCCCCTGGGTTGGGAAATATCGCCCACAAGAAGGCCATTCCAACCATCTTTTTTTGCCTTATAGGAAAGCTCTTCTATTATACTGATTAATCTTGGGTGACCCCAACGACGATTACGGGACAGACGCATGGCCTGCCAGTTTGGACCATCAACAGGTATGGCAATCGCGCCCGCGATGCAGCCTTTCGTATAAAACCCATGCGCGGCGGCCTTTAATGCTGCAGGGAGGGGTTTATTACCAAAAAGTTTTTTTGCGGGCGTTTGCGAATAACCAAACTCTGGTGACAAAAAGGTTAAAGCAAGGGTAGCGCATACAGTTTTGGATATTTTACTCATAAAAATCCCAATAAAGAATCAGAAAGAATGATTTACTACAAGAGACATTTTAGGCTTCGATTTGTCAAATCACTGTTTTGATCTGTTAATGATTTCTTACTCAATTCATTAAATCACATAGGATAATATACTGCAGGATATTAAATAATTTACGCCATTCTCCTTTTTCAGGGAGTGGAAAATGATAAAGATAATATCCAGCTTTTGTGTTGCGATCGTATGTGTATTGATGACCTGCACAAACACAAATGCGTCATCAGTATTTGTATCCAGCATGACACTTTTAAATACCAAGTCTTTAATGTTTGATAACAAAAAGCATATTGAAAAAGTGGTGTTTAGACAACAAGAAGAACAGTGCATGGCGCTTGGATTATACCATGAGGCGCGTGGCGAACCTGTTATTGGGCAATATGCAGTTGGAGCAACCATCCTAAATCGCGTAAGATCAAAAGCCTATCCAAAAACTATTTGCGGTGTTGTCTTCCAAAACAAACATAAAAAATACCGTTGTCAATTTTCTTTCGCTTGTGATGGCATTTCAGACACACCACAAAATACAAAAAGTTTTCTTGCAATGAAGCGACTTGCAAAAACCATTTTGGAACAAGGTATCTCACGCGAAGCCAAGTTCCTTGGACAGTACTTTCAGTCAACTGTTGATGACATGACACACTATCATCGCCATGATGTGAGCCCTGTATGGTCAAAAAAACTCAAGCAGATATCATCACTGGGTGCACATGTTTTTTTCAAAAGCACACGCGTTACAAGACGCTACACCTATTAAGCACGCAACGTACCACCCGTTGCCTTTTCGACTGTTGCAATAATCTTGTTGCTTACAGTGGCAATATCTTCGTCTGTTAGCGTTTTATCCTTTGGCTGAAGCATGACTTCAATGGCAATTGATTTTTTGTTTTCGCCTAGTGATGGACCTTCAAAAACATCAAAGACTTTTACACCTGAAACAAGGTTTTTATCTGCACCCGTTGCGGCCTTGATCAAGGTCAATGCATCACAATTGCTATCAACCACAAAAGCAAAATCACGTGCCAGGGATTGAAGGCCTGAAAGTTCTAATGGCGGTTTGGTTTTTGTTGCTTTCTTGCGAGAGGCTGGCAAGTTATCCAACATAATTTCAAACCCGCAAACAGGGCCTGAAACATCTAGCGTTTCAAGTGTCATGGGATGAAGCTCACCGAAGTGGCTCAAAATCAGTTTAGGTCCCAATTGAATGGTTCCGCTTCGCCCTGGATGATACCAATCTGGTCCGCCTGAAATAATCTGTGCCTTTGAAGCATCCATACCACATGCTTCCAATGCTGCGAAAGCATCAGCCTTTGCATCAAAGACATCTACCGGAGAACCCGCATCACGCCAATCTCTACCACCACCTGTTAGACCAGCCGAACCACGGTGAATACCGCCCGCAACTCTATGTTGGGATTCAGGTGTATCACCTAAATAAATGCTTGCCACTTCAAACATTGCAACATCGCCTGCACCACGATCCTGGTTTTTACCCGCTGCTGCAATGAGGCCGGGTAAAAGCGAAGGACGCATATCTGACATTTCTACAGAAATAGGGTTTGCCAATTTACATGCTTCGCTACCGCCCCCAAATGCTTTTGCATGCGCATGTGGAATAAATGAGTAAGTCACCGCTTCCAACATTCCCCTGGAAGCAAGTGCGCGTCTTGCATTTCTTGCACGCGTTTGACCTACAGTTAAAATCTTTGAACCAATGCTCCCGATTGATTCAAGCGGCTGTGGTTCAATGTTGTTGATGCCATGAATACGCATCACTTCTTCAACAATATCCGCCTTGCCAAGCACATCCGGACGCCAGCTTGGTACCGCTACCTGGAATACCTCACCCACACCAGATACGCCAAAACCAAGGCGCATCAAAATCGACTGACAATCCGCAGTGGAAACTTCAATACCTGTCAGGCGTTTTACTTCTGAAACGGGAAAATCAATAATCAGGTTTGGCTTTGGAACCTCACCCACAATTAAAGGTTCGGACGCTTCACCACCGCATAATTCCATTACCAGACTTGTTCCATGATAAAGACCAGCTTCCATGAAAGATGGGTCAACGCCACGCTCGAAACGATATCTAGCGTCTGTATTAATTCCAAGATCACGCCCGGTTCGTGCAATATTAAGCGGATTCCATAGGGCAGACTCAACTAGCACGTTGACTGTATTTTCATCACAGCCAGAGGCTTCACCACCCATAATACCAGCAAGAGATTCAATACCATTATCATCGGCAATCACTGTCATCTTGTCAGTAACCTTGTATTCTTTACCATCAAGTGCCAGATAGCTTTCACCAGCTTGACCGCGGCGTACAACAATATCGCCCTTGACCTTATCCGCATCAAAGACGTGAAGCGGGCGACCCATATCAAAGGTTACGTAGTTCGTGATATCTACGAGCGCAGAAATTGGGCGAAGGCCGATTGCAAGCAAACGCTGCTGCATCCATTTTGGTGACGGGCCGTTTTTTACGTCACGCACCAATTGAAGACCAAAGGCAGGGCATAAATCTTCTTGCGCTTTATCAAAGTCAAGACTCACCTTAACAGCGCATGCGCCATTTGTTTTTGGTGCAGATATCGCGACAGGTTTTACCTTGCCAAGGCCAGCTGCTTCCAGGTCACGGGCAATACCTGCAAC
>CALFBM010000165.1 GCA_937951645.1 uncultured Rhizobiaceae group bacterium
GCAGATGTTGCCAAAGCATTGGCATTGGGTGCGGATGCTGTTGCAATTGGTTCAGCAGCACTTATCGCACTTGGGGATAATGACCCGCGTTGGGAAGCAGAATATAACGCACTTGGTACAACAGCTGGTGCATATGACGATTGGCATGAGGGCAAGGATCCAGCTGGTATTACAACACAAGACCCGGAACTCATGGCAAGATTTGACCCGATTGCGGGCGGTCGACGCCTTTCAAATTATCTAAAGGTTATGACGCTTGAAGCTCAAACAATTGCAAGAGCTTGCGGTAAAAATCATCTTCACAATTTGGAGCCTGAAGACATGTGCGCCTTGACAGTAGAGGCGTCTGCGATGTCAGGTGTACCTCTGGCTGGTACAAACTGGATACCAGGGCGCAGCGGAGATTACTAATTAAGTAGATTAAGACTCTTGGGAGGGAGCAATAATATGGCATCAAAACTTGCCAAATTCGCCGAAGACAAAGGCATTAAATATTTCATGATTTCATTCACCGATTTATTCGGTGGTCAACGTGCCAAACTTGTTCCGGCATCTGCAATCGCAGATATGGAAGAAGATGGAGCGGGCTTTGCAGGCTTTGCAACTTACCTTGATATGACGCCAGCCCATCCTGATATGTTGGCAGTGCCGGACCCATCTTCTGTTATCCAGCTTCCTTGGAAAAAGGAAGTGGCCTGGGTCGCAGGAAATTGCGTCATGGAAGATGAGGATGTGGCTCAAGCACCGCGTAATGTTCTGCGCCGATTAATTGATGAAGCGGCAAGTGAAGGCATGCATGTTAAAACCGGGATTGAAGCAGAATTCTTTTTGCTTACGCCAGAAGGGACAGAAATTTCCGATCCGTTCGATACAGCTGCAAAGCCTTGTTATGATCAGCAAGCCGTTATGCGTCGCTATGATGTCGTGCGTGAAATCTGCGATTATATGCTGGAACTAGGCTGGGGGCCTTACCAAAACGATCATGAAGATGCGAATGGCCAGTTTGAAATGAACTGGGAGTTTGATGATGTTTTAAAAACAGCGGACAAACATTCCTTCTTTAAGTTCATGACCAAATCTGTTGCTGAGAAACATGGTTTTAGAGCAACCTTCATGCCAAAGCCTGTAGAAGGTTTAACAGGTAATGGTTGTCACGCTCACATCTCAGTTTGGGACGCGCCAGGTTCTGCTTCAAAGACCAATGTCTTTGCAACCAACAGCGGGGACAAAGGCGAAGGACAGACAGGTGAAGTCGGTCTTTCTGAAAAAGGCAAGCACTTTCTTGGTGGCATCATGAAACATGCTTCTGCCCTGGCCGCCATCACCAACCCAACTGTAAATAGCTATAAGCGCATCAACGCACCACGAACCATGTCAGGTGCAACATGGGCACCTAACACGGTTACCTGGACAGGTAATAACCGCACACACATGGTTCGTGTTCCTGGTCCTGGCCGTTTTGAGCTTCGCCTTCCTGATGGCGCGGCTAATCCATACCTCTTGCAGGCCGTGATTTTGGCTGCAGGCCTTGATGGTGTTCGCACCGAAGCTGACCCTGGCAAGCGTCATGATATTGATATGTATGCCGAGGGTCATAAGGTTCGTGGCGCGCCTCGTCTGCCGCTAAATATGCTGGATGCGTTGCGCGAGTATGACAAGGACAAAGGTTTAAAGGCAGCAATGGGAGATGAGTTCTCTACTGCATACCTAAAAATGAAACATCAAGAGTGGAATGATTTTACTTCCCATTTCTCACAGTGGGAAAAAGACAATACACTTGATATTTAAATATTAATGCCCGGCTTATAAGCTGGGCATTTTTTTACTCATTCGGGATATCGCGTCGAAGTCCCCAAATGAGAAATGGAGAGAAAACGGCGCAACTCGGGAGAGAGAAAATGAAACTAACAAAACTTATGGCAACTTCTGCCCTCGTTGGCGCAGGCATGTTAGCTGCATCTTTTGCATCAGCAGCAGATTCAAAAAAACCAATCGTCATTCCAACACACAACTGGTCTAGTCAGGTTGTGATGGCACACGTGATTGGTGGCATTTTTGAAAGCATGGGCAATAACGTCGAATACGTACCTGCTGATTCACAAGGCGTTTACGAGGCTATCCGAAATGGCGATGTTACTATTTCACACGAAGTATGGCAGTCAACATTCGGCGCTTCATTCTACAATGCAATGGAAGCCGGTGGCGTGATTGATGCTGGAACACATGAAGCTTCAACACTTGAAGAAATGGGTGTACCTGGCTACGTGATCGAAATGAATCTTTGCCCAGGCCTTCCGAATTGGGAAGCTCTAAAAGACTGTCCTGAAGTATTTGCGACAGCAGACTCAGGCGGCAAAGGTCGTTGGCTCGAAGGTCCGCAAAGCTGGCACGGTGATCTAATGCCAGTTCGTCTTGAGGCTCTTGGTCTTGCAGACAAATATTCGGTTACATTTGCAGGTTCTGCAGATGCTATCTGGGCTGAACTTGAATCAGCCAAGAAAGAAAAGCGTGGTATCATCACGTTTAACTGGACACCAAACTTCACAGATGCCGATGGCTTTGTATTCCTCGAATTTCCTGAATACAAGGAAGGGTGTCGTAAAGAAGATGGTGGTGATGGTTCTTGTGGCTCACCCAAAGGTTGGTTGAAAAAAGCTGCCAACTATCAGTTCCCCAAGACACATCCAGCTGCATATAAAATGTTCAGCAAACTGTCTTTCACAACAACACAAATCGGCCAAATGGCGGCTCTTGTTGATATCGACAAACTGAGCCACGAAGATGCGGCTAAAAAATGGTTGGCTGATAATGAAGCTGTATGGAAGCCTTTCACCCAATAAACATTAAAGGCATATTCCTGATCTTTAACAGGATTATTGGGATCTTTTAAAAATCTCTCCCAACACAGTTGGGAGAGATATCCATTAACACACCAAGTCTTTTCTCATCACGAAGAAAACCAACTGCTTCTGATTAGAAAAAACTTAAATAAAATGGCTAAATAAGCGCCTTGGGGAAAAACAATAATGAGCAATCAACCGCTAGCCAGCAAAAATGAACCAGTTATAAAATGTGATTCTGTATATAAAATATTTGGCGATAATACCCAGCGTCTTATGCAGGAAAACAACAATTCAATTGACGTTGAAAAGTTTAAAAATGAAGGCTGTATCTTTGGTGTAAATGGAGCCTCTTTTGAAGTGCATAAAGGCGAAATGCTTGTGGTCATGGGCTTGTCTGGCTCCGGAAAGTCTACACTTCTGCGCTGCATCTCTCGTTTGACGGATACAACAGCGGGTAAAATATTCATTGATGGCGAAAACCTTCTGGAAATGAATTCAAAAGAATTGATTGAATTACGCCGCAATAAAATGGGTATGGTCTTTCAAAGCTTTGCACTTCTTCCCCATAAAACAGTTCTGGAAAATATTGCTTTTCCCCTTCAAGTAAAAGGAATGAGCACTGCACAAAGTATTGAACGGGCTGCGGCAATGGTGGAATTGGTTAGCCTTGGCGGCCGGGAAAATTATTTCCCCAGACAACTCTCTGGCGGGCAACAACAGCGTGTGGGTATTGCACGCTCTTTGGCTGTGGAACCTGATATATGGTTTCTGGATGAACCTTTCTCTGCACTTGACCCGCTTATCCGCAAGGAGATGCAGGACGAGTTTCTACGCTTGCAAGGTTTGTTAAATAAAACAATTTTATTTGTGACCCATGATTTTGATGAAGCGCTTCGATTGGCTGACCGTATTGCAATTATGAAAGATGGTGTAATCGAGCAAATCGACACACCCGCTAATATAGTCTTAAATCCTGCAACTGAATATGTTGCCAAATTCACAAATGAAGTGCCGCGTGAAAAAGTTCTGAAATGCGAAGATGTTATGGAAAAACAAGATAAGGAAGCAAAGACAAGTACTATAACAGTAGCAGCAGAGGCAATTATTGAAACAGTTGCAGAAGCAGTATTAAACGAGTCAAAACCTGTTACTGTCGTAAATAAAAAGGGGAAGACAGTCGGCGTATTAAACCGCAAATCGATTATCCATGTCCTATTCGGCGAAAACGCTCACTGATTGCCTGGAGACACTGATGACTACTGCATTCAAACAAAACAAGCTCTTACAATTTGGCTTGCTACTTGTTGTTTTCTTGTTGCTTTACAATTTTATAAAGCCTTCAGATGATCCTTATCTTAATATGCTTTGGCGTTTACCAGCTTTGATTGCATGGTTGCCACAATGGCTTACAGATACGATCAAATATATCATGTTCGACTGGATAAGCGTCGAGATTTACAATCCTGAATTGGAAGACACCGAGGAAGTGTCGCTTGTTAAGGAAATAACACGGTCGCTTTCCTGGTTTGTGTTGTTCTTTATTCAATCAATCCGAGAGTTTCTGGTTGGTGGCATCAAGACCATCGTAACTTTTACAAGCTGGGATTTTATCAGTGATAATCCTTGGGCAGAATTGCCGGGTCTTCCTTGGACAGTTGTCTTTGGTGGCGCAACTCTACTTGGTTACAATCTTGGTAGTAAAAAACTAGCGGCACTTGTTGGCATTTCCCTAGCCTATATTTCAATTTTTGGGCAGTGGGAGCCTACGATGAAAACCATTTCCCTGGTTTTGATAGCTGCACTGATTTCTGTAATTATTGGTTTGTTCCTTGGAATTTTTGCCTACCGTAGCAAGGCATTTGAAGTATTAATAACTCCCATCTTGGGCGTTGCGCAAACAATGCCAGCATTTTCATATCTTGTTCCAATGATTGTTCTTTTTGGCCTTGGCGACCACGCTGGCGCACTTGCTACTGTGATTTATGCAACCCCTCCTATGATCAGGCTAACCTTGCTTGGCTTAAAAGCAGTACCACCTGAAGTAGTAGAAGCTGGCCTTATGAGTGGATGTACTCGCTTCCAGCTTATGTACGGAGTTATGCTTCCCACAGCACGCCAAAATATATTAATTGGCGTCAATCAAGTTATCATGCAATGTCTTGCCATGGTAGTAATTGCATCTTTAATCGGTGCCCAAGGCTTGGGAGATGATTTATTAAAGGCTCTCAATAGCCTTCGTATCGGCAAAGCGTTAGAACTCGGTATTTGTATTGTTTTAATCGCAATTGTTCTTGATAAGCTGTCCCTTGCGTGGGCAAACAAACAAACTGACTATTTTTCAAATTTAAGTTTTTCAGAGCGCCATCGCAATAAGTTCATTCTCATGACTATTCTTGTTGGTGGCATAATTTTGGCGATGATTGGCAAACTGGTTTTTGGTGATGGTATCAATTATTTTTTCATCATTGATACCAACAAGGGAATTACAACCGATTGGTTCTGGCAAGCTGGTGTAGACTGGATAATTACCAATTGGTATTCATCACTGGAAGCATTTAAAGTATGGTTCTGGGAAGATGTTTTATCACCGATAAAAAATGCATTTCTAGGAATGCCAGTAATTGCTACATTCACGCTGGTCGCAGGAATAGGATATATTATTGGTGGACTAAAATCAGCAATCATTGTCAGCGCCTATCTATTATTCATCGCATTAACAGCATGGTGGGATAGAGCGCTAATTACCGCTTATTTGACAACAATTGCTGTTTTAGTTGCTGTAACCTTTGGTGGGGTAATAGGAATCTTATGTGCACAAAGCACAAGAGCAACCAAAGTTCTATTAATTATCTGCGATACGTTACAAACTTTCCCGTCTTTCATCTATCTGATACCAGCAATCATGTTGTTCAACGTATCCAATACTGCGGTTCTCATTGCCATAACGCCCTATGCCATGATCCCCGCAATGCGATATACTGTTGAAGGACTTAGAAATGTCTCTCCTTCATTACAGGATGCTGGCTCCATGTCAGGTGTCAATCGTATGCAAAGGTTATTCTCAATTGAGTTACCACTGGCATTTCCGCATATTGTATTGGGCATCAACCAGACTGTGATGTTCGCACTTGCAATGGTTATCATTGGCGCGCTCATTGGCAGCACCGCTGACCTTGGAGAACTAATTGTAGGCTCTCTATCAGACAAGGATGGTATAGGAAACGGCCTCATTCTAGGTCTATGTGTAGCCTTTATTGGTCTTATCATTGACCATTTACTAAACACTTGGGCAAGAGCACGTAAGGAGGCTCTTGGTCTGGCTTAATCATTCTATTTTATCTCAACTAAAAGATTGTAAGGAGAAAACGATATGTCTAAACGTGTTGCCGTCATTGGGGCGGGTCCGTCAGGTCTTGCGCAACTAAGAGCCTTTCAATCTGCCAAGCAAAATGGCGAAGAGATTCCAGAGGTTGTTTGCTTTGAGAAACAAGATAACTGGGGTGGATTATGGAACTACACTTGGCGCACAGGTTTGGATGAATATGGTGAACCTGTTCATGGTTCTATGTATCGTTACTTATGGTCTAACGGCCCTAAGGAGGGTCTTGAATTTGCTGACTATTCTTTCGAAGAACATTTTGGCAAACAGATTGCCTCTTATCCGCCGCGTGCTGTTCTCTTTGATTACATCAAGGGCCGTGTAGAAAAAGCAGGGGTGCGTGACTGGATACGTTTCCGCACCCCTGTTCGTCATGTTGAGTGGGATGCGGGTGCAAAGAAATTTAACGTGACTTCTCATGATCTTGTAAATGATAAAATCACTACCGAGCAA
>CALFBM010000166.1 GCA_937951645.1 uncultured Rhizobiaceae group bacterium
AAGTCAAGCCAGACAGAAGATGGTTATATACTGAAGACCACAGATACAAATGGTGATTTTGAAATGCGCATGGCGCGTTCACATATCAAGTTTGTTGATTGGTCATCGCAACCAGATACCGCAGAACAGTTGCTGGCACATCCTACTGTTCATGTAGCGACTATTACAGTTACTGAGAGCGGTTATTACTTGAATCGTGATGGCGATCTTGATCTAAAGGATCCGATCATTGCCGATGAAATTCGCAACGGAAGCAAGCATTCAATCTATAGTTACCTTGCAAGCGGCCTTCTAAAGAGAAGCGAGCAAATCAATCAGCCTATAAGCATCTTGTGTTGCGATAACATACGATCCAATGGCCACATGGTGAAGCAAAATTTCATTAGCTATTTAAAGGCCAATAAAAAAAATGAATTAGCCGAATGGGTTCTTGAAAATGCAAGTTTTCCAAATTCCATGGTTGACCGTATTACGCCACGATCAACACCCAGTTTAAAAGCAGAAATTGCCAATATATTTGGCAATCACAATACTGATCCAATCCATGCTGAAACGTTTACGCAATGGGTTTTGGAAGATAATTTCGCTGGATCCATGCCAGATTTATCAAAATCTGGCGTTGAAATTGTAGATAATGTTGACCCATTTGAAGAAGCAAAAATTCGCATCCTGAATGGTGGCCATACTGCTCTTGCCTATTTAGGCGCTTTAGCCGGCTATAAAACATTTGACGAAGCAATGCGTGACCCTGCCTTACGCCGACACTTTGATAACTTTGAAAAACTTGAAGTGTTACCTGGTCTTACGCTTGAACTTCCATTCAACAAGTCAACTTATCTTGAGAAAATTACAGCACGTTTCGAGAACCGGGCGATTGCCGACCAACTGGAGCGTATTTGCATGGATGGTTTTTCCAAGATGCAAATTTATATCCGCCCAACACTCAAATCCTGTTTGGACCAAGACATTAATCCGATTCATAGTTTTGACTGTATGGCAAGTTGGTATGTCTATGCAAAGAGATCCAAGCAAGGAGAGATGCCCATACCCTATCATGAACCTTATTGGGAACAACTGTCGCCCTTACTCGATAATGGCAATGAAACTGCATTTGCATCCAACACACAATTATGGGGGAAATTACCTAAAGATTACCCAATATTTGTACCAGAACTTATCGCCGCAATTCAACGAACGGAAAAATCATGGCCGGCTTAACAATACAAAACGCTTATAAGTCTTACGGGAATGTCAAAGTAATACATGGTGTTGACCTTGATATTGATGATGGAGATTTCGTTGTGTTCGTTGGCCCATCAGGTTGCGGTAAATCTACACTTTTGCGAATGATTGCCGGACTTGAAGATATTACCTCGGGTGAAATTTCAATTGGTGATCGTATTGTTAACGAAGTAGCACCATCAAAACGGGGCGTGGCAATGGTTTTCCAAACCTATGCTCTCTATCCTCACATGACAGTCTATAAAAATATGGCATTTGGCTTGAAGCAGGCCAAAACACTTCCTGCAGAAATTGACCGCCGGGTGCAGGAAGCTGCAAAGATATTACACATCGAAGATTATCTTCATCGAACACCGCGTGCCCTTTCTGGCGGCCAAAGACAACGTGTTGCAATTGGCCGTGCCATTGTACGTGAACCTGATGTTTTTTTGTTTGACGAACCGCTTTCAAATCTCGACGCTGCCTTGCGTGGCCAAACCCGTTTGGAAATTGCCCGCCTGCATGAAAGGTTAAAAACTACCATGGTCTATGTTACACATGACCAAGTAGAGGCAATGACACTCGCTGACAAAATTGTTGTATTGCGAGATGGGCAGGTTGAACAATTTGGGCGACCGATGGATCTTTACGAGAGACCACAAAATAAATTTGTAGCTGGTTTTATCGGAAGCCCCAGTATGAATTTTTTTAATACAGAAGCCTCCAAAACAGGATTAAACATAAACGGTGGTAAATCCATAGCTTTCAAAGGAGCTAAAACCAACAAAGGAATTGAAGTTGGCATACGTCCAGAGCATCTGAGACAATGCAAAAGTCAAACTGCATTTATATCTGGAAAATTAGAAGTGATCGAACAATTGGGAGATCATGTTCTTACGCATTTGGTAGACGAAAGTGGCCGGGCGTTTGTTGCAAAGTTCGAAAGCTTGGGCAAAATTAAACGTGGTGACACCCTTCACTTCAATGCTGATCAGAATAATATCCATTTTTTTGATCAAGAAACCGGAAGTCGTGTTTAATAATGTTATTGCGCGATAAAGTACTGGGGTTAAACACCTAGCCACGTCCCACAAATGGCATGGTTGTTGCCATAACATTCATGAACAGAATGTTTGCTTCCAATGGTAATTTAGCCATATGCACAACTGCATCACCGATGTGTTGAACATCAATTGTTGGTTCACCTCTTATGGAGCCATCGGCCTGAGGAACACCCTGGCTAATTTGGGTTGTCATATCTGATGCTGCATTGCCAATATCAATTTGCCCACAAGCAATATTATGAATTCTCCCATCCAAAGCGATACTGCGTGTCAAACCGCTTATGGCATGCTTTGATGCTGTATATGCGGCAGATCCCGGCCTCGGCATATATGCTGAGATTGAACCATTATTGATAATGCGTCCGCCTTTGGGATTCTGATCTCGCATCACACGATAAGCGCGATTTGCCATTAAAAAAGCACCTACCAAATTTACATCAATTACAGACTTGAATTGCTCAAGTTTAATATCACCAAAGTTCATACCTGGAAGCATGTTTCCTGCATTATTAAACAATACATCCAGACGACCATAAGACTTCACGATTTTATTAAACAAAGCATCAACGGATATTTCATCAGTGACATCACTAGCAATACAATCCACTTTACCTTTGCTAAGCTTGGCTGTTTCCTGCAATCCATCCTGACTGCGGGCCGTTGCAATTACAATGAAGCCTGCGCTGGCAAGAGAAATAGTTGCATTTCTACCAATGCCAGAACTTGCGCCAGTAACAAGAGCAATTTTACTCATGGTTGGACCTTTATTGTCTTAATTTATTAATATCACCAGACGTCGCTAATAACTGTTTTTTAGGATTACGCCCTTAATCAGATTGCCAAGAAAGTTTATGAAAATCAAACTTATAAATTGGTTTATCATTAAAAGAATTACAATATTAGACAACCCAGCATCAAACACCATTTGTTAAAAAGGCTTGCCAATTTTGCAGGAAGCATCTTGGTTCCGACTGCCATCAATTTTGTAGGCTGGAATATTTCTCTTGCCTAATTATCATTTAAATACATATCTATAAGCTATGCATTTTTTATATATTTTAGCTAAAAGTCTCATTCTGATATTACAGTTTCAGATAATTTAACAATACCCAAAACAGGAGACAACATTGTTAAACACATCAGATATTTATAATGATATTCGTGATGCGGTAGCAAAATTATGTGCAGACTATCCCGGCGAATACTGGCGCAAGCTGGACCGGGAAATGGCGTATCCAACAGAGTTTGTTCAAGCCTTGACTGATGCAGGTTGGCTTGCCGCACTAATTCCGGAAGAATATGGAGGAGCCGGATTACCCTTGTCAGCAGGCGCTGCAATTCTTGAAGAGATACATAAATCTGGCGGGAATGCTGGAGCCTGTCATGCCCAGATGTATACAATGGGCACACTACTAAGGCATGGTTCTGAAGAACAAAAGCAGAAGTATTTACCTGGTATAGCGGATGGCTCACTTCGCTTGCAGGCATTTGGTGTTACAGAACCCACTTCAGGAACTGACACTGGTGCATTGAAGACCACTGCCAAACTTGATGGTAAACATTACGTCGTAAATGGCCAGAAAATTTGGACCAGCCGGGCTGAGCATTCGGATCTCATGATCTTGCTCGCTCGCACCACCCCACTTTCTGAAGGCACGAAAAAAACGAGCGGTCTTTCGGTTTTACTTGTCGACATGCGAGAAGCAAAGGACAATGGCCTAAAGATCAGACCAATTCGTACAATGATGAACCACGCAACCACGGAGGTCTTTTTTGAAAACCTCCCAGTTCCTGGTGAAAATTTGATTGGCGAAGAAGGAAAAGGCTTTAAATACATCCTTTCTGGTATGAATTCCGAGAGGATATTGATTGCTTCAGAATGTATAGGAGATGCAAAATGGCTAATCGAAAAGGCTGTAAACTACGCTAAAGAGCGAAAGGTTTTTGGTCGCTCGATTGGTCAAAATCAAGGTATTCAATTCCCTATAGCAAAAGCCTATGCAAATATGCGCGCAGCAGAATTGATGGTTCAGGAAGCACTGCGAGTCTATGAAGCTGGCGAAAACCCAGGTGCCGAAGCCAATATGGCAAAAATGCTTGCAGCTGACGCTTCCAATGAAGCTGCAAACGCTTGCACACAAACTCACGGCGGCTTTGGCTTTGCCGAAGAATACGATATAGAACGGAAGTTTCGCGAGACCCGCCTTTATCAGGTGGCTCCGATCTCTACCAACCTAATCCTTTCCTACTTGTCTGAACATATCCTTGGCATGCCAAGGTCTTACTAGCAGGTGCGCTCGATGATCATTTTGAGGATTTAAGTGGAATAGAAACTACCAAAATATAATCAAGCAATTTCTATCTGATCAGTGTTTAGGCTTGGCAACAATTTTAAAATTGAGTAAGGAGGCATCCGTAGAACCATCATTGACTATGATAACTTCGATAGCCTTATGCGTCTGATTGAGTACAGAATTAACGGTTTCCAGTATGTACTTCTCAGAGTTATAACAAGGTATGACTATTGACACTAGGGTCATCAATTAACCTTACACCAAAGTTTTTGGATTGCAAATCGATAGTCAGATTCCACTATGCTGATGTTCAATTGAGATAGCATTTCTGCCAGCTCTTCCCGATCAAACTCTGACACATGATCATCATCGGTGTACACTAAATTGGAACCGATATCCTTTCTATATTGATTGTGATAAGTAGCATGATAATCCGGGACTTCTATATAGATGTTATCAAAAAAACCTTTGAATTTATCAAGGAAATCAGATGGATTATCCAGATGCTCCAATATATGTGATAAAATAAGGACATTGAACTTTTCTGTATTTGACTGCAAATACGTCAATGCCTCTGCATTTATAAATGTCAAGTTATCAGCTTGATATGTTTCTTTGGCTTTAGAAATATGGTCCTCATTATAGTCTATGCCGATTATTTCTTTACACAATCTTGAAAGTGGAAATGTGATATCTCCTCGATGACAGCCTAAGTCCAATATTCGCTTATCTGTGGAAATATACTTGGATAAAAATTTATAGCTATCTGCTCTAAAAGGGTGCTTTTCATTCGGATAATGCATGAAGGATTTCTCCATGACCAATCGATTCGCTACCCATTCTAAGTCACCATAAAACTTTAGCTTTCGCGCATTACTTAAAGGAAGGACCTTATCCAGTCTATACAGAATTGTTAATAGCCAATTCCGATCTTTCTTTCGCTCTAGTTTTAATCCCAAGGTCTAAGTTTAAAATTTATAGACTTCCTTATACTTATCTATGTGAACATTACGCCCTTCCACATAAGGGTCATAAGAATCATAATTCCTTTCTATCGTTTCATTTTCAATCATCTTCTCTATCCACAACGTGGCTTCCTCCTCATTTTGAGTTTTAAGACTGGAATGCACTGTGTCTTTTAAATACTTCTTATCCTCAAAACCCAGAAACTCTTTTATGATATGCAGCCTATTCTGTATGGCATCCATACCATTCGGCGGAAGGATCTGACCTGGTAATAATTTGATTTTTCCGTCCTTTGGCACGAAATAATCCTCTCGATATTGTTGGACACCTATACTCTCTGGCTTGACTTTAGCTACACTTAGGACTTTCTTTATCCACGCCTTATTCTTTTGAAGTATTGGATTTGACTTAAGCTTACTACTCTTATTCGTTGGATGGGAATTACTCCATAAGGCATATGTCATAGTCAGATCCTCTGGGTAAAAAATAGTATGTGCTGTATGACTATCAATAAATTCAGCATTCATATGCGGGTGGTGGACATACT
>CALFBM010000167.1 GCA_937951645.1 uncultured Rhizobiaceae group bacterium
GTGGATCAATATCATCTCTAACCAGACCATGACGCGCCTGCTGGCCTGTTTCAACGCCAGATAAGCTATGTTGTAAATTGTCAAAGTCTTCCTGCTGCCTTGCTATCTGCAAGCCATCGGAATGCCTGTTAAAACTGTCTGAGTAACTACCCACAAAACCTCATTTTATTAGAGTCTTATTATAACAGACTTAGGTGGTGTGGTTCAAATTTGCGTCACTTTGAAACGAACTTGAATCAGAGGGATGAAACGGGAGAACATAGTATCTCCCTTTCCAAGTCAGTTTTTGTAATACAAAAACACAGCTTGCTACCGTTGCTTAATTTTGTTTCTAAAAGGAAAGATGCGAACCTATCGAACTTGACTTGGACTTTTGGTGTTTCAGCACACAGTTGACCAATCTAATTTGGCATTTGCTAACAGTAGCATCTTTTGCAGCTCAAAATTTTATTGAAAACCTAGGCCGTTGACCGACAAATAATTAACAGATATTCAAATTAATCCAGATATGAAAAATAATCATGTAATCCAGTTTTTATAAAGATTTTCAAGTGCATCGAGGAACATCCAAAAACACCACCCTGCCATCTGATAAACCAACTACCAGTGAATTTTTCCATGCCACTGCTCTCGTGGGAAAAGCGTCCAAATAAAGTGAGCTTATGAAATTTTCATTTTCAATATTCCAAAAAGATACTTCATTGTCATATGACAAGATCACTAGAACTCCGGCACCATCAAAAATTAAAAAGTCATTTGCAGTATGGTGCGTTCTGTTCGGGGGAATCAGATTTTTTCCGTTGATGAATACTTCTCCTTTTAGGTTCAAACAAACGGTCTTGTCGCTTCTGACATCTAGTTGTTCTTTGGGGGCATGGAGAGTGCGACCGAGCAAATTTCGATAATTCTCAAAATTCATTCCATTTAGATAAAATGCACAATCGATATATCTGCAAAACATAAACATGCTGCTTTTTGATGTTCGTACATCAGATTTCCTATATGCACGAATAAAGCGACCGTTGACTCCATCATGCAGATTGAAGCAACCGTCCTCCAGAGCAATCAAAAAATATTCTGATTTGAGTGTAAAGCATACTTCAATCACTCTTTTTTCACCGGTATCCAATTCAGTAATATGACTACCCGTATGGCCATTCCATAAGTGATTTTCTGGAAAGCTTGTCCTTGTATAGGTGATTAAGCGTTCGGCTTGTGGAGAGAATCTGCCTCTCGGGTACTGATTGTGATATCCTAGGCATTTGACATACCTTCCGGTGTTTCCATTCCACAACGTTACCTTTCTGTCAGTAGAAATTGTTAATCTACTGCCATCCATCGAAAATGCTGAATTCATAACCGGACTATCTTGAGCCCTAAAAGTTTTGATAGGAGAATAAGTTTTTCTATCCCATAAAACAGCGGTGCCATCACTAGAACCAGACCAAACACGTTTACCGCTCGTAGAACAATTCACATGGAAAACGTAATTTTTATGAGGTTTTGTTTCTTTTAGTCTGTTCCCATCAAGTTTCCAAACCCTAACTACATCATCTAGGGACGAAGTTATAAAATATCTGGAGTCTGATGAAAAACATCCAGAAACAACCATACGCTTATCGGATTTGAAAGTTTTTCGGATAACCCCTGTATCAGCATCCCAGATACAAGCAGTCTTATCATGAGAAGCTGTAGCGAAAAATTGCCCATTTGGTGAAAAACTAATGGAATTTATATGCTTACTGTGAAAATTACTAGAGTTTATTAGTGTTCCATTTCGTGCACATAATAGATGAATTTTGTGCGTGTAATAATATGGTGCGACAATTCTCTTAGAGTCTGGTGAAAAAATAATGTCATCTATTCTGATATTGCTATCAGATAATTCTTTTATTTTTGCATAATCTGTGGTGCTCCAGAGAAAAACGCTTCCGTCTTCAGTTTGAGTGATTATACGACTGCCATCTGGTGAGATGATAGCTCGAGTAACCGAAGCTGAGTGTTTCAACCGAGCCAGCAGGGGTTCTTTGGAATTTACATCACAAACTATTGTTGTTTTGTCAGATGACGCGGTGATAATGGTATTGTCACTTGGAGATATAGTTATGCTATTTATTTGACCATTATGATTATTAAACAGTCTAAGCGTCTTGCCGGTAACAGCGCTCCAAAGGGTTACTGTATTTTTTGTTAATGCTATTGCAAGAAACCAACTATCAGCAGAGAAGCAAAATGGTGCAAATTTATTGCCCCTGATTTTGGCCGATGAAATTAATTCTGCACTTTCGCTATCCCATAAACAAAAACTCTTATTTTCTGATATTGTGACAAAGCGACTACTATCTGGCGAGAAATAAACCCTGCTTTTATCAACATAGATATTCTTTGATACATTAAAGTCTGGCGCTCTACGGATTTCAATATAGCTGTCATTATACGAACATCTTAAAAGTATTTTTTTGTTGGGTGAAAAAACCACATCGTCAAATTTACCACAAATAGTTTGTATAGGATTGCCTGTCTCACTATCCCAAATTCGTACTACTTTGTTCGTTTGGATAGTTAGAATTTTCTCCTGTTTCGGTGAAAAAAAAGCATTGTAAACCGAATTGCCTGGGATAATTCTTAGAAACTCATCACCTATCGGATTGAGGTGAGGTGTCCTAATTACTGGCAGAAAACTCTCATCATTCTTTGCATCTTCAAGAAAAGTTTTCAGCCTATCATAAGTCGGTCCGTGCCCTAATATTCCGAACATCTGATGAGCAAATGCCTTAGTCTGTTTCTGCAATGCGGGTAAAGATAGCTGGATTGTACGCCCGATATCCCTTGCATCGGAGCGTTTTGGAAATGGGATGTATGAACGGTGCAGCTGAGTGATACCAACGACATGAAGTTTTGCTTTCAGCCATTGAAAGTCGGTCCGAAGATCATCCGCTTCATCTTGTAGGCCTTGCGCCTCAAGATGATACAGTAGATGTTTCCAACCATATTGATGCGACCGAGAAAGGGTCTCCCATCCGTCAGTACAATGAATCTTAATTGAATCCGTCAGCTTTACATGCAGAAATTTCAATCCATCTGGTCTGTGATTTTTTCTGAAATAGGACAAAAAGACATCATGAATTCTGATTGTTTTGTTTTCCAGATTGCATTCTCGGAAGAAGGATAGATCATTTAGCCTATTGCGAATTGTAACCGCACGGTTTTGGTCTATTCTGGCTTCTCCAGTCTCGTCCTTGGTGAGTTCAATCCAATAGTCCGATAAAACATCAAACGGAATATCTGTATCCTCTGGAAACACACCCATTGAAAGTAGTGCTTCTTCGTAGATAGGCCTTGGATTTCCTGAAACACGAGGTTTAGGCAATGCCGATAAACCGATACGAACGCAATGTCCGACAAACTTTCGGCGCAACTCATCCTGCTTTTCACCAACTTCTTCGTCATCCCAACTAGTGAAGTTTTTTTCCTCCACTAATATTTCAAAATCAGAAATGGTTTCTTCGAGTCCTTCCCCCGATTTCTGACGATCACGAAAGGTGGCATTTGCTAAGTTTAGCACCAAAGGCCAGCCATCAAACTTTGAAGCGATCTTTATTATGCGGTCTTGTTTCTCATGGGGAATATCTTCTAAACCGTAAAGCAGTATTTTTTCTGATAGTCCGTCGGATAGTTCTTTAATTTTGATAGGATGATCAAATAAACTTCGAAGGCTTTTTTTTCTAGTTGTAGCAACAAGTGCAGCATTTGGAGGAAGATAGTCAATCCATTTAGCTTGATGATGTGCCCATAGGTCATCGGCAACAATAAGCATAGGTTTATCTACTGGAAGATAGTTGAACAGGCTTTTTATAGCATCTTCATCATCTCGATAGTCGATTTCAACTTTTGATTTTTTGCCATCAGTTGACTTGTCGCTAATGTTATATTGCGAACTGAGCATGTTTTGGATTGCGTCACGAACTGAGTTTGTGTTTGTAGCTTGGTCCCCATTGTCGCTGTCTGGCACCCCAAATTGAAACCAGTAAATTCCGCCAGTAAAGATTTCACGGACACTTGTGTCCTGACAAAATTCTTCAACAAGTGATGTTTTACCATAGCCACCTGTGCCATGAACAATTGCTGTTATTCCAACAAAGTTTGAATCTTTATGTGGAAGCAAGCTCTTAAGCTCTCCATATTCTTCACGGTCGGATTGGTGAGCATCAGTTAGCTTAACTTTTCGAGGATATGTTGGAGTGAGTGTTTCGGAGTGTATTTGGTCGGGTTGAAAAATCGATTCGACGTTGAATAACTTGTAGAGTTTCTCCTGGCTGCCAAAAGCAGCCTCATCTACGAGTTCCGCGTGGCTAAGGTCATCAACATTATAATGAAGTCGATAATAGAATGCGGCGGCTAACTTCTTACTACCTGAACCATTTGTTTTTAGTTTTGAGACAAAGTTTGCCAGATCTCGGCGTTCGCCACTTTTTGCATGAAAATCACAATCAGAAGTGGCGGTCGCTAACTCGTCAATATCAAAAAGCCAAGCTGCCCATAGATCGCTTACACTTTCGTCTTCTTGGGTTGATCTGTGTGAAACTTTGCTTAATGCTTGGCCAAGTGCTTCTCTGACATCGCAAGCGACACTACCGACCATTTTGCGAACAACGAAGTCCCTAAATGATTCAAAATCAATATTGGCTTTGTATTTCAAAAGTAGTTTCCAGTTTTCTTTTATAAGATCACTGAAACTTTGGCATAAACTACATGCTTGGCTCAATAGGCGGAATGTTTTGCCAGTGTTTTTCCGTGCCATATTCAAAATATCGTGCAGTGATGATTGCACCAGATGTAGGATTGCGCTCTATAATTGCTGGCTGTCGATTGCCGCGATGACATTTCCCGTGTTCAAAATAATTTTCTTCCACATGGATATTATTGGTAGTATTGATTTCTATCAGCGCGGGTTTTCCCACTCGGTGAAACTTACCTTCTTTCCGCCAATAAAGGGACTCTATGTTGCCCTGTTCATCATAGTGGATTGATGCAGGGCGATCACCAGGTGGTCCTTCACTTTTACCATTTTTCAGCCAGTGTTCTGCTTGAACAAGCCCAGAGGTGGCGTTGCGAACAAATTTAACTTCAAAACTCTCCTCGATTTCATCATTCATATGTTTTCAGAATATCAGAAGCAAGCTATTTAGGTCAACATTGTTGACCTAAATAGCTTCTAACATTCAGAATCTTAAGGGCAGGATGTTTGTCAGAATCCTGTCAGAGCGCTCTGGTCGATCTATTCCTCGATGCATGATTTTCTATGTGTAGGCCCGAGTGTTGAGGAATGTACCTCACATTCATTCTAATAGGATCACCGGTGTTTCCGCATTGTCGGAGACTAAAATGACAATAGACTACATAAAGGAACTAGAACGTAATGCAGGCAAGATTTATCTGCCTAATCGGGAATGGAGGAAGCCAAATGGTGAGTTGTTGCCATTCATCAACAACGACATTTTGTCGTATGATGAAGATGAATTGCGCAGCCCCAGATTTGAGCAGGAGTTTGCTGTGATGGTCATGTCTGCAATTAATAGAAAAGACTGCGTTGATACTGATGAAGGCATTGCCGCCTTTATTCGTAAACATCTTACGAAACGCATCAATGGCAAACTTGTCGATTGGAAGGATGATGAATTCAATCCTAAGAAGGTTTCCCTTCGCTGGGATGTTAAAAACCCTGCGGAAGAATTCCTTGGCAGTGATCCCGGCAGGACAGCCACACGCCTAATCCGAGCAATCGAACACCCTCGCAAGAGGCGTGCACCAAAACGGCTTCGCTTCCGTCTTTGTTGTTATGCTTGGGTTTGGAAGGCCTACGCGGGACGTGCGGGACGGACTGAGTTCTGCAAACTAACTGAACGTTAATCCGCCCGTTTCTGGTTTGAATAAGATGCCCGTTCCCTGCATTATGTGGGGGACGGGTTTTTTGTGTCAGATGCTAAAGCGCCCGTGAAGCGCGGTTATTTGGCTCGTCAATGCCCCGCGTATTTGTCGCAAACTTTCTAAGCTTCTTTTGTTTTGTCTTGAAAACGAAAGGAAAAGTTCATGACTGAAACTATCACAACGCTACCAGAACCTACAAAGGCAGGTTATTTAAAGGTAGCACTGCTACTCACCCCAGTATTTTCTGTATTGCTTCTAATCTTTGCGTTCAAGAACTTGGGTCTTGTCTCCAATGATGGTTATGGATATGTGCGACTGGCTGTTCTGGCACTTGCCTCATATACGGTTGCTTATGCGATCTTCAGAATGGCCATTGAAAAAGGTGCGGTCTTGGCCGCCGCTGGAATAAGTCAGCTGCAGCACTTAGTCTTGCTTCAACGGCGTTGGTGGGGCTAGCATTTTTTGCAGCTACGTTGCCAGGTATGATCGTGAGTGAAGTTGAAACCCTTCGCTTGCAGCAATATACTGGGCATCTGGTTAAATACAGCAATCAACGTATTGCAAACTCAGCTCAGGATGCACGTATTGTGCCTGTCATCAATGCAATTGCCAGTGATCTTCAATCCAAGGCAGTTTGTGAGCGTGAAGAAAGCTGTGTGTCCTTGAGCGAAGAGATTGGTCTTGGTTCAACGGCACGCACACTTAATACGTTGGTGTCACGCACAAGTTCGATTGCTACGATTGCCCGACAAGGTTTCCAGAACCGTAACAATGCCATCGGTCAAGCAAACGCGAGTTTAGCTGCAATTGAAGCTGCCGTTTCTGATGAAGAGACGGTCGCCTCAGACAAACGCAGCATTTTGCGTAAGCATAATGCAGAGCTGTCGCAATTACTTGATCAGTTGGATGAAACCATTCCAGTATCAACGCTTGCAGCCTTTGCGCAGGAATTGCGTGGTGGCGTTACCATTCCAGGCAAGGAAGATGTGTCTTTACGAATTGGACATTTCCTGAATGGTTATGCAGCTGCGCTGGATAAGGTCTTGAGTGAACGTGGCAGCGATGCAGTTGAACGCCCTGCATTTCCGTCCAGAACTGCTGTGCCTGAGGCATTGTCACATATGTTGACCTTTGCTCCGGTCGCTTTGTTAACATTCACAATTGATGTGATGTTTCCATTGACGCTTTGGGCTTTTACATATTGGCAGCAAATCTACGCGCGTTTTGAAGCCAATCCTCGTGCAGGAACCAAGCGTAAAGTCCCTACGGATTTGGAGCGCTTGACGGAAACCAGCCTTTTGAAACCACAGGCTCCTTCTGGTTCAAGTGAACGTAAGGCTAGCACTCAGAAAACTGCATCATCACGCAGAACCAATCGTTCTTCCAAGCGTAGAACCAATAAGGGAGGTCGTTCATGATTGACATGACCTCTTTACCAGTTTCCGGCGGCGTTATCGTCGCCGGGGCTTTGTGGGTAGGATTATCTGCCTTTGTTCTTGGTCCAGTCGTTGTGGAGCGCAGTGCCGATAAGATGGATTGGTGCGAAACCTGCGAACAGCAGCTTGTTGCAGAAATCAAGGCACGACAGCCCCTGCCGAGTGCCAAACCAAACCTTGGTTGCGATGATGTAATGAAGCACTTGCCAAAAGAGTATGGTAAAATACTCAATCTCTTTGGTATGGATGCGGCTTGCAAGATCGTTGACCAGAAAAATGCACAACTCAAGCAAATTGAAGCAATCAAACGCGAGCGTGTGATGCAAGCTGCAGAACATGCAAACTCTCAATGTGAATGTGCGGTTGCACATCTGATTGAGATCAAGCGCTGGTCATTTGCAATGCATGCAGGATCGGCTCGGTTGATTACACCATCTGGCGTTAGTTACTTGAGTGCTGCTCTTATGGCATCTGCAAAAAGTCCTGAATGCGCACGTCTTACCAGACAAGGAGGTGTGCAATGATCTTTGGCTCTCTGAATGTCGATAAGGATGCAGTTTACACCCATCGAGATACATATCTGCTTGAAAACGTAAGCGTGATCTCTGTTCGCCGTCCGTTTTTACCAATGGGCATTGTTATGACCATTGGCGTTGGTGGCTTCGGGTTTGGGTTTGCTGATCTGCTTTGGTCACATGAAAAACTGCTGATCGCAGGCTTTTGTTGTTTAGGCCTCGCAATAGGATGGTTCATTGGTCAACTACAGCTTCTAAGTCGCGATCTGCGTGGGTCTGAACTTATGGGCGCAGTTTATGGTTCCTATAGAGAACTAAATCAAAAACGCTCGGAGATTGCTTCTGCAAAGCGAGCGAATGTACTTGCTGTCTCAAACTCTGGTTGACTCTTAAACCGCCCAGCATGTGCCTTACAGGTGCATGACAATCCGACAAACAGAAGAGGCATCCTGCATGACGCAGGATGCCTCTAGCTTTTTTAGATCGGAGACTATCTATGACAGAAACCTCATCCGTTAAACCCAAGTTGCAGATGGTGGTCCATTTTGCCTTTTCTGGCGTGGCATTCGGACTTGCGTGGTGGCTTTGGCATTTGGGCGGCCATAATCCATGGGCTACCAAGTTTTTAGGCGGCACACTCGCGATAGGTGGTGTTATCCGCATGGGCAATGGCCTGTTCATCTCAACTGAACTTCTTCTTAAATCCTTGTCCAACCGTAAGTACAAATCAAAGGTCAAGACGCAAAAGGCAGATTCAACTGTGAGTAGTGCGGAACTCAAAGCGAAGGGATTGATCGAATGAAGCGTTTCTTCAGAAAACAAAACCGGAAAGTAATTGATCCCAAAGGTCGTCGGATTATTGGTCGTACCAAGGATACGGGTGAAGCCATTTGGGCACCGAAGGGTCATTCGCTAATCCTGGGCGGAACAGGGGCGGGTAAGTCAACCTGTGTGGGGGCTCCAGCTATTATGTCTTTCATAGCATCTGAGCCAGATAAAGCGGTTTTGGTGCTTGATAATAAAGATGGTGAATATGCCATTCAGATGGCACGCATGATCGCGGCTAGTGGGCGGAAAGTAGCTATTATCGATGATTTTGTCATATGGGCTGTTTTAGCTCCGCACAAGATATCACTCAATCCATTTGGCTCGGTTGTGGAAGCTTACAAGAGAGATACGCGCGATGTTATCTTCGCCATGGAGAGTGTGACGCACTCTTTGATTGAAGAGCCGAACAATGATGCCAAGAATAAATACTTCCGTGCATGGCCTCGCAATATCATTGAATTTGCCACTATCGCTTTGCTGAAGCGCAATGCTGATTTGGCAACGCCGGGTGGGGTTGCAGCACTCGTATCAGACCCGGACATGTTCCGTGGGTTTGCACAGATCGAAGCGGAGGAAGGCGATAAAATCCTGAAACCCAGAGCGAAAGCTGTCTTCGACATGATTGGCCATGAACATTGGCCTCAGCATTTAGAGGAATCTACTCGTTCAATGAGGCTCTATAGCCCAGGTATGAGATTGCATGAGGTTGGGCGCAATGCGAAAATCACGCATCGTGAGTTGATTGAGCAAGGCTATGTGGTGTTCTTGACGGGGCAGCAATCCAAGATGCAAGCCCTTGGTCCTTATTACGCTAATCATATATTGAGCTTTACCAATGCCATGTTGGAGGGCGCCGGGCCTCTCAGAATACTGGCAGATGAAGTAACTAGTTGTCCGATTAAACCTCTCATTGAAAAGATTACAATTGTTAGATCATATGGCGGGGAATTTACTCTCATATCTCAATCGATCTCTGACTTCGAACGTAAGTTCAGCAAAGACCTGACACGCACATTGGTCGATAACTGCACAACGAAACAATGGCTGGGTTTCTCTGAAGAAACAGCGAAACGTGCGAGTGAAGCCATGGGTGAGGAATATGCTCTTTCCTCATCACTTGGAAGCAATAGCGGGGATACGAAAACTCAAACTAACCTGAGCCTCACCAAGCAACGTGTGATGACTGCCTCGGAACTCATGGCTATGCCTAAGGATGAACAACTGGTTCATATTATGGGGGTTGGCTTCTTTGTTTGTAAGAAGATTGGGCAGCAGAATATAGCACCATACTGCTTTGATATGGATGAGAACCCATTGGAGGGCGGCAAGCTTACACCCGACCCAATGATCACATTGACCAAGCCTGAGGTGCTGTAATGGTTTGCGGTGCTCTAAATCTAAAAGACAAAATCTGCGTGCATTATGGGTACGCAGATTTTGTCTCCTCAGTGTGTGGTTCGCAGATACTGGCGATCAACCGGATCATAAATGCGGTTGTTGAGGTTGAACATCTCTGTGAATGCCAACCTTGCCATGGTTTTGATACCCTCAAGGATTTTGGCTTGGGGAACTTTGCCGCTCGTAATCAGCCCGTCGCAATGCTCACGTTCATCCATACTGAAGACATCGTATGGCGCAACTGCATTCCAGAAGGCAAGATAATTGAGCGGCTCCAGCCACTCAACCACGTCATTAATGTTTTCGAAAATCATACCCACGTCACAAGCATACCAGAAGCAGACGTAGTCTGCCAGTTTTGGGAGGTTTACACATGAGCTTAGACACCACGCAAGCCATTCATGAAGAGTTTCGCAAGGCAACGTGGGAACACCTGATGAAGCAACTGAAGCACGATGGTGATTGGGATCGCTTCAACCAGATCGCATGGGAAGCGGTGCAACGCAATGAGCAGGAAAAAGCCGAATGGCAGCAAAGTTATCATATGCGGCTTGCGGAAGCGAAGCAGATCATCTTGCGGGAAACCCATGGCAATATTCTGGAACCTCCCAAGCCCAAGGGTGTTGAGAGCATTCCCGATAAGGATGCACTTAATTTTAAAGCTGACAGCCGTATCCGGGCAGATCATGAACAACGTCTGGCAGTGATCAAACAAGATGAACTTGATCAGTACGAGGAGTTGAAAACGCTCGTCGATAACAGAAGCCACTTCAAGGGCTACGCCAAATCAGAGTTTGAACTGTCCAAGACCCGTTCAGGTCCAAGCCGTTCCTGAAAACTAAACCACCACCACAAAGGAGAAAACAATCATGTCAAATGAAACCGTCAACAAATCACCCAGCTTTAAGGATAGAGTCATTGAAGCCAGAGAAAGCTTCTCAGGCAAGTCTCTGACACAGAGTCAATTCCAGGAAGCCTGGGCAATCTCTGGCATCATTCATCAGGAAATCCAGAAGAACGGGTCATTCCGCGATCCTTTGACAGACTATTCTCATACCTATGCCAGAACGAAGAAATTTGATGCGATGCGCGGTGAAGCAATCCTGCGAGATATTTATACAGGCCGTTATGGTCAGTCTATGAACCAGACACGTGAAGCACTGATGGATCAGGAAAAAGCACTTATCGCTTCACCTGAGAAACAAACAGAAACGCAGGCTCATGCTTTGAATGCAGCTGAATCAGTTGAGAGCATGATCAAAGAAGGCTCAACTCAGCCCTTCTACAAGGCGTATGATACGGCGTCTGTTCAACTCGCTTCCGACCTTAAGATTACACAGATTGGGGCCAAAGCCCTGATGAAAGATGCATACAAGAACACGCATGATCGTGAACTTTATGACCATGGCAAAAAAGTCGAAGAAGCTTATCACAAGCCTGTTCGTGAAGCAGAAATTGCTTCCCGCAAGGTTGAAAAGCTTGAGACGCAATCTCGGACTCAAAACAGAAGCATGGCGTAACGGTTATCTCTAAAACGCTGCTTTGGCGCACTCAGCCTGCTTAAGCTTGCGAAACATACGCCTGTAACCAGTGGTTGAATTATCTTGGCGATATGGCTTTGTTTGCTGTATCAAGTTCGCTTTTTGTTCCAAGGTGATAATAACTGCTAGAGCAAGATGACCATGGGGTTCAGGCAAAACCCACCAAACGAATAGGAGTAACTATGCCTAAATATAAACCACCGCCACTTAAACAGACGCAGTCTGAACACGACCGATCATTACCTGAGCAATCGTTGTCTGAACCGGATTTACTGGCTGCTCCTGCCAATGACCATCCTCTCCCCGTAAAGCTCGATTGTTCCAGACCACGTAGCCAACAACCATTCGAGTGGCAGGACTGGCTTGTCCATCTGGAAGATATCGACGTCACTATGGAGCAGAAGAAAGAACTGATTGAAACCTGGTGGAAGATCATTCTTGTTCTGATTGATCTTCAATGGGAATGCGAGAGGTCTCTAAAAGACATTACACCTGCATCATCACCATCCATGGAAACAGAGCTGCCAGTGGATAACTCAGCAGAAATATCTGAGCTTTCCATTGCTCTCCGAGCTGCTGTGATACAATCAGAGTACCGCAACAATCTTAAAATCGAATATCAATCAGCATCTCAAAAGGAGAAGGCCGAAGAGGAGTCCACATGAACCAGACAAAATTAAAACAGGCTGAACCAGAACACCTGAAGAAGGCGGTTATTTACTGCCGCGTCTCTTCAAAATCCCAGGAGACTGAAGGCCATGGGCTTGAAAGTCAGGAAACACGCTGCCGTCAACATGCAGTTGCCAAAGGCTATGAAGTAGCTGCTGTCTTTCCTGATACGATTACAGGTGGCGGAGATTTCATGAAACGTCCTGGCATGGTGGCGCTGCTATCCTTTCTGGATGCGCAACCACATGAGAGTTTTGTCGTCATCTTTGATGATCTTAAACGCTTTGCCCGTGATCGTGATTTCCATTTTGCCCTGAGAAACGCCTTCCGCGCTCGTGAAGCGGAAATCGAATGCTTGAACTTCAAGTTTGATGACACACCAGAAGGTGAGTTCATCGAAACCATCATGGCGGCACAAGGACAACTAGAGCGCAAACAAAACGGGAGACAAGTTGCCCAGAAGATGCGCGCCCGCATGGAAAACGGATACTGGATACACGATGCACCCGTTGGTTACCGTTATGAGACCATCAAAGGCAGAGGAAAACTTCTTGTGTTTGATCCGCCATTTGATGGAATTGTCCGAGAAGGCATTGAAGGCTATGCCAATGGCCGCTTCCAGTCTCAGGCAGAAGTGAAACGCTTCTTTGAAAGCTTCCCTGACTTTCCGCTTAAACGAACAAAACGCGGTGAACTAAGACAGCAACGCATCACCAAGATACTTACCAGTCCAATCTATGCCGGATACATCTGCTCTGAGACATACGACCTTAACTGGCTGGAAGGCCAGCATGAGGCTCTTATCTCCCTTGAGACCTTTGAAAAAGTACAAGCCCGCCGCAGTGGCATTACCAAGGCACCCAAGCGCAAGAATATAGGTGAACACTTTGCCTTACGTGGCATGGTTACCTGCGCTTGTTGTGATACACCGCTATATTCGTCGATCACCAAAGGCAATGGTGGGCATTACCACTATTACCTCTGCCAGACTAAAACCTGTGATCACTACGGCAAGTCCATCAAGAGAGATAAAATCGAGGGAGATGTGGGTGAACTGATCAAACAATTGCAGCCGACTAGGCATCATATAAAGTTCATCACTGCCTTGTTCCGATATGCGTGGGATCATAAACACAATCAGGCAAAGGAAATCATTCAGTCAGGCAAAAGCCAAATAAAGCAGCTTGAAAAGCAGATTGAAGCCATTCTTACCCGTATCATGGCTACTAGTAATGAAAAGATCATCCAAACATACGAGAATAAGATCGGTGAATTGGAAAAAGAAAAGCTTCTCATCATTGAAAAACTGCAGAATCAGGTTGAGCCAAAGGGTAGCTTCGAGGAAAAACTAGAACCAGTTCTTCAATTCCTAGCAAACCCTTGGAAACTATGGGAAAATGGCAACATCCACCTACGCCGTACAGTCCTAAAACTGGCCTTTATGACCCACATTCAATATGATCGTTTTGAAGGTCCTAGAACCCCACAAATAGCCTTGCCATTCAAGGCTTTAAGTGCAATTCCACAGGGGCAAGTCTTTACTGGTGCGGGTAGAGAGACTTGAACTCCCACGCCTTGCGGCACCAGAACCTAAATCTGGCGTGTCTACCAATTTCACCATACCCGCTGGTCTGGAGCTGCTATTAACAACAGCTTGGTGATGGGGTTATAGGGGGCTTCGCCGAGAAATCCAAGTGAAAAAATTACCTTTTTCAATGAATTTTGCAACTTTTCAAAAAAACAGAAAAGCAAATAATGATTGCGTAAATAATAACCTTAGTGCCTAAAATATAGGCGTATTTAATGCTTTGCACGGCTATTTGGCTAGAAAAAGCCTTTATATTCATTCATGAACAATCGAAATTACTTGTTGAAACTCAGTTATCATTGCACAAATTACACAAAATTTCTGAATAGGAAATAAAATGAAAAAAATTGAAGCAATTATAAAGCCGTTTAAATTGGACGAAGTGAAAGAAGCGCTGCAAGAAGTTGGCCTTCAAGGTATTACTGTTACGGAAGCAAAAGGATTTGGTCGTCAAAAAGGCCATACCGAGCTTTATCGCGGAGCTGAATACGTTGTTGATTTTCTTCCCAAGGTTAAGCTTGAAATCGTAACCAATGATGAAACAGTTGAAGCGGCTGTTGAAGCTATTCGCAACGCTGCACAAACAGGTCGTATTGGTGATGGCAAGATCTTCGTTTCAAGTGTTGAAGAAGTAATTCGAATTCGTACCGGCGAAACTGGTTCAGAAGCAATCTAAATTTTAAGAATAATCAATCTGCAGGCATGCCTGCAATTCAAGAGTAAACCTAGAAAGGCAATTGACATGAGCTCAGCCAGCGAAATTATTAAACGCATTAAAGATGAGGACATCAAATATCTTGATGTTCGTTTCACAGATCCAAAAGGTAAAATGCAGCATGTAACAATGGATGCTGATCTTGTTGATGAAGATATGTTTGCTGATGGTATCATGTTTGACGGTTCGTCAATTGCAGGTTGGAAAGCAATTAATGAGTCAGATATGTGTCTCATACTGGACCCTGCATCTGCGCACATGGACCCTTTCTTTGCGCAATCTACCATGGCAATCTTCTGTGATGTTGTTGATCCGGTAACGGGTGAACCATACAACCGTGACCCACGTGGCACTGCGAAAAAAGCTGAAGCCTATCTCAAGTCTACCGGGATTGGCGACACATGCTTTATCGGACCGGAAGCCGAGTTCTTTGTATTTGATGACGTACGTTTCTCATCTGATCCTTACAACACAGGCTTTAAGCTTGATTGTTCTGAACTCCCATCAAACATGGATTCAGAATATGAGAGCGGAAACATGGGTCACCGTCCACGTACCAAGGGTGGTTATTTCCCGGTTCCTCCAATTGACTCAGGCCAGGATTACCGTGGAGAAATGCTTTCGGTAATCAAGGAAATGGGTGTTACAGTTGAAAAGCATCACCACGAGGTTGCTGCTGCCCAGCATGAGCTTGGTATTATGTTTGATTCACTTTCAAACAATGCAGATAAAATGCAAATATACAAATATGCGGTGCATCAGGTAGCGCATGCATATGGCAAGACAGCAACATTTATGCCGAAACCGGTATTTGGCGACAATGGTACTGGCATGCACGTTCACCTTTCTATCTGGAAAGACGGCAAGCCAACTTTTGCTGGTAATGAATATGCGGGCCTTTCTGAAAGCTGCCTGCACTTCATTGGCGGTATTATTAAACACGCTAAAGCACTAAACGCTTTCTCTAATCCGTCAACAAACTCTTACAAACGTTTGGTGCCAGGTTATGAAGCACCGGTTCTTCTTGCCTACTCAGCGCGTAACCGTTCAGCTTCTTGTCGTATTCCTTTTGGTTCTTCGCCAAAATCAAAACGTGTTGAAGTTCGTTTTCCTGATCCAATGGCGAACCCATACCTTTGCTTCGCTGCATTGATGATGGCTGGTCTTGACGGCATCAAAAATAAAATTCACCCAGGTGAAGCGATGGATAAGGATCTATACGATCTTCCTCCAAGCCAGTTGAAGCGCATTCCGACAGTTTGTGGTTCATTGCGAGAGGCAATGGAAAGTCTTGCAAAAGACCACAAGTTCCTTCTTGAAGGTGATGTATTCGATAAAGATCAGATTGAGGCTTATATTGAACTGAAAATGGAAGAAGTGTTGCGTTATGAAATGACACCTCATCCGGTTGAGTTTGATATGTATTACTCCGCATAAAACTTTCTCCCAAGAGTAAAACTCTACCCCGGCACTGTGTGTCGGGGTTTTTTGTTGCAAAATGGTGATGAAGAAAGTTAGATAATTTCTCCATACTTCAGGAGAGTTAATTGTCTGCAAATCAAGAAACAGTTGCGGTTATTGGTGCAGGAATGGTTGGTGTTTCAACAGCTATTTGGCTGCAACGTACTGGCTTTAAGGTAATCTTGATTGACCGTGTAGGGGTAGCTGGTGGAACTTCATATGGTAACGCAGGCATTCTTGCTTGCTCAGCTATCATTCCGGTTACAACACCTGGATTTATATTTAAAATCCCCAAGATGTTGTTTGATCCTGACCAGCCCTTGTTTTTACGATGGTCATATTTACCAAAAATATTGCCTTGGCTTGTAAAGTTTCTAAGCAAGGCAAATCTAAAAGACATGCAACAAATTACGGCTGACTTGCACCAGATTATGTATGATAGTGTGGATCAACATAAACAATTAGCACAAGGCACTGGTGCTGAGGATTTTATAAAATCAAACCAGTACATTCATGGTTATGACAATCGAGATGCTTTTCTTGAAGATTTATCAAGTTGGGAAACGCGTAAGAAAGTTGGACTAACTTATGATGAACTAAGCCAGCAAGAACTTGCAGAACATGACCCCGCGTTGGCAGGCAAGTTCGGGTTTGCAATCCGCAGCCTAACGGATGGCCATGTTACCGATCCAGGTGAATATATTAAAACTTTGGCATCGCATTTTAAAAACCAAGGCGGTGAAATTATAATTGATGAGGCCGTAGATGTCCCTACGCATGAAGGGTGGGCAATTGGCGTACAAACTGCTAATGGCAGAACCATTGATGCAAACCATGTAGTGATTGCATCGGGCGCATGGTCAGGGCTTCTGGCAAATAAGTTAGGGCTAAAAGTACCCTTGGAAACTGAGCGTGGTTACCATGTGGAATTTGTAAATCCCAATATAGAATTAAAGTCACCTGTTATGGTTTCTGCTGGTAAATTTGGCATAAATTCAATGAACGGGCGCATGCGTTGCGCAGGGATTGTGGAATTAGGTGGGCTTGAAGCAGCGCCAAGTCAGGCACCATTTGAATTATTGAAACGTCAAGCCCATACACTTTTCCCTGAACTAGAATATGATGAAGTGCGAGAGTGGATGGGGCATCGTCCTTCTACACCGGACTCTCTTCCGCTTATAGGTGCTTTGGAAAACGTGCCGAATGTTTGGGCAGGATTTGGACATCAGCATTTAGGCCTCACAGGTGGGCCCAAAACAGGGCTTTGGCTTGCTCAATTGATTTCCGGCAAAACGCCTAATGAAGATTTATCTGCTTACAGGCCCAATAGGTTTTAAAGGAAGTTCTATGCAACAAGCGTCAGATTTTCTTGAAGAAAGCAAATCCCTCCTCAACCTGCTGGAAGGATTGGATGAAAGTGAGTTTGAAAAGAAAACTCTTTTTAAACAATGGACTATAAATGATATTCTTGTTCATTTGCATTTCTGGAATATGAACGTCGATTCTTCAGTCAATAAACCAGATCAATTTGATAAAATGATGGAGCAATTTTTCTCTGCCATTCAAACTGGCAAGCTACGCCCTTATGAAAACAGTATTGTCCCGGAACGAGGGCATGAACTCTTAAAGTCCTGGTATGCGTTATCTAAAAAGCTTGCAAAAGACTTTACCTCTATTGACCCCAAATTGCGTGTGAAATGGGCTGGCCCAACCATGTCAGCTCGAACATGTATCAGTGCTCGACAAATGGAAGTATGGGCACATGGACAAGCCGTTTTTGATTTACTTGGAAAAGACAGGCCAGAGAGCGACCGAATAAGGAATGTTGTTGTATTGGGCATAAATGCTTTTTGCTGGAGCCATCAGGTACATGGATTGGAAGTTCCTGAAAAAATGCCGTTCCTTAAATTAAAATCACCTTCTTCTGAAGTATGGGAATTTGGTGAATGTCAAAATACGAATATGATTGAAGGGGATGCAGTAGAGTTTAGCCAGATTGTTACGCAAACCAGAAATATTGCAGACACATCCTTGGAAGTTACGGGTAATATAGCAAAAACCTGGATGGCAAATGCGCAGTGTTTTGCAGGCCCGCCAGAAAATCCGCCAGAACCAGGTGTGCGCAAGAAAACACACTAAGTTTAAAGCTGGTATTTACATTTTTATCTTGTGACATACTTCTATGGAAGATTTAGGAGAAATGAATATGCAGTATGTAACAGCCTATATTTCCGGTTTAATTGCCTTTTTGATAATAGACTTCATTTGGCTTAAATACGTGGCTTTGAGTTTTTATAGAGGTCATATAGGCCACTTGATGCTGGATAAGCCTAATCTCGGTATCGCGTTATTATTTTATCTTGTTTATGTCGTGGGTGTAGTGGTTTTGGCTGTTAATCCTGCCTTGGAAAAAGGCCAATGGACGATTGCAGTTTTCTATGGCGGGTTACTGGGGCTTGTAGCTTATGGAACTTATGACATAACCAATCTTGCAACCTTAAAGACATGGCCGCCGATTGTTTCAATCATTGATATGATATGGGGTACTGTGCTGACAGCAAGTGTTGCAGTTATTGCTTATTTTGTAACTTCTGCCCTAAAATAAAAAAGTACGTTTGCGGATTTATTATTATCAGTTTTACAGGTGAGAAATGGTCAAGAGCTCGAAGCTTAAAAATGTCTATGGCAATAAAACTGTAGAAGACCAGAAGCAAATTTATCGAGATTGGGCGAAAACTTATGACATCGAAACAACTGGTGAATTTGGCTGGATAGGATTTACGCCTGCCGCTGCAGAGTTTTCAAAAAGGGTTATAAAAAAGGACGCCAGAATATTGGATGCAGGCTGTGGAACAGGCCTTTCAGGAGTAGCCTTGAATAAAGAAGGTTTTACCAACATCCATGGCAAGGACTTGTCACCAGAAATGCTGGAACAGGCAGAAAAAACAGGCGTGTACTCATCATTATCAGAGGTTGATCTAACACAGCCTGTTCAAACGTTTGATCCCTATGATGCCATTTTTAGTTGCGGTGTTTTTGGTTTTGGCCCTCCTTACCCGGAACACCTACATCACATAATAAACATGCTAAAGTCTGGCGGTTATGCTGTGATTACTGTTAATGGCAAGGGATGGGTTGAAAAAAATTGGCCTGAGAGTCTCTTAACAGCCGTTGAAGAACACTCTCTTAAACTTGAAGAGCAATTGGATATTGAATATCTCGAAAACGAGGAAATAGATGGTAAGCTTCTAATTTTTAGAGGCTAGATCTAAATGTTCAATGTAAGAAGCGGGCACGCTTTATTCCCTGTTTTGGCTATTAAAAAGACCTATTGCTTTGACAATGCTCTAATGTAGTTTCCAAAATTTGGTTTTTTTAGTATCTCATTCCAATAATTTGCCATAATAAAAAATTCTATCCTTTGAAAAAGAATGATAAACTGCTCATATTGGAAAATAATCGCGTTAGCGGTGTTGAATAGAAGGTATTAATTGCGATGCGTCACTTTCCGGTTTTCCTAAATGTGCAGAACAAGCGTATCCTTGTGACTGGTGCAGGTGAATGCGCCATTGCTAAACTTCGTCTGTTATTAAAGACAGAAGCTGATGTGGTAGTTTTCGCCACAGATATAGACGCGCAAGTCGAAAGTTGGGCGAAAGCAGGGCTGTTGGAAATCGTTCGGCGTAAAATTCAAATGGATGACTTTTACAACACTGCCATGATTTATGCGGCTGAAGATGATGAAGAATTGGATTCTGTTACTGCGGCAAAAGCCAAAATGGCCAATGTGCTTTTTAATATCGTAGATAACCTTAAAGAGAGCGAATTTATTACACCTGCCTTGGTTGACCGGGACCCTGTAACAATTGCGATTGGTACAGAAGGTACGGCTCCCATTCTTGCACGTAAAATCAAGGCGCAAATTGAGGATAGTCTGCCTAACGAAATAGGGCTCCTTGCAAAGCTGGCTGAATATTTCAGGCCAAAAGCATCGCGTTTGCAAAAAGGTCAAACACGTAGAAAATTCTGGTCGCGTTTCTTTTATGACCTTGGGCCAGCAGCTTTACGTGAAGGGGGTAAACGTGGTGTTGCACGTACACTCAATACACTTTTTGATGAAGCGCAAAATGATAGTCAAGAAGTTGGTAAAGTATTTTTGGTGGGAAGTGGGCCAGGCGATCCTGATTTGCTAACGCGTAAGGCGCTCAAGGTTCTGCATGAAGCAGATGTTGTTATTCATGATCGTTTGGTCAGTCCTCAAATTTTGGAACTTGCCCGCCGTGAAGCCGAGATTATTCAAACAGGGAAACAGGGCTTTGGTCCTTCATGGAAGCAGGAAGACATAAATGCTTTGATGGTCAAACATGCAAAAAAAGGTGCACAAATTGTTCGTTTGAAATCAGGTGATCCAGCTGTATTCGGGCGCTTGGACGAAGAAATGGACGCGCTTGATGAGGCTGATATTTATTTTGAAATTATTCCTGGCATCACAACTGCATCAGCGGCTGCTGCAAGCCTCAATGTTTCACTGACCAAGCGAAAAAGAAATTCTGCTCTTCAAATAATGACAGCCCAAGACATCAAGGGGTTTGCTGAACAAGACTGGCGCAAGCTTGCACAGGATGGAAGCGTTGCTGCAATTTATATGGGCTTTAAATCAGCGCACCTTTTGAGTGGTCGCTTGTTAATGCATGGTGCAAGCCCAAGCGCACCAGTTACAATTATGGAAAATGTTTCAAGAGCTAACCAAAAAACAATTTTAACTACAATTGGTGAACTGCCAAAAATGGCAGATCAGACAGGCCATGATGGCCCTGTAATTTTAATGCTGGGTCTTGAACCTCGTCAGGCAAGTAAGGCAATGGAAAATAATGAAGCGCAATTGATTAAAGCAGGAGTCCTGTAATGGCCCGTGTTGTCTACCCAAAGATTGTAACTGCAAACCATCTTCTTGAAGGGGATGTTATTTACATGACAGCATCAGGTGACTGGTCGCGCAAACACGAAGATGCAAAACTTTACGAAGACAGGCATGAAGCAGAAGATGCTTTGAAATTTGCACAGGAACAAGCACACATGCTGGCTGGTGCATATCTGGCAGATGCGCAAATTGGTAAAAATGGCAAACCAGAGCCGGTACATTTTAGAGAAGCATTCCGCACACGTGGCCCATCAAATTATCCCAATCACGGCAAACAGGCTGAGGTCTAAGCAATGTATAATTATAATCAATTCGATCATGATTTTGTTCGCAACCGTGTAAAGGAATTTCGCGGTCAAGTTGAGCGTCGCCTCGATGGTTCGCTCACAGAAGACGAGTTCAAGCCGCTTCGTCTTATGAACGGTCTTTATCTCCAGTTACACGCATATATGCTACGTGTTGCCATCCCCTATGGCACCTTGAACAGTCGCCAAATGAAGCAACTCGCCATGATTTCTGAAAAGTGGGACAAAGGTTATGGCCATTTCACCACGCGCCAAAACATTCAATATAATTGGCCAAAGTTAAAAGACACGCCTGATATTCTGGATGCTCTGGCTGATGTTGAAATGCACGCAATTCAAACTTCGGGTAACTGCGTTCGTAATGTCACTGCGGATCACTTTGCAGGTGCAGCCGCAGACGAAATTGAAGACCCGCGCCCAACTGCAGAATTGCTTCGTCAGTGGTCAATGGATCATCCTGAATTTCAGTTCTTGCCGCGCAAGTTCAAGATTGCAATGACAGGTAGCCCAAATGATCGTGCAGTTACCAAAGCCCATGATATTGGTATTCGGATGGTGCGTAATGATAAGGGCGAGCCTGGCTACGAAATCCTGATTGGTGGTGGTCTAGGCCGCACACCAATGATTGGCAAGGTTGTCCGTGAGTTCCTGCCAAAAGCAGATTTGCTGCCTTATGTCGAAGCGATCTTGCAAGTTTATAACTTGAATGGCCGTCGTGATAATAAATATAAGGCACGCATCAAAATTCTGGTTCATGAAACAGGCATTGATACTCTGCGTGAATGGATTGAAGAGGTTTTTGAAACTCAAAAAATTCATCACCAGACACCTCCTGCAGAAATGATTGAGGCTATCGAAGCACAGTTCCAGCCACCAAAATTTGATAATGCCAAAGTTGATGAAGACAAGCTTTCAAAAATTATTGCAGCAGATCCGCTTCTACGTTCTTTTGTCGAAACAAATATCTCTGAGCATTTTGATAGCAACCATGCAATCGTTACGATTTCGCTCAAGCCAATTGGCGGGACGCCAGGTGACGCAACTGCTAAGCAAATGAGAATTATGGCAGGGCTTGCTGAAGCCTATGGCTATGACGAACTTCGGGTAAGTCATGAGCAGAATATTATTCTACCGCATGTTCGTCGCGATGATTTGCCTGAGATCTATAAAGTCCTTAAAGATGCAGGTCTTGCAACAGCAAATGTTGGGCTTTTGTCAGACATGATCGCTTGCCCAGGCATGGATTATTGTGCGCTGGCAACAGCACGTTCAATTCCCGTCGCGCAAGAATTATCAATTGCTTTTGAGGATTTGAAGCTTCAACAGGATATCGGCCCACTAAAGATTAAGATATCTGGTTGTATTAATGCATGTGGGCATCATCACGTTGGACATATTGGAATTTTGGGTCTCGATAAAGCTGGTGTGGAAAGCTATCAAATCACACTGGGTGGCGATGGTACGCAAACGGCTTCAATCGGTGAGCGGGCAGGGCCTGGGTTTTCTTATGAGGAAATTGTTCCAGCTGTTAGTCGTATTATAGATTGTTACATGAATATACGCGAAGGCAAGAACGATACCTTCCTTGATGTTTATCGCAGGGTTGGCGCTGACCCATTCAAGGAAGCGCTTTACCCTGAAGAAACAGCAACCGCGTAAGGAAATATGGTATGCCAGTAATTGTACGCGATAGTGGTTTTGAACAAGATACCTGGGAAGCAGAAGGTGGCTTGTTTATAGATCTTGAAAAATATGGACAGGATGTTGCAGATCGCGATCCGTCAAAGACCGCAATTGATATTCCAAATAATGTGACAGTTGAAAGCCTAAAAGGCTTATTCGTAAATGCAAGCATGATCCGTATTCCTTTTCCCTCTTTCGCAGATGGGCGAGGGTTTAGTTTGGCTAAACAATTGCGCCAACAAGGTTATGAAGGAAAGCTTCGGGCAATAGGTCATTTGATTGCAGATCAATATGGTTTTGCGCGTGTCTGCGGTTTTGATGAAATTGAAATCGATGATGAGATGGCAAAACGCCAGCCTGAAGAACAATGGCTTGCCCGTATTCCTAAACAGGATTTATCCTACCAAAATCTCTTGATGGGCGAGCGCCCATTACGCAACGCATAAAAGAATTTCATGCTATTCTCATAAACATTCATACCAGATGAAGGTATCACCATGACTATACTTGCCGCAGAAAATCAAACACAAGAACGTCATCCAGACGCGCAAACGATTACAAAAGTAACACATTTTACGGATCGTCTTTTTTCATTCCGTGTAACACGCCCACAGTCTTTACGATTCCGTTCAGGTGAATTCGTAATGATTGGTCTCTTGGGTGATAATGGAAAACCATTACTGCGTGCCTATTCAATTGCATCACCCTCATGGGATGATGAGTTGGAATTTTACTCAATCAAAGTACCCGATGGTCCACTGACTTCCAGACTTCAAAATATAAAAGTTGGTGATGATATTATTCTTAAAACCAAGCCTGTTGGGACATTGGTTGTAGATGCACTTATTCCGGGTAAACGTTTGTTCATGCTTTCAACCGGGACAGGATTTGCCCCCTTTGCTTCCTTGACACGGGACCCAGAGGTTTATGACAAGTTTGAAGAGATTATCGTGACACATACTTGCCGCGATGTTGCTGAACTTGATTACAGTAAGCAACTCACAGAAAATCTGGCAAATGATCCATTGATTGGTGAGATGGTAGAAGGAAAACTTAAATACTATCCAACAACAACCCGTGAACTTTCTGGCTATCAAGGCAGAATTACCAATCTGATTGAGTCTGGGAAGGTTTTTGACGATCTGGGTATTGAATCATTAAATCCGGAAACAGATCGCGTCATGTTGTGTGGATCAATGGATTTTAATACGGATGTGCGCAAGATATTGGAAGAACGCGGCTTTGAAGAAGGCGCAAACTCCAAACCTGCAACATTCGTCCTCGAAAAAGCATTTGTTGGTGAATAAAACTAATTTTTTTAAGAGTTTTCCGTGACTTAATTGACCTGTTTGTGGCAAATTGAGATAACTCTCTTTTTTGCCCAAATAGGAAAAATTAATGAACATTGCTTCCAACGATCTTGATACAAGCCCATCAAAAGATGAACCCTTAAAAGAAGATATACGCTTTCTTGGGCGGTTACTTGGTGATGTTGTTCGTGAGCAAGAGGGGGATGATGTTTTTAATTTGGTTGAGACAGTTCGGCAAAAATCGGTTGCCTACGTAAGAGGTGATGATGAGAACGCCAAGCAGGAACTGGAAGAAATTCTTAATGCATTAACGCCCGCACAAACTGTTGAAGTCGTCCGTGCCTATAGCTATTTTTCTCATCTTGCCAATATGGCTGAAGATCAACATCATATCAGAAGAACACGTGCGCATGAGCTTGCAGAATCACCTCCACGCAATGGCTCAATTGCAAAGGCCTTTGAACGCGCAATTGCAGAAGGTGCAACGCCCGAAAGTCTTACAAGGTTTTTTGATGAGGCCAGTATTGGGGCTGTATTAACAGCACATCCAACTGAAGTTCGCAGGCAGTCAACGATGAAGCGGGAAATTGCGATGACTGATCTGCTTTCCCGTCGTGACCAAGGTGGAATGACGAAGCAGGAACAAACTGACATCAATGACAAGTTAAAACGCGCTGTAATGATTTTGTGGCAGACAAATATGTTGCGCCAAACAAAGCTGACAGTATTGGATGAAGTCTCTAATGGCTTGAGTTATTATGATCATACTTTTTTTAAGGAATTGCCAAAGCTTTATACTGCGATTGAAGATGATCTGGCAGAGATGTCAGGTGGTAATCATAAGGGCATCAATTCGTTCCTGAAAACAGGTGCCTGGATTGGTGGTGACAGAGACGGTAATCCATTTGTTAATGCCAATATCATGTGCGATGCCATGCGCAGGCAAAGCGTTAAGGTTATAGAGTTTTATCTTGAGCAACTCCATAAGCTTGGGGATGAACTCTCGCTTTCAATTCGTATCGTTGATGTTTCAGATGAATTAAAAAGTCTGGCTGCCAAGTCAGGTGATAAATCCCCCCACCGTGATACTGAATTATATCGCCGCTGTATCGTTGGCATGTATAACAGACTAGCTGCGACCTTAAAAAAAACAGACAAGACCAAGCTGGCCAGAGCACCGCTTGCCAAGGCTGATCCATACGAAAGCAACACGCAAGTTATTACTGATTTGGACATCATCAGAAATTCTCTTATCCAAAATGGTTCTGAGTTTCTTACTCTTGGACGCTTGCGCCATTTAAGACGAGCGCTGGATGTTTTTGGATTTTATCTTGCAAGCCTGGATATGCGCCAAAACTCTGATGTTCACGAACGTCTTGCTGGAGAACTGTTTGAAGGTGTCATGCCTGATCTGGATTATTCAAAACTTGATGAAGAAGAACGTATTGAATTGCTAGTTGCGGAACTTGAAAACCATCGTCCATTACTTCGCCGCGATATGACCTACTCTGAAGAAGCTGAAAAGGAACTTGGCATCTTCAAAATGGCCGCCAAATTGAAGAAACGCTATGGCGAAGGTGCCATTCGAAACTCAATCATTTCAAATGCTCAAAGCGCATCAGACTTGTTAGAGCTTGCTGTTATTTTAAAACAGGCAAGCCTGGTCTCTCCAGAGGGTGAGACAACAATGCATCTTATCCCGCTGTTTGAAACAATTGCAGATTTGCAGGCATGCCCTGAAATTATGGACAGGCTTTTATCCATTCCACAATACCGCAAGTTGGTGGATAATATGGGTGGCGTACAGGAAATCATGCTGGGTTATTCAGACAGCAATAAAGATGGAGGGTTCATTACATCAAGTTGGGAGCTTTACAAGGCTGAGATTAAACTCATTGAGCTGTTCAAAAAACATGATGTAAAACTTCGTTTGTTCCATGGCCGTGGGGGAACCGTTGGTCGCGGAGGAGGGCCAAGTTATGATGCTATTCTTGCTCAGCCTAATGGTGCAGTAAATGGTCAATTACGTTTAACCGAACAAGGTGAGATTATTTCAAGCAAATATACAAATCCTGAGTTAGGGCGCCGTAATTTGGAAATTCTTGCTGCTGCAACATTGGAAGCTTCACTGCTGCAAGACGCTCGTCCGGAACCTGATGACAGCTATTTAAGTGCAATGAATGATATTTCACTTGCTGCATTCAATAAATATCGTGATCTTGTTTATGATGATCCTGAGTTTGTAGAATATTTCTGGAACGCAACGGTCATCAATGAGATTGCGGGTTTGAATATTGGTTCACGCCCGGCTTCTCGCAAGAAAACACGAGCCGTTGAAGACTTGAGGGCTATTCCGTGGGTATTCAGCTGGTCACAGTCCCGCTTGATGGTGCCAGGCTGGTATGGGTTCGGCACTGCGGTTAAAGCCTATATTGAAAAACATGGAGATGAGGGGCTGCCAAAGCTTCAGGAAATGTTCAAGACGTGGCAGTTTTTCCAGGCTCAACTCTCAAACATGGATATGGTGCTTGCAAAAACCAATATGAGTATCGCAGAGCGGTATGCAGACCTGGTTCCTGACAAGGGGCTTGGGTGTCGCATTTTCAGAAAGATTCGTGATGAGTGGCAGTTAACCATTGATATGCTGTTTGTAATTACTGGTCAGACCAGACTGCTAGAATCAAATCCATTGCTTGAGCGCTCTATTCAAAACCGCTTCCCATATCTTGATCCGATAAATCATTTACAGGTTGAGCTAATGCGCAAATATCGTGCCGAACCAAAAGACCAACAAGATGAGAAAATTCTTCGGGGTCTTCAATTGACGATTAATGGTATTTCAGCAGGCCTAAGAAACAGTGGCTAAGAAGTTGTTTGTCGTTTTCAGAACTTGGCTTTAAGTATTTGGTGATGAAATACATATTCATCATCATTTAAGAGTAAAACAGATGTCTGAAAAACAAATTTTACTGGGTATTGATACGGGCGGCACATATACGGATGCCGTCCTTTTTAGTGATGATGAAGGCGTTCTGGCAAAAGCGAAATCACTTACGACAAAGCATGATTTGGTAATTGGTATTTCAGGTGCAGTTGATGCTGTTCTGGCCAGGTTTGATGGTGATATCTCGGATATTGCGCTGACTTCAATTTCTACAACACTTGCAACCAATGCATTGGTCGAAAGCAAGGGAGGTAGCATCGCGCTTGTGATGATTGGCTTTGAAGAGCAGGACATGGATAAGTCTGGCCTAAAGGAAGCCCTTGCGGGAGACCCAGTTGTGTTTATTCCCGGTGGCCATGATGTCAGTGGCAATGAGCGCAAGCTTGATATGGCAGCACTTGATGAATTTGTTTCACTCCATGGTAACAATGTTTCAGGCTTTGCAATTGCCGGATATTTTGCAGTTCGAAACGCATCACATGAATTAAAAGTTCGTGATTATCTGATGGAAAAAACCGGTTTGGCCACAACCTGCAGCCATGAACTTTCATCAAAACTTGGCGGGCCAAAACGAGCTGTTACGACGGTATTAAATGCTAGATTGATACCGGTGATCCAGGATCTGATTCTGGCTTGTCGCTCGCATCTTGAAAAAACAGGTATACAATCACCGCTCATGGTAGTTCGCGGTGATGGTGCCCTGGTAAGTGCTGATTTTGCATTAAAACGCCCAATCGAAACCATATTGTCTGGCCCTGCCGCAAGTCTGGTTGGTGCAAAGTTTTTGCTGGGTACCAAGGATGCAATTGTTTCTGATATTGGTGGAACAACCACTGACGTTGCTATTCTTGAAAAAGGTTGGCCACGAATTGAGCCCCAAGGTGCAAGTGTGGGTGGTTTCACAACCATGGTTGAAGCTGTCGCCATGCACACTTTTGGTTTGGGCGGGGATTCTGTCGTAGAGGTGGATGACACCAATAAGACAAAAATCAAACTTGGTCCAAGAAGGCAAATACCGATTAGCCTGTTGGCATTGGAATATGAAAACGCTGTGATGTCCGCATTGAAACGGCAGACACAAATGGAGTACCCCAATCACCTGTGTGTTAAATTTGCTTACCGTGTTGCGGGCGCAGAAAAACGTATTGGAGAACTTAAAGCGACTGAGCTCAAACTATTTCAAAAACTGGCTAATGAACCTCAACCGCTGGATATGATCTTAAAAGGTGCCTCGGAAGGAGGCACACTTACAAACCTTGTGTCGCGTGGATTAGTGCAGGTTTCTGGCTTTACGCCGTCGGATGCGATGCACATGCTGGGACTTCAAAATAATTGGAACGGCGAAGCTGCCATATTGGGCGCTAGCATATTATGCAGGGTTAGGGACAGGTTTGCCCAACCAGTTGCAAATTCTGCTGAAGAGTTATGCAAGAACATTAAACAACAACTAACTGTGCAAAGCAGCGCTGTCATCCTTAAAACCTGTATGACAGAAGACGGCGTGACAATCGGGCCCGGTGCAGCAGAACTGATTACACGCTCACTGGATAAAGAGCGTGGTTTTGTTAATTTTTCTCTTGGTCTTGATCGGCCTTTGGTAGGGTTAGGTGCATCTGCAAAGGTATATTATCCAGCCATTGGCGAGCGCTTATCTGCAGAGTGCCTGATTCCTGAGCATGCTGATGTTGCCAATGCAATTGGTGCTGTGGCAGGTGAAGTTCGTGTTCAAAAAACAATTACTGTCACAAGTTCAGATGGCGGGAGTTCATTTCAATTCATGTCAGGTGGAAGTCTGATAAATATGGCTGACGAAAAGGCAGCACTTGAAAAAGTCTGTGCAGATTTGGAAATTGAGCTTGCCCAAATGGCAGAAGATGCAGGTGCGCAATCTCCTGTATTTGAAACAAACATACAGATTAATGCCCCGATTATTGATGGTTCCAGACACTTTGTTGAAGCTGTAATTTATATGTCCGCAACAGGCCGTCCCAAGTTTGATTAAGATCACGATTCTTGGTCAACATTTTGTTACAAAAAGTGCGACGAAAAAGCAGTTTGGTTTATTGTTAAAGAGTCGCCAGTTGTGATCTAAAGGTGTATTAAAAGTAAAAAATAATTGTTGGGTAGTAAAATGGATTTCCAATCTTTCTTTCAGTCGCGTTTAGATGAACTAAAGGATGAAGGACGCTACCGCGTTTTTGCTGATCTTGAGCGTCATGCGGGAAGCTTTCCAAAAGCAACACGTTATGTTGATGGAGAAACCCAGGAGGTTACTGTTTGGTGCTCAAACGATTATTTGGGCATGGGACAACACCCCTCGGTTTTATCAGCAATGCAAAATGCAGTTCAATCGTGTGGAGCAGGTGCTGGTGGTACGCGCAATATCTCCGGAACAAACCATTTTCATGTAAAGCTTGAAGAGGAATTAGCTGATCTTCATGATAAAGAAGCAGCACTTCTTTTTACATCTGGATATAATTCCAATTGGGCAACGCTAGGCACATTAGGTGCTCAAATTCCTGGCTGCGTGATTTTTTCTGATGCCAATAATCATGCCTCCATGATTGAAGGTATTCGTCATTCCAAAGCAGAAAAAAGAATTTGGAAGCATAATGATGTTGAAGACCTTGATCGTATTCTTTCTGAATATGGTCCAGAGGTACCAAAGATTATTGCATTCGAATCTATCTATTCGATGGATGGCGATATTGCACCTATCGAAGCGATTTGTGATGTAGCTGACAAGCATAGTGCCATGACGTATATTGATGAAGTGCATGCGGTAGGCATGTACGGAACACGCGGAGGTGGCGTTGCCGAACAAGAAGGTATTGCTCATCGTCTAACCGTCATTGAAGGAACATTAGGAAAAGCATTCGGCGTAATGGGTGGGTATATTACGGCTTCTGCAGAACTGGTGGATTTTGTCCGAAGCTTTGCATCGGGTTTTATTTTTACAACTGCATTGCCACCTGCCTTGGCGGCTGGCGCATTGGCAAGCATTCAACATTTAAAACAGAGCCAGATGGAACGAGCGCGTCACAAGGAACGTGTTCAAAAGGTGCGTGCACGGCTTGATGCAGAGGGTATTCCACATACTCCTAATCCGGGCCACATCATTCCGGTTATGGTAAAAGATCCGGTTAAATGCAAATGGATCTCAGACCTGCTACTTAACAATCATGGTATTTACGTGCAGCCGATTAACTATCCAACAGTTCCAAAAGGGACTGAAAGATTGCGCATTACACCATCGCCACTACACACGGATGCAGATATTGAAAGTCTTGTAAATGCACTTACTGAGCTTTGGTCGCAATGCGCATTGTCGCGTGCAGTCGCTTGATTCAATTTTCTTAAGATGTTGAATCAAGTTTATTATAGTCATCTGTAACTTACTGAAGCTAAATATTTAATTCTGAGTAATTTTTATGAAAGCCTATTGCCCACTATTGATAGGTTAGGGTATTTGTGAGTGCCTTCTTTAACAAGGTCACCAGTTACGGCATCTTGCCAGCGGTGCCCTATTATGCCACGTGAGACTTTTGCGATAATATTATTAGTGATTGAAACTTGCCCGGTTCCCCCAACAACGCTTACATAAAAACCGGTTTTAGTATCGCGAATGATATTGCTGCTTGCAGTTACATTGCGAAGATATTCACCCCATCCGAGCAACATACCAAATCGCGAAGTGCGCTCAATCACATTACCCGTAATTGCAATGTCCGCTTCTGCTAAAATGCCAGTACCAAAAATATGTTGCTTGTCGGCATATGGGACATTTTCATGAATGTTGCGTACAAGATTGTTGGAACAAACCGTAAGGCGTCCGCCTTCATCAAGATTTGCAATTGAAATACCACGCGCAGCACCATCAACAATATTGCCAGAGATAAGAGCACCTTGGAATGCGAACTCGGAATAGACAGACGTTTCTCCAGCACGCAGACAAGTATTATTTGTAATTTGTATGTTGCTACAGGAATTGGAACGAATGGTTGAATAGGCGCAATCGGAAACATGGTTGTTGGCGATCATCACACCATCAGCTTGCCATGTATTGATACCATTCCCGTATTGACCAGTCCCGCCTTTTACGGCTGATATAAACTTCACACGATTATTTGTGATCATTGTGTTGTCTTCACCACGATCACGTCGATAAACGAGAATGCCAGCGTTGGCACATTCTGAAACCACGTTGTCTGAAATCATCATGCCCTTATTGGCTTGACCAACAATTCCTGCGGTACCAACAGCGGTATCAATTTGGTTTTTTGAAATACGACCAGCTGATTTTGATACTTCAATGCCTGATTGTGCTGCATTTGTAATCTTGCAATTTTCAATGTTCACATGCTTGGAGTTGACGATACCCAGGTTGGCTTGTGCATAATCTTTAACAGGCAAGAGCCCACCATCCAGACTTATGCCTTCAAGCTCAATATGATTTGAATTTTCTGCATAGATAAAATGATCTCCGCCAGCATATTCCAAAATGGAAGCGCCATTGATTCCATATAATCTGGTATTCTTAGGGAGGATCAGGTTTGAAACCTTGTATCTACCAGGCTCAACGAATACGGCCTGACTGTTTTTTGATGCAGCATCAATAATCTTTTGTAAAAGTTTCCCCTGATCGCTTGATGCACCTGCGCGAAGTCCCTCGGAATTAGCATTAATTCCGCCTCCAACTGCGCGCGCATATGCTGAAGAGGCTGACAAGGCAATTATGCTTGTGCCAACACTAGACAAAAAATTCCTGCGATTTATCATCATTTAATGAACCTCTTGTCCGGTTTATGCAGGAAACGTGCCATTTTCTTTAAATCTTCCTTTGCGATTATCTCAATTAGTAAATATGAATGAGGAATGATATTTGCCAATGATTAGGCCGAGGGAGCAGATTATGATCAAAGATGATGCATTGTATATTGGCACAAGCCGTAACCCGGACGACAGTCTCAACAAGGGTGAGTATCTGAACCTGAAACTTGCTAACAGACATGGTTTGATCACGGGTGCAACAGGGACTGGTAAGACAGTCTCCTTGCAAATTCTGACTGAGGGTTTTTCAAATGCCGGTGTTCCTGTTTTTTGTGCGGACGTAAAAGGGGATTTGTCTGGCCTTGCAGCAAAGGGAGATCCAAAAGACTTCCTGCTAAAACGCGCAGATGATATTGGGCTTGAAGATTACCAGTTTCAGGAATTTCCTGTAATTTTTTGGGATTTGTTCGGAAAACAAGGCCACCAGGTTCGTACAACACTTTCTGAAATGGGGCCGCTTTTATTAGCGCGCCTTTTAAATTTGAATGATACGCAAGAAGGTGTCTTGAATATTGCTTTCAAACTAGCAGATGATGAAGGCATGTTATTGCTGGATTTGAAGGATCTGCGAGCGCTACTTATATCAATGGGAGAACGCGCTTCAGAACTGACATCTTCATATGGCTATGTTTCAAAACCCTCAATTGGGGCCATACAACGTCAATTGCTGGTTTTGGAACAACAAGGCGGGGAGGGGTTCTTTGCCGAACCTGCTCTGAAAATTTCTGATTTAATGCGCACTACCCGGGATGGTCGTGGGGCAATAAGCATCCTTGCAGCGGACGAACTTATGCGTTCGCCACGTTTATATTCTACTTTCCTGCTTTGGTTATTATCAGAGCTTTTTGAAGAACTTCCAGAAGTTGGCGACATGGATAAACCAAAGCTTGTTTTCTTCTTCGATGAGGCTCATCTCATGTTTGATGAAGCGCCGAAAATTCTGGTGGAAAAAATCGAACAAATGGTAAAGCTAATCCGTTCAAAAGGCGTTGGTGTTTATTTTGTAACTCAAAACCCTGTTGATATTCCAGATGGTGTTTTATCCCAATTGGGTAACAGGGTTC
>CALFBM010000168.1 GCA_937951645.1 uncultured Rhizobiaceae group bacterium
CCAGAGTTGAAAGAACGCTGGCTTGACAGGGTTACGGAAGCAAAAGGGATTATTGAACGGTATCCTGCAAATAAACCGCACTGGATTATGCAAGGTATCTATTTGCTCCTCATGTTGATGGTTGCCGCAACCGTTATTGTCAAAGAAGTAAAGGCAAGACCTGAACTGGCTATTTTGGGCTTTGTTGTTTTGATCGGTATTTCAGGTGCCTTTTACCAAACAAGAATTCTCAGAACCGGAATTTATTCTGTCATTCCGTTTTGTGTAATCTTTGCCGGCATTGCCTGGAACTGGATAGAGCAGAAATTTGCCACTAAAAAAAACCTTGCTTACGTCGCACAAGGCTTGACTTGCTTGATTATGACATCCGCCTTTTGGGTAACCATGGGGCTGGCTGGATCATCATTTACCAAAGCAGAAGTTGGGTTGGTTAAATCAGACACGGCCCAGAAGCTTGAGTCAGACAAGCATGCAGACAAGGATATTGAATGTACCAGTGATTTATCATTTGGTGATTTGCAAAATCTGGGAAGCAAACATGTAATTTCCGGTCTTAACACATCAACTGCAGTGCTTGTACATACACCTCACAGTGTAGAGGCGGGTTCTTATCACAGAAATGGCAAAAGTATTTTAAATGTTGTTTCTTTCTTTCAAGGAACGATAGATCAGGCAAAACAGGTTGCTGATGATCGCAACGCTGATTTTGTTGTTATCTGCCAAAAGAATATTCCGCCAACTGTTAAAGATAATAAACTCACAATAGCAACTGCAATTGGAACAAATAAGTTACCGCAATGGCTGGAGTGGGTATCAAAACCTGACGCACCACTGGCAGTCTTGAGAGTTGTGCGTTGAACAGTTCAGGATAAGCCCGACAGAAAATGGTAATTTTCCAAATGTTGTTATCTTGCCAGAGTGGGTTTCCTCGCAGGGCAAAAGAATAAGTGTATTTAAATGGCGCGTAACCCAAAAAAGCCCTTTGCAAGGCGGTGGTGGCGTGTTAACAGCAATCGTCAATCCATATGTTTTAAAAACGGACGGGTAACGGATAATTTCATCCACAAGTCTTAAATTTGGGATTGGCGTCAGCCAATAATGATATGTCAAAAATAGTTACTTCAGGAACTGGAGAAATCGCACTCACATTTGATGATGTGCTACTGCAACCGGGTCATTCAGGTGTGATGCCGGGGCAGGTCGATATTTCATCGCGCGTTGCAGAAGGAATTGGTTTGAGCATGCCTATCCTGTCAGCTGCAATGGATACTGTAACCGAGTCACGACTGGCAATTGCCATGGCCCAAGCTGGTGGCATGGGTGTCATTCACAGAAACCTTGAACCGGCTCAGCAAGCAGAAGAAGTGCGTCAGGTTAAAAAGTTTGAATCAGGCATGATCGTTAATCCATTGACGATTGGGCCAAATGCAACACTTGCAGACGCCAAGGCGCTCATGAAGGCAAACCGGATTTCCGGTGTGCCCGTTGTTGAAGATGCAGGAAGTGGCGGTCATGTAACCGGCAAGCTTGTCGGAATTCTGACAAATCGTGATGTACGATTTGCCACCAACCCTGATCAAAAAGTCTACGAGTTAATGACCCATGAAAACCTAATTACGGTTCGTGAAGGTGTTGACCAAAAAGAGGCAAAACGCCTGCTTCACCAACATCGCATTGAAAAGCTGCTTGTTGTTGATGATCAGCACCAATGTGTTGGTTTGATAACCGTAAAAGACATGGAAAAATCAAGGCTTAATCCGCACGCTGCCAAAGATGAACAGGGGCGCTTGCGTGCTGCTGCTGCAACAACTGTTGGTGATGATGGTATTGAGCGCGCCGAGTGTTTGATGGATGCAGGTGTTGACCTGCTTGTTGTGGATACAGCGCATGGTCATTCACAAAAAGTTCTCGACGCAGTTTCACACATTAAAAAACTCTCAAATTCAATAAAAATTCTGGCAGGTAATGTTGCAACCGCTGACGGTACAAAAGCATTGATTGATGCAGGCGCTGATGCGGTAAAAGTGGGAATTGGCCCAGGTTCAATTTGTACAACACGCATTGTGGCAGGCGTTGGTGTTCCGCAACTCTCGGCAATCATGTCGGCGGTAGATGCTGCACAAAAAGCAGATATTCCGATTATTGCAGACGGTGGCATTAAGTATTCTGGTGATATCGCCAAAGCCATAGCGGCTGGTGCTTCGGTTGTTATGGTTGGTTCGCTATTGGCAGGTACGGAAGAAAGTCCGGGTGAAGTTTATCTTCATCAGGGTCGCTCATATAAATCATATCGTGGCATGGGTTCAGTTGGCGCAATGGCACGAGGGTCTGCAGATCGTTATTTCCAGGCAGAAGTAACTGATAGCTTGAAACTTGTTCCTGAAGGGGTCGAGGGACAGGTACCTTACAAGGGACCGGCTGGAGCAGTTATTCACCAATTGGCAGGCGGTCTAAAAGCTGCGATGGGGTATGTAGGTGGCGAGAATATTGCCGACTATCAAGAAAAGGCAACTTTCGTTCGTATCTCTGGCGCAGGGCTTCGCGAAAGTCATGCACATGATGTAACAATAACACGCGAAAGCCCGAATTATCACACAACAACATAGGGCAGCATAATGGAACCTGATTTTCTTTGGACATTTGAAGTCACTTGGAAGTTAAAGCTTTTGGTCATTATGGTCATGGCCCAGATGGTATTGACCATTTGGCTCTATATTAAAATGAGCAAGGCGCGTTTTGCTGCTGTAAAAGATGGAACTGCTTCGCGCGAGGATTTTTCAGTTGTTGGAAGCAAGCCTGAAATAACAGCCATCTATACAAGGGCAGTCGCCAATCAATTCGAATTACCGGTATTATTTTACGTCGTAATCTTAATCGGTGTTGCTCTTGATCTATCAAGCTGGATAACCGTCATGCTTGCGTTTCTCTTTGTTGTTTCCAGAATAGTCCATGCAAGAGAAATGATCGGTGAAAATCGTGTGATGAAACGAAGGGGAATGTTCATCAATTCCATGTGGATCTTCATGTTATTATTGCTTGAATTATTTATCTCCACAATTTTCTTCCTGTAAGTCACAAGATGTTCTCTTTACCAGATGTAATTCTGATACCGGTCTTTGGTAATCTGGGGCTTGTGTTTTTTCTGTTTGTGATGGTTTCGATCAAACGGATGCAGGCCATGCGCGAAGGTAATATTGCAACGGATGATTTGGCTCATAAAGGAAATGAGCCAGAAGCATCACGACGTTGGGCAAACAACCTCAATAATCAATTTGAAGTCCCTGCATTATTTTATGCACTAATCGCACTTCTTTATGCTACAGGCTCTGTTAACTGGATTTATGTCGTACTTGCTTTTCTGTTTCTGACGGGACGTATTCTTCATACAGCCGTTCAGGTATCAGGGGATAATGTAAGTTTACGCGGCAAGGTTTTTACAATCAACTTCTGTGCTGTCACTGGCATGTGGTTGGTCTTTTTTATGGATAGGTGGTTTTCCTGATGCGTCTTGGTGGCAGGCTGCAAGCAGCAATCGAAGTTCTGGATGATATTGATAACCGTAAACGCCCAGTAAGCGATGCGCTTAGGGATTGGGGTCTGGGGCATCGTTTTGCAGGGTCGGGTGACCGCGCTGCAATCGGTAATCTGGTTTATGACTGTTTGCGCCAGAGAAAATCACTTTCCTTTTTGGCAGATAGTGAAGAAAACAGGAAATTGGTATTCTCGCTTCTGGTTAATGGCTGGAAGATGAATGAAGCCGAACTTCGTGAGACGTTGGACGGTGATAAATTTGCACCGGAGCTTCCCACTGAAGAAGAATTTTTGCAGATGGCTTCTCGCAATTTAAACGACGCTGAACCTCATATCCAGGCTGATGTTCCCGAATGGTGTGTGCCAAGTCTTGAAGCAAATTTTGATGAAGACTGGATTGAAGAAGCAAAAGCCTTTGGCAAGCGTCCACCCTTGGATATTCGCGTTAACACACTCAAATCAACACGCGACAAGGTTTTAAAACAATTGGGTCGTCCAGATGCCAATCCAACGAAGATTGCACTTCATGGTATTCGCATTGAGTCCAAAAAACCGTTTGCGCGTCAACCAAATTTGCAGGCCGAAGAGTTGTTTCAAAAGGGGCGTTTTGAAATTCAGGATGAAGGTAGCCAGATTGTTGCTGACCTGATTTTTGCACACGCTGGCGAGAGTGTTCTTGACTATTGTGCTGGCGGTGGCGGAAAAACTTTGGCCTTGTCTGCAAGCATGGAAAACAAGGGACAAATTCACGCTTATGACTCAGACAAGTCGCGTCTTGCACCCATTCATGACCGCCTAAAGCGGGCCGGCACCAGGAACGTGCAGGTCCACTCGCCTGGTTCTGATATGGCCACCCTTGCTGGCAAGATTGATAAAGTCGTCATTGATGCGCCTTGCACGGGCTCAGGTACCTGGCGCAGAAGACCGGATGCAAAATGGCGATTTGATGAAAAAAATCTGGAAACACGACTTCAACAACAAGAAGAAGTTCTAAGTGAAGCAGCATCATTCGTAAAACCGGGAGGGCATCTGATTTACATTACGTGTTCAATTTTCCCTGAGGAAAATGAAAACCAGGTTTATGGCTTTACAGAGGATAATCCGGAATTTGAAATTGTTTCTGCAGGTGAAGTTTGGGAAGAGTTGTATGGCCATGAAAAGCCTGCACCCTGGTCATCTGACATGAAGACAGTCACATTGACACCAGCCTCTACAGAGACAGACGGGTTTTTCTTCTGTGTTATGGAACGTAAATCTAATTAATGAGTTTCGCATTTTATGAGTGAATATTTTACTGAATTTTGGATAGATTTTTCCAGGCCTGAAAATATGGTGGGCCATTTGGCTTATGTATTGCTCATAAGCTCAATGATGATGCGTAATATTAATTGGTTACGCGCACTGGCAATCATGGCTGGTACCATTTCTGCTTTTTATTATTGGACGCTTGATGACAAGGTTTCCATGTTTTGGGAAGCTCTTTTTACACTTGTAAACATTGGGCAACTATTAATTCTTCAAGTGGAAAACAGGCGGGGCAGTTTCAGCGAAGATGAAAAATACTTCATTCAGACCTGTCTGCCAAATGTTGAACGCGCTCATGCAAGACGTCTCATGAAAATAGGCGCATGGACGCAAGTTGAAGAAGATACGGTATTGATTGTAGAAGATACCAATCCCGAGCAACTCAAGTTTGTTGTCAGTGGTTCAGCGCTTGTAACACATGCGCAACGACCAATCGGCAAAATTCATAAAGGTGATTTTCTGGGCGAGATGAGTTATCTGACCGGAAAGACCGCATCTGCAACCGCTACCACGCTCGAAACTGTAAGATATTTTGCATTTGACAAGGAAAGATTACGCGACCATCTGGCAAGAAACATGGAAGTGCGTCATGCGCTGGAGACGAGCTTTAACCGTAATCTTGCAGATAAATTAGTGAAGTCGAATGTGGGCGAAATGAAGAATTTGCCTTCAAACAGTGCGTAACCCCAAAACAACAATTGCCACAAGTGGCTTGATAATTTAAATCCTTGATATGAAAACACCGTCAAACTCTCTTCTCATCATTGACTTCGGCTCACAAGTTACACAATTGATTGCACGACGCGTTCGTGAAACAGGGGTCTATTGTGAAATTCACCCGTTCAATTCTGCCTCGCAAGCTTTTGCAGACATGAACCCAAAGGCGGTTATTTTTTCTGGAGGGCCAGCTTCGGTCCCGCAAGAAGGTTCCCCCCGTGCTCCACAGGAGATCTTTGATAGTGGCCTGCCCATCATGGCTATTTGCTACGGTCAGCAAACGCTTTGCGCTCAATTGGGTGGTACAGTCGAAGGTGGGCACCACCGCGAGTTTGGTGCTGCAGACATTGAAATTCACAAAAATAGCCCACTGTTTGATGGCGTTTGGGAAAGAGGTCAGAAATACCCTGTCTGGATGTCTCATGGTGATCGTGTAACGCAATTGCCGGGCGGGTTTGAAGTTGTTGCAACCTCGCCCAATGCACCATGCGCAATCGCAGTTGATGAGGAACGTCAATATTATACAACCATGTTTCACCCGGAAGTGGTTCACACGCCGGATGGTGCAAAAATCCTGGCAAATTTTGTTCACAAGATTGCCGGCATTGAGAGCGACTGGTCAATGGCTGCTTACAAAGACAAGGCCATTGAAGCAATCCGCGAACAGGTTGGCGACAAGCGTGTAATTTGTGGTTTGTCCGGCGGTGTGGATTCATCGGTTGCCGCTTTGCTGATACATGAAGCAATTGGCGAGCAGCTAACGTGTATATTGGTAGATCACGGCTTGATGCGCATGAATGAAGCGACAGAAGTCGTCTCCATGTTTAACGAGCATTACAATATCCCGCTTGTTCATGTTGATGCTTCAGACATGTTTATCAATGCGCTTGAAGGTGAGGTTGATCCTGAAACAAAACGCAAGACTATCGGTAAGCTTTTTATTGATGTTTTTGAAGAAGAAGCCAAAAAACTTGGCGGTGCAGATTTTCTTGCTCAAGGAACGCTTTATCCGGATGTAATTGAAAGTGTGTCTTTTACAGGCGGGCCTTCGGTCACCATCAAAAGCCATCACAATGTTGGTGGCCTGCCAGAACGCATGAACATGCAATTGGTTGAACCGCTTCGCGAACTTTTCAAAGATGAAGTGCGTGTGCTGGGTCGTGAGCTTGGTCTGCCAGATAAGTTTGTGGGTCGTCATCCGTTCCCAGGCCCAGGCCTTGCAATCAGATGTCCAGGCGGCATTACGCGAGACAAACTGGAAATTCTTCGCAAGGCAGATGCAATTTATCTTGATGAGATCAGGAATGCAGGCCTTTATGATGAAATCTGGCAGGCATTCGCAGTACTTCTACCTGTTCAAACCGTTGGCGTTATGGGCGATGGCAGAACGTATGAATTCGTCTGCGCACTGCGAGCTGTAACATCCGTAGACGGCATGACAGCAGACTTCTACCCGTATGACATGAAATTCCTGGGAAAAGCAGCAACACGCATCATCAACGAAGTGCGCGGCATAAATCGTGTTGTATATGATGTGACCAGCAAACCACCTGGTACGATTGAGTGGGAGTGAGCAAGCAGTTTTCAGCTTGACTGAAAATCAATCCACTTTCACAAAAACAAGTTCCGAAATATTGCCGTGTTCATAGACCCAGGCTTCCTTGTCACCCTTGAAGAAGCGGCGGTCTGGTGGGCAGATTTCGGGGTTCATGTCTGCTATATCCAGCAATACGTCGTCCATTTCCTCGGCAAATTTGTCTGCCGCCGCCATGTCGGCCAGTTCCAGGGGAAATTCATTATCACCGTTTTTGATACTCATGAGGGCGTACTCCATACGAATCGCTAAGTCAGACCTCATTGTGACCCAACTTGGTAAGCAGGGAGTTAATGGATGGTAATCAGAAAGTTAATATGACGACTTATTACAAGCCAAAAACAAAAAACCACCACCCATCAGGGTGGCGGCTTTTGTTGGGTTTTGGATGGGAGGGAATCCAGGAACCCGTATTTACTTACATATGTAAAGCCCATCCGGTTAAGGGATACCGGATGGATTTTACTAGTGGCAACCACATTGGAGGGGAAGGTTACCAGTTTCGCAATTCGTTTGCGATGACTTGAATATAGACATGGTCAAAAGAAAAGAGTGTGCAAAAATGCACACTTTGAACATATCCCTGTTTTCATGGTAACGAGGAAGTAATTGATTAGGCCTTGCCCATACGCATTTCCCGCTTTAGGTATCAAAATCATATTTCATACGGAGACTCATCCATGTTCCATTCATTTTTTCCAAACCCAAGATTGTTTTTCCCGTCTTTCCTGGTTTGGTGCACCATTACAATGGGTCTTTGGTATGCAGGTGGTGCAAGTGGCTGGGGTGGTATTATCGGGCTTGCTCCCATGCAAGGTGCGGCAGAAATCGCAACAGTCTATTATTTTTTCTCACCAGATATGCTGTGGTGGTACGTCTATTATTTTTTGTCCGTCATTTTATTTGCCATATTCTGGTTCTGGTTTGCACCGCACCGTTGGCAAACATGGTCCATTTTGGTTTCCGGTTTCATTCTTTTTTCAACGGCTTTTTCCGTTCAAACAAGTGTTGCCATAAACAATTGGCGCCGACCCTTCTTCGACATGGTTCAAAACGCTTTAAGTGGTGATGAAACCAAACGTGTAACTGAGTGGGAATTTTACACAGGCATTTGGGATTTTATATCCATTGCGTTTGTCTTCATAGCCGTGCTTGTTGTGACACGGTTTGTTGTCAGTCACTATATCTTCCGATGGCGTACGGCAATGAACGAATATTACACAGAACACTGGCCGCAATTGCGTCATATTGAGGGTGCTTCACAACGTGTTCAAGAAGATACAATGCGCTTTGCCGAAACGGTTGAATCCCTGGGTGTCAGCGCAATGGATGCGGTTTTAACCTTGATTGCTTTCTTGCCAATTCTTGTGCGTCTGGGTGAAGAAGTTACAGGATTGCCGATTATTGGCAGCATACCGTACCCGCTTGTGGTTGCAGCGATCTTCTGGTCAGTTTTTGGAACGTTTCTTCTTGCGGTGGTGGGTATCAAACTTCCCGGGCTGTATTTCAATAATCAAAAGGTAGAAGCGGCCTACCGTAAAGAGCTTGTTTATGGCGAAGACAGTGCCAAGCGTGCAGAACCGCCATCGCTGCGAGAATTATTTACAGATGTCAGAAAGAATTATTTCCGGCTTTATTTCCATTATGCGTATTTTAATGTTGCCCGATATTTTTATCTGCAGGCCGACAATGTTTTCGCAATACTTCTGCTTGTGCCAACTATGGCAGTGGGGAAAGTAACCTTTGGTTTCTTCCAGCAAACAGCATCTGCATTCAGTCAGGTTTCAAGTTCATTTCAATATCTTGTAAACTCCTGGCCAACAATTGTTGAACTGCTTTCCATTCGTAAGCGTTTGAAAGCATTTGAAGCTGAAATGTCCGGTGAACCATTGCCTGTGGAAGACAGGGAATATTTGGCTGTTTCTGGTGCGAGCATGTCTGCTGGCAAGAGCAAAACAATCAAGCCGCAATAAATATGGCTCAGGCACATTTAACGCATCGCTCTGCCATGGGATCAATGGCAAGGCGGGTATCGGGGATTTCTTCATCGCAATCGATGCAATAGCCGTAATCACCATTTGCCAGCCGTCGGTTTGCCATATCTATGCGGGTTAAATCCAGATTACGATTGCGTTCTTGTGCCTCTGCCATGGCTTGTTGTTGCATGGCATCCATGCGCGATAAACGCCCAACCGCCTGTTGATCAAGTTCGACCATACCTCGCGATTGTTTGGAGAGTTCAGAAAAATCTTCCAACTCTTGTCGTTTTTCTGCCAATCGTGCTCTGGCTTTTTTGATATCAATAGTCATATGGTAGTGTAATGCGGGAATGCAAAAAGGGGAAATTGTTATGGGAATGCTTATTTTAGGTATCGTGCTTTTTATTGGAATGCACCTGACAAGAATTGTTACACCTGGTTTGAGGAATTCAGGTATTGCCAAACTTGGTGATAACGGTTGGAAAATTCTTTATACGGTTGTTTCCATTGCAGGTATTTACCTTATGGGGCGAGGCTATGGTGTCTATAGAATGGAAGGGTCTCCAATTGTTTATGATCCGCCGTTCTGGATGGGGCATCTAACCATTTTGTTGATGGCCTTATCATTTATTTTCATTGTTGCGGGTAATCTTCCCATGACAGGCCATATTAAGGCCAAGCTAAAACATCCAATGCTAATTGGAATTAAGACCTGGGCAGTTTCTCATCTGCTCATTAATGGAGATTTGGCCAGTATTATTTTATTTGGTTCTTTACTTGCCTGGGCAATAATTACCTTGATTGCAGTCAAAAAGCGTGGCGTAAAACCACCTGTTGCAACATCTGCAAAACCGGACATGATTGCGGTTGTTACAGGTCTTGCCATTTGGCTTGTTTTTGTCATGTGGGTTCACACTTGGTTGATAGGTGTACCAGTGATTGCATAAGCGGCAAGTAGTCGCTAAAAGGGCAACAAGTTTTTACCTTTTTTGGATTATAAAGAATGTCAGACGACAGTTTTATGCGCGAAGTAGAAGATGAACTTCGCAGCGACAAAGTAAGTGATTTTTGGAAGAAATATAAGTACCTTGTCATCGGCGGTGCGATTGCCATTGTTGTTGGTACGGCTGGCTACAGGTTTTGGGACAGTTATTCCCAAAAAGTGGCAGGTGTTTCCGGTGATCAGTTTTTAAGTGCGATTGAGCTTTCCAATGAAGGAAAGCACGATGAGGCAATTGCCCAGCTGGAAGCATTGGGCAAAGAAGGTGTTGGTCAATATCCGGCACTTGCAAAAATCAGGTTAGCTGCCGAATATGCCAAAAAAGGCGAGCAGCAAAAGGCAGTTGAGGCTTTTGATGTCATTGCCAATGATACAGGCTTTGACGAAACCTTGCGTAATGTTGCGCGTCTTCGTGCAGGTTTGCTGTTGGTTGATAGCGGCTCATATGACGAAGTGTCAGACCGATTGCTATCCATGTCTGAAACAGGAAAATCTTTTCGCCACTCAGCGCGTGAAGGTCTTGGGCTTTCTGCCTGGAAGCATGAAAAATTTGAAGATGCCCTTGTTTGGTTTCAAGCCATTGTGGATGACCAAGGTGCTCCTAACGGCATTAGAACCCGCGCAGGCGTGATGTTGCAGTTACTTGCAGGCAAGGGGTTTTCTCCTGAAGCAACTGAAGCCAGTTAATTTTAATATCGGCATTGTTCCGATCAAGGCATAACGCATGAGTTTTACAGTCGCCATTATTGGTCGTCCAAATGTGGGCAAGTCCACGCTTTTCAATCGTCTGGTTGGAAAGCGTTTGGCGCTGGTTGATGATACACCTGGTGTAACGCGCGATCGCCGCTTTGCAGAAGCTTCCATTGCTTCGCTTGAATTTAATGTCATTGATACAGCAGGTCTTGAACAGGCGCATGAAGATAGTCTTCAAGGGCGTATGTGGGAACAAACCAGTGCGGCAATTGATGAAGCAGATGTTTGTCTTTTTCTGGTTGATTCGCGTGCAGGCATTATTCCTGATGACAGAACTTTTGCAAAAATTCTTCGTAAGGCTGAAAAGCCCGTCATTTTGGTTGCCAACAAAATGGAAGGCAAACCTGGTGAAAGTGGTTACTACGATGCTTTTTCTCTGGGGTTTGGAGAGCCAGTTCCGATTTCTGCCGAACACGGTCAAGGCATGGCTGACCTGCATGATGCTATCGTTAGTGCGGTGGGTGAAGAAGTTGCTTATCCTGAGGAAGAGGAAAATGGTGAGGATGAAGAAAATCGCGTTCTCAAGATTGCAATTGTTGGTCGTCCAAATGCAGGTAAATCCACGCTGATTAATCAGATGGTGGGTAATGAACGCATGTTGACCGGGCCTGAAGCGGGTATTACGCGCGACTCTATTTCTGTTGATTGGGAATGGCAGGGTCGTACCATGCGTCTCTATGATACGGCGGGTATGCGCAAAAAAGCACGTGTTCAGGAGAAGCTTGAAAAGCTTTCCGTCTCTGATGGTCTTCGTTCCATTCAATATGCAGAAGTTGTCATTGTTGTTTTGGATTGCACCATTCCGTTTGAAAAGCAGGATGTGCAAATCATTGATCTTATTATTCGCGAAGGTCGTGCGCCTGTTATAGCACTTAATAAGTGGGATCTGATTGAAGATCGCCAGGAAACCCTTAAAGAACTGCTTTTGCAATCCCAGGAAGCAATATCCCAGGTGAAGAACCTGAAGGTAATTCCAATCTCTGGCGAAACAGGCGAGGGGCTGGACAAGTTAATGGAGGCCGTTCAGGAGGTTGATGAAGCCTGGAATCGCCGTATCCCGACTTCACCGCTTAATCGTTGGCTTGAAGGTGTTCAATATCATCATCCGCCGCCAGCAGTGGCGGGTCGTCGTATCAAGCTTAAATATGTGACACAGGCAAAGAGCCGTCCGCCAACCTTCATGATTTCAAGTTCAAGGGCAGACGCGCTACCGGACTCTTATGTAAAGTATCTGATCAATTCCATCCGCAAAGAGTTTAAGCTGGATGCAGTACCGATCAGATTATTCGTGCGTAAAGGCGAGAACCCATACGCAAACAAGAAAAGGCGCAATAATTAATCTCTTCTTGAGTTGGTTATTAACACGAGTTTTCAAAAACATCCTCGTTTAACCATCAATTAAGGTTAACAGTTTATCTTCTCTCTCAGGCCAGCAGGCCAGATATTTTTCGGTGCAGGTTTTGGAATAAATCTGCATCTGTGTTTTGAGTGGAGTTTTGTTTTGCGTAGCACTCGTATTGGGGGCGCTTCTTTTTTAAAGCGCGCGGCGAATTCATTATTAATCGGCAGCCTTGCCACCGTTATCTATTCCAGCCAGACCGTTGAAATAGCACACCAGGATGTAGCAAGCCTTGTCGGTAAAACCGGACAAGACAGATGGCTTGCGCATATCGAAGCACCAATCGGTGAAACGGTAGCACTTACTACTGCAAGCATGTTGGGCAAGGAAAAAGCCCAGCTTGCAAGCGGCAATGCACCCAAAACGCTTTCGGTTTCAAAAGAAATAAAGCAGGCTTCCAAACCTCAGCAAATTAATCGGACCTTGAAAAGCGACCGTGTTTTGCAAACAACAGCGCGTCAGGCACCTGAGAATTTTTCTGCAGGCTCTGTTCTTGAACGACACAGTCTTGTGCAACCCATGGATCAAGGAAAAAAACAGGTCCTAGCGTTTGTGAAACCTAAACCGGTTAAAGAAGCAATGCAAGTTGCAGCAGTCTTTCATAAAACCAGGAAAAAACAGATTGGGCCAAAAACAGATCACTTACCTGTAATGGTCGCCAGTCTTGTCAAGCAATCGCAAAATTCTGTCCTTTCCTATGCACCTGAACCAAAAGTCCAGCATTCGCCGTTCAGTGCGGTTCTTGTTGAGGAAAAGCCGGTACAGATCGTCCCCAAGCTGGCTAAAGGGGATCATCGCTGGGCGCTTAACCCGCTTCCAAAGAACTCGTTTTCCAAAAGACAGCAAACTTGTTTGGCAAGGGGCATATACTTTGAGGCACGCGGTGAACCGGTTAAAGGACAGGCAGCTGTTGCCCAGGTTATCTTGAACCGGGTTCGCAATCCGCATTATCCAAACTCGATTTGTGGTGTCGTTTATCAAAACCAGCACTGGTATAACCGTTGTCAGTTCTCATTTGCCTGTGACCGTATTAAAGATCGTATCAAGAACCGCAAACTGTATAAACTGGCACAGCATATTGCTACAGAAACCACAGCAGGACGTATTTGGTTCCCGCAAGTTGGTTCTTCAACCCATTATCATGCAACTTATGTAGCACCTCGCTGGCGCAAGAAGATGAAACGTGTTGGAAAAATCGGTTTGCACATCTTTTATCGCACATATGGCGGCGGCTGGTCATGAGTTAAGCTCTGAATTCAAGCATAAATCAGGGGATTCTCCAAAAACCCTTGCGGCAGGATTGTCGCAGGGGTTTTTTCTTTGTCTAAATGTTTGTTTTTCAAAGACTTAAGTAGTATCAACTTCGCTTGACAGAAAAGATACGCATCTCTATGTTGCCCGCATCCTTAGGGCTTTTT
>CALFBM010000169.1 GCA_937951645.1 uncultured Rhizobiaceae group bacterium
GGTCTTCCAGACAAAACTCGTAAAACAATGCTGAATGAAACTCTTTCTTTGAACCCATCATCGCATTCAATCTCCCAAATCAATAGGAAAACTGAATCAATTAAAACCGGCTAATTCATGACGCCTTTTTCAACGGAATAAGCTCAGACAAGGTCTGGCCATCCCGCTCCCTTAACATATCAAGGAGCTTCCTCCTTGAATCATCCGCCAGTGCTCTAAAAATAGCATCCATGGCAATCCTTATACGTTACTATTTAGTCACGTGTCAATATGGTAACATAATATATGTTTTACTCATAATTCCACTGTTCCCAAATTCTTGCAGTAAACTCATCACCTGAACGAATTTCCCCCTCACACTCAACCCAGGCAACAAGTCCGCGCTTCATGTACGCTGCATCCTTGAACTTAAGGGCTGTATCTGTACGAGTATGGTCATCAGCTTCTTCGCCGATGTGTTTTGAGATTGAACCGCCTGCCAAACGGCATGGCGCGTTATAACCGTCTACTCGCAAAGTCGTTCCATTCTCAAATATGATGAGTGTTCTGGGCGGCAAATAGCTCAGGTTTGGGATGCCTTCAAAAACAAGACTGGCTCCTATCCAGCCAGCTTCAACAACATCCAGATTCATGCCAGAAGCAATCTCGACAAGTTCTTCTTCACTCAAAATTGAAAGCTGCCGCTCATTACGCATCTTGGTGCCGCGTTGATACCAAGGTTCGCGCCCGCCAGATTTCCGGGTAAGGCCTTCATGAAAATCGCCCACAATCCCGCCAAATGAAAGTGGTAAGCTACTTACGGGCTCAGATACAAAATCCTTACCCTTGGCCTGAAGGACTTGTGATACTCTGCCTTTTAATTTTTTTGCGGGAATTATCTTCATCACGACGTTCCTGATTATCCAATGTTCAATATTTTGAGCTTGTCCTATTTCGCGATTCCATTCAACATAGGCTTCAGATTAAGGAGAAACTTATGCTCAGGAAACCCATCGTAGCGCTTGATATGCCAAAATCAGAAGAAGCCCTGACTGAACGACAGCAAAAATATCTTGATGTTTGTGATGAAAAGCTGGGCTTTGTTCCAAACGTATTGCAAGCCTATGCTTGGCATTCAAACAAGTTCGATGGTTTTACCGGACTATATAACGACCTCATGTTAGGCGATTCTGGCCTTACAAAACTGGAACGGGAAATGATTGCCGTCGTCGTATCATCAACCAACAATTGTTATTATTGTTTAACCGCACATGGTGCTGCCGTTCGCAAACTTTCCGGCAATCCAATTTTGGGTGAGCAATTGGTCATGAACTATCGTACTGCAGAACTGGAGCCAAAAATCCGCGCAGCGCTTGATTTTGCCTATAAACTCACAAAAGAGCCTGCTGTTATAGATGAACCAGACCGACAAGTCTTGCGTGATGCCGGATGGAGTGACCGTGAAATATGGGACATCGCAGCAGTTACAGCATTCTTTAATATGTCAAACAGAATGAGTGCTGCAACAGACAAACAACCCAATGACGAATACCACTCTATGGCACGTTAAACCTATTGGGCAGCCTTGATTTGCTCAATGTGCGCCTTGACACTCTCTCGCCTGTCCTTGTTGCCCGGATGAGATGACAACCACCCTGTATCGTCTTTTTCAGGGTTAATGTTACGGGCTTTCAAAATCTTGTCCAGCAAATCAACAAATGCAAGAGGATCACGCCCGGCCTTCATCATCACTTCGACACTGTGAATATCAGATTCTGTTTCAAAAGCGCGCGAATATGAAAACGTATCCAATAGTGCTGCATTGGCAACGACGTCTTCAACTACTTGCCCTGAATCGCCCCCAATAACACCAATCATAAACGCCATGCCCAAAGCCCGATAAAGCTGGCGCAGAGAATGTTTGCGCTCAACATGTCCTATTTCATGGGCAAGAACACCTGCAAGTTCATCATCATTATCCGCAAGCGCTTCCAGTTGGTCTGTCAGGATAATTGTGCCGCCTGGCAATGCAATGGCATTAGCGCCAAGCCTGCCACCATCGCGAAAATTTAACGTCATGGGCGGATTGGTTTGTCCTGATATTTCAACCAGTTCATCAAAAATCTGGCGCAACTCAGCCTTGCGTTCATCGCTTAAACTGCTTTCTGAAAATAGCAGTTTATCAACTGTTTCACGCGTACTTGCATCCATGGTTTGCACGACGGCTGCAGGCGTTGCATTAGCCGCTACTTGTGCAACAACAGGCAATCCATATCTGTAAAGGCCAATAAGGCAGACAAAGGTAGCAATAGTCGCCAATATGACAAATTTCCAGGAACCTTCTGCTTTGGTTAAGCGGGAAAAGAAATGAGTTTCACTTTTAAAAAACCCGTCTACCGCTTCATTATCAACACATTCAAAAACACTGTCACCTGTGAAATAAATCTTACGGGGAACATTGCCCAATCGATCCGCAACACTTTCCAACTGCACATGAATTTTCTGATCAGTCCCCTTTTCAACAACATATAAAGCCTCACCAATATGATGCAGCTCAGCCTCAAGAAATTCTGAAGCTCCGTCATTATAAAACCGGCCTTTCAGGATATCAGGGCGACTCATCACAATGTCCTTGTGTGTCTGTAAGCTTGAAATTTATAACCCAAAATCAATCCCATCAATATCAAGATATTCAGCAGTTGCAGCATTCCCCTCAGGGTCTACAGTATTCCTGGAAACAGGCATCTCACCGGCCTGGATAAACGCTGTATTGGAAACTATATATGACCAGGTACGAACAGCTGCCCAAGGCCGCAACAAACCAACAGTAAATATCACGGCAAAGAAGTTTGAAAAGATTATCCAAACATATCTTATACGTGAAAGCGTTGATTTAAAACGATGCACACCATCCAAAAGAGTATGGTTGTAAGCGATATTTCGTACACCAGCCTTATAGAAAATAAACGCAAAAATTATGACAGAATAGAGCGCTATAATTAATCCGAAAATTCCAGTCTGTGCGAGAACCTCTAAACTTGCCCCACCTGGATCCAGACTGACCAACAAATCCCCAATTGCCGAACTTGTTCCCGCCAACACACCAAAAATAGCAATTCCCAAAACTACAAAGCCAGCAAGCAAAAACACAATTGTTGTGCCAAAGTTACCATAAAGCACACCCAAAGGAGTGTCCGTCGCAAATTTCAAGTTTCCATATCGAGTATTATTACCCAAATAGTTCACCGCCATTTGAGAAGCAATCGGGGCGATCAAGCCACCGGAAAGAGAAACAGCAAACGGCATCAAGATAAAAATACCCAGCGAACGCCAATAAGTCCCCTCAAAACCCAACCGAACATTTCTATAACTGGTCATTCTGGCATTAAAGGATAACGCCTTGTTAATCACCCATGGCAATAAAACAAAATATGGAAGTATTAAAACAAGTCCGACAATGGGATAAAAGTTAGTCATGATTTGTGTAAAAATCAGATAACCAACAACGATTATACGACCAATCAAAATTTGCACTGGCTTGGCATGGTATTCAAAGTTATGCCCATCCAGCCATGTATTTCCATAAAAATAACGTAATCTTCTTACCTTGGCCCAAGCTGTATAAATACCCAGGGTAACAATACTGAGTAATAGATTTACAATCCAAATCCCGAAATATTCTTTCGCATTGCCTGTAAATGTAAAAGGTTTTGTTTCAAAGGAAACCTTACTTTGAATATTTTCAACTGACATAAGCTGCCTTTGAGTTTATAGTTATTCCATAGCTACAATAACTATAGGATCTAAATATTACTCAAAGATTCACAAAAAATACAAATCAGTGGCCTTTTAACGAATCCAGACATAATACAGCAAAACTACCTACGCCCTGAAACCATGCGCTCACTGCGCATAGGTAGTTTACCCTAGATCACATCCAGGATTGAATCGATTCTCCAGTTGTCAACAACTTCAGTATTTACCTGTGGATTACCAAGGCCTTGTCATGCCGTCCCAATCAATGAATTTTCCACTATCTTCAAATGTAACCGATTGAATTACCCTCAGAATGCCTGACGCACTTTGCTCAGGCGTTATATCTGCACCAGCCCCGCCCATATCTGACTGAACCCAGCCTGGATGCATCGCAATACATGTAATTCCGTCTTCTTTCAGGTCAGTTGCCAGACCTTGCGTTACTTTATTTAGCGCTGCCTTGCTCGCGCGGTAGGCAATTCTGTCAGAAGCTGCGAACTCCATTCGCCCCATTTTGGAGGAAATATTGACCAATCGCGGATTATTGCCTTGCTTCAGCAACGGCAGGAAAACCTGGGTAATTTTTAGCGGCGCCATAACATTGATTGCCATCGTTTCAGCAAACCCATCAAAATCCATATCAAATGTGGATTGCACATGAGGCCCAATTACACCTGCATTATTGACAAGCACATCAATCGGAGAATGGAATGCATTTGCCACTTTCTCAATCGCTTTATGATCTGTTACATCAAAATTAAGCACAGCCATTTGAGGCAGCTTTTGTGCAAGTTCACGTTGCGCTTCCACTGTTCGAACAGAGCCTATAACATTCCAGCCCTTATCAACTGATTGCCTGGCCAGTTCAAACCCAATTCCGCGCCCTGCGCCTGTAATTAAAATTGTTGTCATACTTCCAAACTCCTGCGCAATTTTACTGCATTCAAACTTTCATCCAGCAAAACATCCTGATAAGTCAGCACTGTGTCACGAGCAACATCACGCTTCATCAACAACCCGCCCGTTAGCCCAAGTGGCAACATCTTTTGGGACAAAGAAATCTCACTGGGACGCAGCTGACCTGCAACGGTGTAGCCACCTTCTCCATCCAGAATTTCGCCCACCTTCAAATCACGTTTTGCAACAGCAACAACATCGCCAATAAATTCCTGTGCCACGCCCGTTGCCTCACCACGCAAGGCGACATTGGCAACTGACATGCCAAGCTCAAGACCAATCAGATGCCAGCGTTTATATTGGCACATATAGCGCCCCGTATCATCGGTTGTAACCTTGTATTCGGCAAAGCATTTTCGTTGATATTCTGTCTCTGCCTCGACTACCACAAAAACACCCATGCGAATGTTATAATCAAACTCTGAAGCATCCTCTTTAAGGCCATTGATGACTTCAACCATGCCTGATTTTTCGAGCACCCCACCTTCGCTTCGAGGGCGCATTAATTTGGAAATATCATCAATAGAACCAAGTGGATACGTCAATCCGTTAGCAGGTACTTCAAGCCCACAAGCGTTAGCAATTGCTGAACTTTCAATGGCGGGTTTTGTCCCATCCAGAAACGAGTTAAACATCTTCGGATTAAGCCGCCCTGCCTTGGCTTGCTCAAGTGTCAACCCCCAATGATCCCAAACGGTATCAGGTGTTGAAAACCTGAAATCAGGATGCCATTTGTGCCCGCGCCCGGCAGCAGCCACCTTGAACCCGCAAGTACGCGCCCAGTCCACCAGCTCGCATGTCATGGCAGGTTGGTCCCCATAGGCCATCGAATAAATCACACCGGCAGATTTAGCTTCCCTCGCCACCGCAAGACCCGCAAAACTGTCAAGCTCAACCGTCGCACTTACCACATGCTTGCCATTGGCAAAAGCCATCAAGATATGATCAACCGCAACAACCGGACTACCCGTGGCTTCGACAATAATTTCAACGCCAGGATGCATAACCAAAGCCTCAACGTCATCTCCCACATGCGTTGTCCCGTGCTTAAATGCATTGTCTAAAGAGGAAGCTGAATATTTCTCTTGCGGCCAATGAGAATTCGCCAAATTGGACTTCGCCTGCCCAACATTCAAATCCGCAATTCCAACGACATGAATACCAGGAATAATGGCGGCTTGAGACAAGAACATGGATCCAAACTTTCCAGCACCGATGACACCAACACGGATAGGAGTGTTGGAAGATTGGCGGGCCTGGAGTTGGGCATAGAGGGGCATGGCGATACTTCCTATATTTTATGCAGAAAGGATAAGCAGGATCATATATATGAAAATAGTCTCTTAAAAAATATTAACAAAACTGTAGTTAATAACTACACCTAACGAATGAAGGAAGTAAAATACCAACCAGTTGCACTTAAAGTTCTTGGCAGAATAACAAAAAATACATCAAAGCGCATTATTGATAAAACCAATATCTATGCAGAAAAACCTGACAGTTGTAAAAACAACATCATACAAATGACAAATCGCGGGGGCATAAGATTAAGGGTTGGCAATTGGAGAGTGATTATGAAAGACGATGAAGTCTTACATATCTTAAACCACTACCGACTTGCGTCGGTAGATTTGTCTGAGTGCTGTTCCAGGTACTGAAGTACGGTTTGCTCTGTGATGACACCATTGGTAGTTGAAAAATATCCCCTACCCCAAAAGTGCCTGTCCCAGTAGCGTTTCTTCAGTTGCGGAAACTCCCGCTGTACTTTGTGCGAAGATCTACCCTTCATCTTGCGCATTAAATCAGAAATCGACAGGCTTGGCGGAACTGATACAAACATATGCACATGATCACTGGCCAACACGCCCTTGATGATCTCAACCCGGTTTTCAGCGCAAACCTG
>CALFBM010000170.1 GCA_937951645.1 uncultured Rhizobiaceae group bacterium
GAAATGGTCATGCCTGGTGATAATGTCGAGATGGAAGTCGAGCTTATCGTGCCAATCGCAATGGAAGAGCGCCTGCGCTTCGCCATCCGCGAAGGCGGCCGCACAGTCGGCGCCGGCATCGTTGCAACCATTATTGAGTAAGTCTAGTAAGGTCAAATATGGCTTTGCATTCTTGAGTTTGTCAGATGCCGACTGATTCAAAGATGGTTTAAGCGGAAAATATTCCGCTTAAACACGGCGCTGGCATCGTTGCAACCATTATTGAGTAAGTCTCGTAAGGTCAAATATGGCCTTACATTCTTGAGTTTGTCAGATGTCGACTGATTCAAAGATGGTTTAAGCGGAAAATATTCCGCTTAAACACGTCGTCGGTATCGTAGTAACCATTATTGAGTAATTTTTACTCAAATATTGTATTATAAAGGCGAGTCAGTTTGGCTCGCCTTTTTTGTTGAGGTAAAATGACTGCAATCTTTTCCATATTCCGGAATGCCATTATTCGCCTTACCAATGATGGTGGGTTGGCAAATGCCGGCAATATTGCATTGTCTCTGCTACTTTCGCTTTTCCCATTTATGCTGTTGATTGCCACGCTTGCCAATATTTGGGGTGACCCCAAGTTGCTTGAGTCTGTTTTGCAGCTGGTTTTTAATCATTGGCCAGCTGGCAGTGCAAAACCCATTGCTGAACAGGTTAAGGTGGTTCTGGGGCAGGCGAGAGGGGAGCTGTTTTCCATCACTACTGCAGTTGTACTTATATTGGCGACTAACGGCGTGGAGAGTGCGCGGGACGGTTTAAACCGTGCCTATAAATTAACTGAGAATAGAGGTTTCCTCTGGCGCCGCTTGCAAGGAGCCTTGTTTGTCTTTGTAGGCGCTCTTGGTTTGATTGTGGCTGCTTTTATACTGGTGGGTACGCCGCTTGTTTGGACATTTCTTGTCAATAAATTTGCCACACTTGACCAGTTTAGCTTTACAGTTGGCTTGTTCCAGTATGGATTAGCATCTGGTATTTTGATTCTTATCCTGTTTTGCTTTCATTATTTTCTACCCGCAGGCAAACACCATTTTGGTGATCTGCTTTGGGGTATTGCGATTACCATTATTGGAATATTTGTTGGTTCAAAACTTTTTGCTTTCTATTTGCAAACCTTTGCAAACTATACAGCGCTTTATGCGGGGTTGGGTGGTGTCATGATTGCGATTATTTATCTTTATTGTTTGTCTGTCTTGATTCTTTTCGGCGCAGAATTCAATGCTTCACTGTCAGAATACCGAAAGTCGAAACTTTCTGCTTGAAAAAACTGTAGAAGCCTCTTAGTAAGAAGCGTCTTGGCACATTGTGCTTCAAGGGGTGTAGCTCAGCTGGTAGAGCGTCGGTCTCCAAAACCGAATGTCGTAGGTTCGATTCCTATCGCCCCTGCCATTTCTTGATTTTATTAAATGGAATTGGTGGTTGAAAATTGTATAGAACGCAATTTTTAATGAATGTCAGAGACAAAACAAACCGAATGGATAAATAATTTAACTAAGTTCATAAAGTCGCACAGATTTTTAACAAATTATGTTTATTTGGGTTGACCAGACAAGGCGCTACCCCTATGTATCGCCTCATTCCTCGCCAATGTATTTATTTGGCACGGGAGCCGTTAGCTCAGTTGGTAGAGCGCTTCACTTTTAATGAAGATGTCCAGGGTTCGAATCCCTGACGGCTCACCACTTAAATCAATTTTAAACTCCATTCTGTCCTGATTGATGTGATCCTGAGGGATTTTTCCTTGGCATGTTTCGCTGACCGTGAGATTCGAACTCCTGCGAACTCATCACTTCGCTGGCATATGCCATTTACATTTATGTCGCGTAAGTGTGATTTCCATGTTAAACGGCAATGGTTTATTCCACTTTTATATTTTGAACTCTTCTGCGGTTGGAAATTTTATGGACATCCCAATTTATTACGCATTACTCGCTGGCGCGATATCGTTTTTATCGCCATGTGTCCTACCGCTTGTGCCGCCTTATCTTTGCTACATGGCTGGTGCTACTGTTTCAGAATTGATAGATGATTCAGGCAACCGCGAAAATGAATATCTGAGGCGAAAAGTGGTCTTTCATTCTCTTATGTTCGTTCTTGGTTTTTCAGTTGTTTTCATTTCCTTGGGTGCTTCTGCTACGGCGATTGGAAAACTCCTTTTGCAATATTCAGATATTCTGGCAAAGATTGCAGGTGTTGTAATTATTGTCATGGGATTGCAGTTTTTAGGTGTTTTCAAATTTGCATTTTTGCAACGCGAAGCGCGATTTCAAAACTCTGGTAGAGGGCCGGTTGGCACATTTGTTATGGGGCTGTGTTTTGCCTTTGGCTGGACGCCTTGCATAGGCCCAATCCTTGCACCAATACTTGGACTTGCAGGGGCTAGCGAAACAGTAGGCGAGGGAGCGTTTCTACTGGCTGTTTATTCAGCAGGTCTTGGCATTCCGTTTGTTCTCTCAGCGCTTTTTGTAGGGCCATTTATGAGCTTTCTTGATCGATTTAAAAAACATCTTGGGCGCGTAGAGCAGTTTATGGGCTTGTTGCTTGTTCTAACCGGAATATTGTTTCTAACGGGCGGCATGCAAGCCTTTGCATTTTGGCTTTTGGCCACTTTTCCGATTTTAGGTTCAATTGGTTAAGTTGGTTTTCTCTCGAATAACTTCAAAGGAAGTGTTGCCACAATAATTCCACCCAAGATGAAGATTGTTCCATTGATATGGTATCTCTCCAGTGTTTCACCCAAAAACAACCAGGCAAAAAATAGACCCCATGGGGCAAGCAGGTACATAAAGATACCGGCGATTGATGCGCCGAGCATTTTAATTCCATATTGAAAGCTCAAGAAAGCTCCGATTGAAGATAGCAGGACAACGCCAGAAATTAGTACCCATTGCGATTGCGTATTGGGTAAATCAGCTACAAATAAAATTTCATATGTCGCAAAAGGGGCAAGGGTAATCGTCCCACATATGCTGAGTAATGTAAGCAATGGTAATGTGTTGAGTGATGCGTATCGTTCTGATTTTAGAAGTACAGAATAAATTGCCCATGAAATTGCTGCCAGTACAAAAATCAAATCACCGATATTAAATTTTAAGGCCATTAGATTGTTTAAGCTACCATTCGCGATGATAATGGCTGCACCAATCAAGGCTAATACAATCCCTATTACCTCTCGCATTGATATATTCCGCCCACGCCAAATTGCTTCAATAGCAAGGATTAGAATAGGTGGGGTGGTATAGATTAGAATACCATTGCTTGCAGTTGTATAGTGCAATGCATAATAAACCATGCCACCACAAATCCAGAATGCAAGAAAACCGCAAAAGAAAGAGAGTGACTTGTTTGTCTTGTAAACCGATATCATTTCTGACCATTCATTTCTACAAAAAGTCAGCAAGATTATGGATGTTGCCCCCCATCTGATAAAGGCAAGTGTAAAAGGTTCAACGGTTAAAAGCTGTCGGCCAAAAATCACATTTGTAGAGAAAAATGCTGGTGCAATAAACAAAATAATATACGCAATGAGCGTGACCCGGTGAGCTGGCAATTGAAACTCGTAATAAACTATTTAGAAGCATGTGTTATGCGAAAAGTACTATTCAATTTCTAGAGGGTTGGATATTTGAACGCAAGCAAACAAATGCAGAATCAGTTTTAGGATATTTTTCATGACACGAACTTGTCTTTCTATCATTTTAGCAGCTGGTGAAGGTACGCGGATGCGTTCTGATTTGCCAAAGGTTCTGCATGAAGTTGCCAATATCCCGATGCTGTCGCATGTAATGCGTGTTTGTAGTGCAGCGCAAAGTGATAATATTGCCGTGGTTACGGGCAAAGGGGCTGAACTTGTTGTTGATGTAGTTGGAAAAGAAAACCGGCAGGCAAGTGTTCATGCGCAAACCGAGCGTCTTGGTACCGCTCATGCGGTTTTGGCAGCTCGTGATGCAATTAAGCAGGGGGATAATGATATTCTTGTCCTGTTTGGTGATACGCCATTGTTAACGCCAGAGACGCTTGCGAACATGCGTAATGTACTTGCGGATGGTGCAGCAATTGTTGTGGTTGGATTTTATGCCAAGGATCCGACTGGGTATGGGCGGTTATTGGAAGATGGCGAAAAACTTGTTGCCATTCGCGAGCATGCAGAAGCAACAGAAGAAGAGCGCAAAATAGAATTTTGTAATGGCGGTATTATGGGCTTGAGCAGTGAACATGCACTGGCTTTGCTGGATGCGGTTGATAACAAAAATGCCAAGGGTGAATATTATCTTACAGACGTGGTTGAAATTGCAAATGCCAAAGGTCTTTCAGTAAAAGCACTTGAAGCTCCAGAGGCAGAGTTGATTGGTGTTAATACACGTAATGGATTGGCCGAAGTTGAGGTGCTTTGGCAAAATACTGCGCGCCAAAAACTGATGGCTTCAGGCGTTACCATGCAAGCGCCAGAGACTGTGTTCTTGAGTGCAGATACGATCATTGAACCTGATGTTGAGCTTGAACCCAATGTTGTTTTTGGTCCAAAGGTAGTTGTGAAGTCTGGCGTTAAAATCAAGGCTTTCAGCCATTTTGAGGGGGCTGTTATTGGTGAGAATGCTGATATTGGGCCTTTTGCGCGCCTGAGGCCTGGAACCAATCTTGCATCAGATACAAAAGTTGGAAATTTTGTTGAGGTCAAGAATGCGGTTGTTCATGAAGGGGCAAAGATAAATCACCTTTCATATGTTGGGGACGCAGAAATTGGTTTGAAAGCAAATATTGGCGCAGGCACTATTACCTGTAACTATGATGGTATGAACAAGCATAAAACCACAATTGGTGCAGGGGCTTTTATCGGTTCAAATAGCGCACTTGTTGCACCTGTTATGATTGGGGACGGAGCTTATGTTGCTTCTGGTAGTGTAATTACCGAA
>CALFBM010000171.1 GCA_937951645.1 uncultured Rhizobiaceae group bacterium
GCAGTAACAAGCTTCGCGCCATCCTTTGCGATGCCGCCTGCCTCATATTTTTGACCCACCATAAAGCCGGTAATATTCTGCAAGAAGACCAGCGGGATTTTTCGTTGTGAGCATAGCTCAACAAAGTGAGCGGCTTTTAAAGAACTTTCTGAAAACAAAACACCATTGTTTGCAATGATACCCACAGGCATGCCCATCACATGGGCAAAGCCGCAGATAATGGTTGTGCCGTAACGTGCCTTGAATTCATCAAAGCGCGAGCCATCCACAACGCGGGCAATTACTTCGCGCACATCATAGGGAGTTTTCAAATCTGCTGGCACCACGCCCAGAATTTCGTCCGGGTCGTAAGCTGGTTCCTCGATTGATTGAAGTTGAAGTTGTTCCGGCTTTTTACGATTAAGATTACTCACTGCTTGCCTTGCCAAAGCCAGCGCATGGGCATCATCATCTGCCAGATAATCTGCAACACCTGAGGTTGCCGTGTGCATGGCACCGCCACCCAGGTCTTCCGCGCTTACAACTTCGCCTGTAGCGGCCTTCACCAAGGGAGGACCAGCCAGAAAAATCGTGCCTTGTTCCTTAACGATAATGGAGACGTCTGACATGGCAGGCACATATGCACCGCCTGCTGTGCATGAACCCATGACAACGGCAATCTGCGGAATGTTTTGTGCAGACAGGTTTGCCTGATAATAAAAAATACGACCGAAATGGTCACGATCCGGAAAGCCTTCTGCCTGCTGCGGGAGGTTAGCACCACCGCTGTCCACCAGCGTTACGCAGGTAAGGTGATTTTGCTCGGCAATTTCCAAAGCACGAAGGTGTTTCTTCACGCTCATTGGATAATAGGTGCCACCTTTCACCGTTGCATCGTTACAAATAACCATCACTTCATGGCCGCAAACACGACCAACCCCAGCAATCATGCCTGCACCTGGTGCCTCATCATTATACATGCCATGGGAGGCTGTTGTGCCAATTTCGAGAAAGGACGAACCCGCATCCAGCAAATTGGCTACACGGTCACGAGGCAACATTTTACCCCGCGACAAATGCCGCTCGCGTGATTTCTCGCTGCCGCCCTGACTTGCAAAATTGACAGCTTCCTTAACAACAGCAAGTTGATCAAGATTGGCCTTTTCATTGGCCGCATATTGGGCAGAGGTCGTGGATATTTTTGATTGGATTTTAGTCATGATAATTCCAGTTCAGCAGTCGCTCTGGCCTTTAATTCCTTGCGGATGATTTTACCTGTAACCGTCATGGGCAGGCTATCAACAAATTCTATTTAGCGCGGATATTCATAAGCGGCAAGTTTGGTTTTTACGTGTTGTTTCAAAGCAACCATCAACTCTTCTGAAGGCGCAAAATCATCGCGTAGAATAACGTAGGCTTTGACAATTTCTGTGCGTGTTTTATCAGGTTTGCCTACAACACCAACGGAGGCAACCGCTTCATGCTTTAACAGGCAGTCCTCAATTTCTGCTGGTCCAATGCGGTATCCGCTTGAAGATATTACATCATCCTCACGCCCAACAAAGCGGATGAATTCTCCTTCACGAATACCTCTGTCTCCAGTTAGAAGCCAGTCGCCTCGAAACTTTTCCCTGGTGGCTTTTGGGTTATTCCAATATTCAAGCATCATGGAAGCTGAACCGCGCTTAACGGCAATATCACCTTCTTCATCAGTTGGCGCGCCACTATCATCAATGACTTCAACCTTATGCCCTGGAACAGGTTTTCCGATTGTGCCCGGCTTTGGTTCGAACCAGGTTTTGCATGATGAAAGTACCATGTTGCATTCTGTCTGACCGTAGAACTCGTTGATGGTTAGACCCAATGCATCCTGGCCCCAACGTTGCATTTCTTCGCCCAATGGTTCACCACCACAAGCAACCGTACGCAGGCCTGAAATCTTAGAGCTTTCTGCCTTTAAAAGACGAAGTGCTGTTGGCGGGAAGAATATGTTTTTGACGTTTCCTTTTTCAATAAGATTACGGCAGCTCTCTGAATTAAACTTCTCAAGTTTGGAAGCAACGACTGGTACACCATGATGAAGTCCTGGCATGAGAACATTCATCAAACCACCAATCCATGCCCAATCAGCAGGTGTCCATAAAACATCGCTTGGCTGGGGCAAAAGGTTGTGGCTCATTTCAATACCGGGCAAGTGCCCACGCAAAACACGGTGCGCGTGCAATGCCCCCTTGGGAGCGCCTGTTGTGCCTGAAGTATAGATCAAAAGACCGGGCGTTTCCTGATTTGTTTGCACGATCTTGAAATCACTAGGTTGCGCTTTTTCTGACAATAACTCAGGTACAATTATATGCTGAAGCTGAGGCAGTTGACTTCGTAAGGTTTCCAGTATTAAAGCGCCATCAGCATCTGTAAAAACGGCTTTCGCACCAGAGTCATTTAATCTTGAAAGTAGGGCTTCTTCGCCAAACAGTTTGAAAAGCGGCATTGAGATTGCGCCCATTTTCCAAACTGCAATATGGCTTGCTGCTGTCCAAACTGACTGAGTGCGAAACACACCAATGCGATCACCTTTTGCCATATCAAGCGAGACAAGCAGATTGGCCAGTTGATTTGATTTATCTTTCAAATCAGCAAATGAAACATTGTGTCGCTCGTCAGATGTCAGATCAATAATTGCTGTACGCTCAGGCTCTACATCTACCCATTTGTCACACACATCCCAACCCATGTTGTAATGCCGAGGGAATTCCCATTGGAAATTCCCGTAAGAATCTTCATAGGTTTGGGAGTGATCGAGCATGGCTACTCTTTCACTTCTTTGATCGTACAATAGGGTGTGGTTGAACGGCCTTCAAGGCAGGCGTCAAACTCTGCTGTGATGCCTGCAATTTCTGCGATCTCGCATCCAAGCTTTGCAGATTTACCAGCTTCAGGACGCGTTTGTGCGACTTCATTGCATCTTGCTTCACGGTAGGTGAGCCAATTGCCCATCAATTCTGCGAGCATGAAATTTCCAGAGAGCGTGAGCTTTTCAACCAGCACTTCCTGCTGATTAGCCATTTCAGTTTTCCAATCCGTTTTTTCTTTCAACAAACAGGCTGCATGTGTATCTGTTCCAACGGTGTGCTCCTGACAAGACGCGAATATCATGCCTCGACATTCCTGCCAGCTTGTTTCTTCACCAATCTGCGCAAGGCAGTTTAAGACCAGATCCTGATTGGTAACCGGTTGAGCGGTTGCAGGAGTCAGCATCAACATAAAAAAGGCAATTAAAAACCTCACGCCGTCTCCTTCATCAATTCACGCCCAATCAACATGCGGCGGATTTCTGAGGTGCCAGCGCCGATTTCCATGAGCTTTGCATCGCGCATGATTCTGGAAACCGGACTGTCGGATAAATATCCCGCACCGCCCATGGCTTGCACAGCCTGAATGGATTGCAGCATGGCCTGTTCTGATGCAAAGAGCACACAGGCTGCTGCATCTTGTCGGGTAACTTCGCCACGGTCACAGGCCTGGGCAACAGCGTAGACATAAGCACGTGAGGTGTTCATTGCTGTATACATGTCAGCAATCTTTCCCTGCATAAGCTGAAAGTCGCCGATCTTTTGACCAAACTGCTTGCGTTCGTGCATATAAGGCATGATCTCATCAAGACATGAATGCATGATGCCAATACCAATACCAGCCAGCACAACGCGTTCATAATCCAGCCCGGACATGAGCACGTTTACGCCCTTACCTTCTTCACCAAGAATATTTTCATAAGGCACTTCAACATCTTCAAAAATCAGCTCTGCCGTGTTTGATCCTCGCATACCCAGCTTGTCAAAATGGGGTGAGGTTGAAAAACCCTTCATTTCTTTTTCGATCAAGAATGCTGTTATGCCTTTTGGCCCTGCATCCATATCTGTCTTGGCATAGACGACCAAAGTGTCTGCATCCGGACCATTGGTAATCCAGTATTTATTGCCGTTCAGCACAAAACGATCATTCCGCTTTTCTGCCCTCAATTGCATTGAGACAACGTCCGAGCCAGAGCCTGGTTCTGACATGGCAAGCGC
>CALFBM010000172.1 GCA_937951645.1 uncultured Rhizobiaceae group bacterium
ATATGATCCGGGCAATCAAGATAGAGGGTTTTTAAATATAATATCCCGTCATCTTTCAGGATTTCATTACACGTAACCAAATCGCGATACGGACTGTAAGAATGTTCTAAATAATCAAAATTTATAATAATATCATACTTGCCCTTGGGCAAATCCAAATCCTGTGTAAACCCGTGATAAGCTTCAAATCCCAACTCACCCAACCTGTCGATAGCAGATTTATTAAAATCATTTCCACTGGCCGATAACCCAAATGTTTTGGCGGCTTCCATGATTGTACCAGCACCACACCCCATATCGAATAGCCATTTTGCATCTTCCTTGAAATTTAATGCATGTTTAATGGCTTTTTCATGTGTAATCATCACATTTGGACGCGCTAATTTACGCTCAACCGCCTTCTTGGCATCTTCAAGTCCAAGTATATAATCCTTGTAAATAACAGCACTGTCAGGTCTGGGACTTGCCATGACCAAATTACAATTATTGCAACTGTACATTATCAGTGGCTGATCCTGGAACCAATGAGACTTTTTATTGGTCATGTGGTGGGTGAATTCGATGCCACCACAGTAATCACATTCAGTAACTTCTGCCCAATTTAAATCTTCCACTTTTACTCTCCGATAGTCTATAAAATTAAAAGCATTACATAGGCCAGAAAACCAACAGCGCTGGCACGGCTACCCCAATCACGATCACCTCTAGCGGCAAGCCCATTTTCCAGTAATCTCCGAAGGAATATCCGCCTGGCCCCATAATGAGTGTGTTATTTTTGTGGCCTATTGGGGTTAGGAAGGCGCAAGAAGCTGCTATGGCTACCGCCATGAGAAATGGGTCTGAATTGACACCAAGCTTGTTGGCAATGTCTACAGCTACAGGCGCACCTATTACGGCGGTTGCTGTATTATTCAACACATCTGAAAGCGTCATGACAACAACCATCAGGATTGTTAGGACGACCCATGGCGCGTAGCCGGAAGTGATGTTTACAATTTGCTCCGCAATGAGCTGTGTGCCACCGGAGGCTTCAAGCGCCGTGCCCAGTGGTATCATGCTTCCCAACAAGACAATCACTGGCCATTCTACATAATCATAGACATTTCTAATCGGCACGATATCGAGCAGTACATAAAGTGCCACGACCACGCCAAGTGCAACTGCAAGATACAAGAAGCCAAAACTTGCAAGCGTGATTGCTGCTGCGAAAATACCTGCAGCAAGCCATGCCCTTGTATGTTGCGTGACTGAAAGACCGCGCTCTGCCAATGGCATTGCGCTTAGCCAACCAATAGTTTCATCAAGATTTTCTGCAGGACCAATCAATAAAAGGATATCACCCACCCTGATTTTTTCATGGCGTACGCGTTTGGTGAAGCGTTTGCCTTTTCTTGAAATTCCAAGCAATGCAACTCCTCGCCTTGCGCGAAGGCGAATGTCTATGGCAGCCCTGCCAACGATGCGTGTTTCAGGTGTTACCAGGACTTCTGTAAGCTGAAGATCGCCAATGGCTTTTTCGTTGGTGGTTTTTTCACCAAAAAACTCCAATGAATAAACACCTCTGAAACGGTCAATGTCTTCTGCACCTGCTTCCACGACCAGCATGTCACCAGCACGCAGTTCCAGACTGGCGCTAAAGCCTTTTAATCGTCGGTTATTCCTTGCAACGCCAATAATAACAAGATCATGTTCATTGGCCTCATCGTATAAATCACGCACCTGCTGGCCAATTGCTTTTGACTTTTCAGGAACAACAAGTTCGGCAATATAATCTTCCAAATCCATCGCACTGGATTTCCCATCCGTCATTTCATCAGCCCCCGGTACCAACCGCCAACCGATAAGTGCTACAAACAGGATGCCGACACCTGCGCAGATCAGGCCAACCGGAGCAAAATCAAACATCTGGAAGGGTGTACCGCTTACCGTTTCGCGGTATTGGGCAATGATGATGTTGGGTGGCGTACCGATCAGGGTTACAAGCCCGCCCAAGATGGTTGCGAAAGAAAGCGGCATGAGAGTTGCCCTTATGCTTCTTCCTGCTTTATTGGCGGCCTGAATATCAACCGGCATCAAGAGCGCAAGTGCTGCAACATTATTCATGAATGCAGACAAAACTGCGCCCGTTGAGGCCATAATGGAGATATGTGCTGCAACACCACGCCCCGTATCAATGACAGATCGCGTAATGATATCAATTGCGCCAGAGTTTTGAAGGCCACGCGAAACAATCAGGACAAGTGCCACAATAATGGTTGCCGGGTGACCAAACCCCGCAAAAGCTTCGGAAGTTGGTACAACTCCAAGCACAAGTGCTATCAATAGCGCACAAAAGGCTACAATGTCATAACGCCACCTGCCCCAAAGCAACATGGCGAATACACCGGCAAATAACGTGAAGAGGATGGTTTGATCTGAGGGCATGAACGACTCCATTTGAACTTGCCTTATAGTAAGGCTCTCAACAGGAGTTCACAACTTTAAGTTACAAATATGCCAGTATTTCTTATTGGATTAATTTTCAATAAAATATGCAGGCTGGTCAAACATCATTGATGTGACTTCTTTGCCAAAGTCTGCCTTGCTTAACCCTTGCACAACAGATGAATGAAATGCCTCGCCTTCTTCTGCCTCAATATGGGCAATTTCAGAATAAGTTTCTTCGGCAATCTCTTGAACTTTTTGACGTTTTCGCTGGCGCTCGGAAATATCCGGGAATACACCAATCTTTATTTCTCCATCATTATCCACAGAGTCAGGCTCAATATCAGGATCATATTCAGCTATCAGCGTATCAATGATTTGTCCTTTTACGAAAAGAGTATCCCTGGACATTTGGGTAAGCGTCATGTAGCTGATTTTTAGTGTTTGCAATGCCTGTTTCAGGGCTTCTTCACCGCTATAATCTTCTTCCAGCTTATCACTTTCAGCATGTTCTTTTAACGACCGCGCATCTTTTTGATTAAGCGTCAACGGGTTTTCATTTTTAACATCTGCATTTTGATCAATTTTGGAGTTTGACAGTTTAACATTATCAGATGAAGAAGCGCTTGTTTCCCCGGCCTTATTGGCATTTTGAACAGCTTGCTCAAACATTCTGCCGTTCGTGTGCTCTTGTGAAAGGTCTAATACGCGCGTATGTTTTGGAGTCAATCCAAGGCTTTTTTGATCCAAGGCTCGTGTGCCATTTGCTGCAAGCATGCTGTTTATTGCGTCGACTTCCATGAAAATCTCCTGCAAGATACTATTTCAAATGCAAAATAAAATGGAAGACATGTTTATTACCTAGGCATTGGTAAAAAATACCGCACTAAAAATAGTAATAAACCGCAATGAAAAAGCCGCCCATGCCAGAGGCATGAGCGACTTAGGATTTACAAATCAAGATCTTTAATTAGCCAACAATCTCGTTGCCTGCAAACCAGAAAGCGATTTCTTCTGCTGCTGTTTCAAGAGCATCTGAACCGTGAACCGAGTTTTCGCCCAATGACAATGCAAATTCCTTACGGATTGTACCTGCATCAGCTTCAGCAGGGTTTGTTGCACCCATTACTTCACGATTTTTAAGGATGGCATTTTCGCCTTCAAGAACCTGAACAATTGTTGGGCCAGAAGACATAAACTCTGTCAATTCACCAAAGAAAGGACGTTCTGAGTGTACTGCGTAAAAAGCCTCAGCCTGACGCAAGCTCATGTGGACGCGTTTTGAGGCAACAACACGAAGACCAGCTTCTTCAAGCTTAGCTGTGATCGCACCGGTAAGGTTACGTTTTGTTGCGTCTGGTTTAATCATTGAAAATGTACGTTCGATCGCCATTGTTGTTATTCCTGTAAGTTATAAAAAGGAGGATTTGGCGGCTGTATACGCGCTCAGGCAAGATGCCGCAAGGGCGTAAATGTTTTGATCAGGCAATAAATTACAAGAGGTCTTAGCCAGATTTCTATTTATCTGCTTATTCGTTGGAACCATCCTTGAAGATTTTATTGTTCCGCTGCCCAAATGTCTTTGGTTCAAGTGGCCTTCCAGACATTGCATTTGCTGAAGTTGTTGGCTTTTCTTGAACTATTTCCTCTGTTGCCTGGCTGTCTGATGAAACTTCTATTGGCTTATCAAGCTTTACCATAGCTGGCTTTGTTTCATGGGCTTGTACCAATTGTTGTTTGGCAGCCTCATAAAGTGCGCCGCCAAGATGAGTAGAGGCTGATTTTTCTTCATGCACTTCATCAACAGGCTCGGCGGGGTGATACATTGCTGGCGTTTCTTCATGTGGCAACGCCTGTACGGGTTCTTCTTCAAGCGATGTAACAGGCTCAGCCAATGTCTTTTCCCCAACACGGTAGAATACTATTGGCACTTCAATTTCATCATGCTCACCAATGATAAATACCATCTGCGAAGGCACTTCCACTTCTGAAACAAATTCAGCCATATGTCTATGATACTCAACAGCAACCAACAATTTGGCGACGTGCCTTGCAATTGCTACCGGATCAACGATTACAGCACCATCTTCACTTTCAATGATGCCTTGTAAATTATTTTGGTTTTTGGCATGGTTTTGAAACTGCTTTGCGACTGGGCCAAGCCCATCCAGGCTAATGCTGTCAATTTCCATAAAACAGCCTTGCCAGTCGCTTGCGGAACTTTCACACTGATATCGCAGTTGTTTATCACTGGCCCCGGCAAAATCATACACATCTTCGCCATACAAGCTAATCTCAACACCCTGGCTGAGGTATCCATTTTCATCATGATGGATTGCATGGGCAGATAAATCAAAACCTACTGCCCGGATTTTCTCAGGCTCGGAAACGCCAGAAGCCATCTTTGACATGCAATCCAGAAGGGTATCATGAGGAGTTGTAATATTGAGATTGATAGCTGCACTGAAGTGATCACAACCCATGCTTTCAAGCACAGCAGCATATTTTGATTTGGCTTCATCAAACCTTTTTTGGCGAATTAAGGCATAGACATCCAAGTAGGACATCTCCTGGAATTCACGCAAATTTTGCAATGCAACTTGTCTCGAGTTTGCATCCGTCATAGTTTCACCCTCGGCTAGCCTGGTTAAGTATTACAAAATTGACTTAAAAATTTATGAAGCCTTGATTGTGGGCGAAAATTACGGCATTGCCTCACCATGCTTAAATTTACAGACCTTACAGTCCGAATGGCCGGGCGAACATTGATTGAAAACGCGGAAGTTTCCATCCCGAAAGGAGTGAAGGCCGGGCTTGTGGGTGCGAACGGTACCGGCAAGACAACTCTTTTCAAGGTTATTACAGGACTTCACCCCAGCGACACGGGTTCTGTAACCATCGCCAAGGGCTGGCGTATGGGGCAGGTTGCTCAAGAAGCACCTGGCACCGAGGAAAGCCTGCTGGAAATTGTTCTCAAGGCAGATGAAGAGCGCGCCGCACTATTGGAAGAAGCTGAAACTGAAACAGACCCCACGCGTATATCTGACATCTACATGCGGCTTGCAGACATTGATGCCTATACAGCTGAAAGTCGTGCAGCATCAATTCTCGCAGGCCTTGGGTTTTCTGAGCGTGATCAACATTCTCCCGCGTCCTCTTTTTCGGGTGGTTGGCGCATGCGTGTGGCGCTTGCAGCAGTGCTTTTTGCCGAGCCTGATTTGCTTTTGCTTGATGAACCTACAAACTATCTCGATCTTGAAGGTGCGCTGTGGCTGGAGAGTTACCTTGGGAAATACCCTGGTACGGTTCTTGTTATCTCTCACGACAGGGACATGTTGAACAAGGTTGTCGATTCTATTGTGCATCTTGAAGGGAGAAAGCTCACTTTCTACCGTGGCAATTATGACAACTTTGAGCGTCAACGTGCCGAAAAGCGGGAATTAATTGCAAAAGCGCGCGAGAAAATGGAAGGACAAAAGAAGCATATGCAGGCTTTTGTTGACCGTTTTGGCGCGAAGGCTTCAAAGGCAAAGCAAGCACAATCCAAAATGAAAGCGATTGGCAAATTAAAACTTCCTGCCCAGCTTGAGCAAGAGGGTACGATGCCGTTTAACTTTCCTAATCCGGAAAAGATTTCAGCTTCGCCCATGATCAAGCTTGAAAATGTTGATTGCGGTTATAATGATGAGACAGTCATCCTAAAACAGCTAAAACTAAACATAGATGCCGATGACAGAATTGCGCTTTTGGGTTCTAACGGCAACGGAAAGTCTACATTCTCAAAACTCTTGGTAAACCGTTTGCCTTACGTTGAAGGAACGATTGTACAATCACCAAAAATCAAGGTGGCAATGTTTGCCCAACACCAGATGGATGACCTGCACGCCGACCAGACACCTGTTGACCATGTGCGCAAACTGATGCCGCAAGCAGGTGAATCACAAGTACGTTCCAAGGTAGCCCAAATGGGTCTTAATCATGAACGCATGGGAACGGTTACCGCAAAACTTTCAGGCGGGGAAAAAGCCAGGCTTCTCCTTGGCCTCTGTACCTTCCATGGCCCAGACCTGCTCATTCTTGATGAACCAACCAACCACCTTGATGTGGGTGCGCGTGAAGCACTTGTACATGGATTGAACAATTTTGCAGGTGCGGTTATTCTGGTTAGCCACGACCGCCATTTGATTGATGCAACGATGGAGCGTTTATGGATTGTCGGCGATGGCCAGGTTGGTCCATACGATGGTGATCTTGACAGTTATAGAGGCGAAGTTCTACGCGCTGCAAAAACCAAACGCAAAGAGCATGTTGAGCCGGAAATCCTACCGGAAAAAGCTGCACCCATTGAACCACCAAAACCTCAGCTCCCGAAGAAAGACCGCGAACAACTGCGCAAGGATCTTGCCCCGCTAAAAGCAAAAATTTCTGAAAAAGAAAAGCAAATTCAAAAGCTTAATGAAGCAATTTCAAAACTTGATTCAAGTCTTGCTACACCTGGCCTGTTTCAAAACCATCCTGAAAAGGGTGAAAAATTTTCCAAACAACGTGTCGAAGCAGATGAAATGCTGGCAAAGGTTGAGGAAGCCTGGCTCGAGCTAAGTGCAGAATATGACACAGCTATGGCCGAGTGAAACCGTACAAGGGTTTTGTAGTTGCTCATGTCCCTTCAGGTATTGGCTTTGGCAAGCTCCATAAAAGCCACTCGCCCACCGCCTTGGGTGAGCGAATTGTTGGTCAAAGGCAAATAATGATGTCTGTTAGCAAGATGCGCGATACGTACGACCTGTACGACGATCACGATAAATGCAGCGGCCATCTTTGGCTTTACCAATCAATGTACCAGCGACGCCACCAATCAAGGCACCTGCAACCGCGCCTCTTCCACCTCCAACCAAAGCACCTGCGCCTGCGCCAATCAATGCGCCGCCTGTTGCTGTTTTTTCAGTTGATGTACAGGCACTTAATCCAAATACAATTAATGCGGCGGCCAAAATTTTTGTCATTGCTGCAGTCCTTATCTAGAATGATTGGCATAAATTTATACCATACAATTCGCCCCACGAACCCATCTTTCAAAAGCTAATAATGAATTTGGGCACAGGTATGACCTACATTACAAATTACAATCAAGATATCAGATTACTATTTTTCTAGTTGAATTTTATCTACAAAAAAACTCACCCCCACAGTAAAAGCCTTCCACACATCGGTCATCCCGGTTTACATAAAAACCGGTATCATTTGACGCTAAACGCACACATAGCATTCATGGTCAGTGCTCACCGGTCAGGTAGGCTGTCGCCTTCTTTTAAAAGGGAAGAAGGAAAGAACGTAAAACTTATCCCCCTTTTTATAGCTTTTGCATGCATCTTTTATCCGAAAGATACACAACCATGGAACGCGCAACCATCGCGTTTTATATCTTGCTGACAGCGTATGGGCGGCGGCCATTGAATGAGAATGACGACTTCACTGTTATGCACCAGCGTTTGGTAATGGGCGAAGAATGAACATATACGTCTGTCATCGTTGACTTTGGATAATTGTTGGAAATCTATTGCTGCCATACAAAGCAAATTGTTGGAAGGCTAGATAGAGCTATCCTCAAAACCGAAGCGTGCCCTGTATTCATTGGGTGTAACTTTCAACTGTCGCGCAAAGGCCCGCCGCAGGGTTTGTTCACTTCTGAAACCGCATTCGACCGCTATTTCTTCAAGGTTCATATTGCCTTGCTCCAACAATGTCTTTGCAAGATCAAGCCGAATACCTTCCACAAATCTGGAGGGAGTTTCGCCAAATTCACGAATAAAATGGCGATGCAGTGTACGCTCTGTGACATTTGCAACCTCACTCATTTTTGCCAATTGCCAATTCTTGTTGGGGTACTTTGCAATCATGCTACACAAGTTTTGAATTTGTACAGACGAAGAAGACTGTGCGGCCAAAAATCTGGAATATTGGCTTTGATCACCAGAACGACGCATAGCAACTACCATTTCGCGGGCAATCTCAAGTGCAAGCTTTCTGCCAAAATCCTGCTCAAGCAGAAAAAGTGCAAGATCAATGCCTGCCGTCACTCCGGCAGAGCAATAAATATTGTCATGGCTGGTGAAAATTTCATCAAGCTGCCAATCAACCTTGGGGAATTTTTCATGTAAAATCGGAGAGCGTTCCCAATGACAAGTTGCAGGTTTGCCATCCAGCAACCCTGTTTGTGCAAGCAACATGCTGCCTGAGCAAACGGAAATAATTCGTTTCTGCCCATCAAGGACACCTTGCAGATATTCCGTATATCGAGGGTCTTGTAAAGAAACATTAATCCCCGGCCCGCCAGGTATGATAAAATCACCTACAGGCGGTGTGTCTGTAAAACTCAAGTCTGCAGTGAGTTCAACGCCTGCATCAGTACGAATCGATTTGCCATCCAGTGTTACAAGACGAACCTCATAAACAGGTTCATTCATTTTATAGTTGGCAGAACTAAAAACCTGTAGCGGACCTGCAATATCCATTAACAGGACATCGTGGAATGCTATAACAGAAATATAACGTTTGGCAGATGATTTACCACTTGTCTGAATTTGATTATTTTTTGTCATTTCAGACACATCTAAAAACAGATAGGGTTTAAGGGTCAATCAAAATTATATTGAAAAGCATTGTTATGGATAAAATTGAAACTTCCCCTGCCCTAACTCCCAGAACCAAACTCATTATCCTTTGCGGTTGTCTGATTGCATTACTCGCGTTTGGACCACGTTCTGCCATGGGATTTTTCCAACAACCCATTTTGGATGCAACGGGTTGGGGTAGCGCCACGTTTGGACTTGCAATTGCCATTCAAAACCTTGCCTGGGGCATAGGCCAGCCAATCTTTGGAGCATTGGCAGATCGATATGGAGCTTACAAATCGCTTGCTGCTGGTGGATTGATTTATGCACTTGGGCTTTACCTCATGGGAACAGCAGATGCACCCATCTGGCTACATATCGGTGGCGGTGTTTTGGTTGGCTTGGGCGTTGCTGCGGGTTCATTCGGGATTATTCTTTCTGTCTTCGCACGCAATGTGCAGCCCGAACAACGCAGTTTTGTGTTTGGGATGGGAACAGCGGCTGGTTCTGCCGGAATGTTTTTATTCTCACCACTCTCGGTCAAACTGATTGAAAATTATGGCTGGTCAAATTCCCTGCTTTATATGTCTGCCTTGATGCTGATTATCCCCCTGCTCGCCATTCCGCTTCGTGGTAATGCAAAGAGTGGTTCGGTGACAATTGAGAACATGAACCAGACGATTGCTGATGCACTTCGTGAGGCACTTGGGCATAAGTCGTTCCTGCTTCTAACATCGGGCTTTTTTGTTTGCGGGTTTCAGGTTGCTTTCATAACAGCGCATTTTCCAAAATATATTGCGGATCTCGGTCTAGATATCAGTATTGGTGGACTAACCGTTGCAGCATGGGCGATTGCGCTGATCGGTTTATTCAATATTTTTGGCTCGCTGGCTTCCGGCATTCTGGGGCAAAAATATTCTAAACCAATGATGCTGTCTTATTTATATATTGGCCGCTCTATCGTAACGACTGCATTTTTGCTTCTGCCACAAACACCAACGAGCATTATTATCTATTCAATCATCATGGGCATCCTGTGGCTTTCAACCGTTGCGCCAACCAATGCCCTGGTGGCTATCATGTTTGGTACACGCCATTTGGGGATGCTTGGCGGCCTGGTATTTTTCTCTCACCAAATTGGTTCATTCCTGGGTGTGTATTTCGGAGGCTATTTGCGTGATATATATGGCTCATATGATGTGGTTTGGTGGCTAGGCGTTGCCTTGGGCATTGTAGCTGCAATCATCCATTGGCCAATTAAAGAAGAGGCTATTAAAAGGCCAATTACTGCTTAACGCTGGTTTGGATCAAAGATTGCGCAGGTTTCTGTACCATGTGCGATGAGTTTACCATCCCGGGTCTTGATGGTCGCTTCCGAAGTTGCAAGTTTGCGACCCATGTGAATAACGCGGCCTTCACAAATAACCTCACCGGTTTTATCCGTCATGGGGCGAATGAGGTTCACTTTGAACTCGGCGGTTGTATAAAACATGCCCACAGGAACCATCGTCCAGACACAACAGGCAAGAGAGGAATCCAGGATTGCAGACGCCCAACCACCATGCACGGTACCAGCCGGGTTATAATGTTCATCAAGCGGCGTACCCTTAAAAACAACGCGTCCCTCATCTGCTTCTGCCATGCGAAAATTAAGTGCCTTGCCCATGCTTGGCGCAGGTAGTTCACCAGCAATAATTTGCCTCGCTAAAACCAAACCGGAAGTGGACGTGATGGTTTCAAGCGGGATGGAACCAAACTTTTGATTTTCATCATACCAATATTTATTCAATTATTTATCCCTACTGTTCTGGCGCATGATAGCTTTAATAAAACCATTACGTTCATCAGGATGCTTCATCCCCCTTGGAGCGTAAATATGTCGATCAAGAAAAAAACTACTGAGCCTGAAGCCCTGTTCAATTTGGTTTGCCTGCGGAACAATGCCCCATCCCTCTTCATGCTTATTCAGAAATGCGGGGAAGGATAACATTTTGTCTGCCCATGGACGTCCGGCTTCTTGGCTGACTGCCCTGCCTGATTTTGGGGAAATATATGCAAGTTTATTTGTTTGCCCAGTTGAAGCGCAGCTATCCAGATCAAGGCCGAAGCCCAGTTCTTCCAATAGAACAAGCTCAAAACGGATCATCAGGCTTGCAGCAATTTCAGCGTGTTCAAAATTCTCCATCAATACATGGGCTGCGTTATACAGTCCTGCATGCGGGTCACGTTCCGGGAGAAGTCGCAAGTGGGAAGCAAGCGTTTGTATACCGTAAATTCCAAGCTGGCTATTCATCAAGGATGCAGCACGAAGTTCTCCTGCTTCAATCGTATAGGTACCTAGTTGTTCTTCGAGCCTGGCGCGCCATTGCAATGTTGCTGAATTACCTGGTTGTAATATGGGGCGCATTCGTGAAGACCTGCCGCCGCGTACGAGCCCCAAATGGCGACCGTGCTTGGCTGTCATCGCCTCAACGATGCTACTGGTCTCGCCATGTTTGCGAACGCCGAGAATCAATCCTTCATCTTGCCAATCCATAAACTTGATAGTGGCCTAACTTATGGGAAATTCAAGCCCCATCTCACGGTATCTGTCAGGATCATCACCCCAGTTTTCACGAACCTTCACAAACAAAAAGAGGTGAACGGGTTGCTCTACCAGCTCGGTCAAATCCTTGCGGGCAGCAGTTGAAATGGCTTTTATCGTTTGGCCATTTTTCCCGATGATAATTTTCTTCTGGCTTTGACGCTCAACATAAATCACCTGTTGAATGCGAACGGAACCATCTTTTTTATCTTCCCAGGTTTCTGTTTCAACATGGGAAGCATAGGGAAGCTCCTGATGAAGACGGAGATAGATTTTCTCGCGGGTTACCTCAGCAGCCAGCATTCGCAGAGGAAGATCAGATATCTGATCCTCAGGATACATATAAGGACCTTCAGGCAGGTTGGCAGAAAGGTAATTCATGAAGTCAGTACATCCATCACCATTAAGTGCTGAAACCATGAAAGTCTCATCAAAATCATGGAGGGCATGCAATTTACTTGTAAGCTCCAGAAGTTTATCGCGCTGGATTTGGTCAATTTTATTAATCAACAAAACAATGGGACCATTGACCGTCTTAAGCTTGTCCACTATTGCTTCAAGATCATCGGTTAGACCACGCTGTGCATCAATCAGGAAAACACTGATATCTGCATCCCTGGCACTGCCCCAAGCGGTTGTGACCATGGCTTCATCAAGTCTTCTACGCGGTGCAAAAATACCGGGAGTGTCAACGAATATGATTTGGCAGTTATCCTGAATGGCAATACCACGCATCACTGCCCTTGTTGTTTGTACTTTGTGTGTAACAATTGAAATTTTTGATCCCACCAACTGATTCATCAAGGTGGACTTCCCTGCGTTAGGCGCACCAAGGAGTGCTACAAAACCTGAACGCGTGGGTTTGTTTTTTTCGGTCAAACTGTTTTTCCTTCTGGGGTTTCATCTTTCCAAACCCCTTCACGCACCAACATTTTTGCTGCTGCGTTTTGTTCTGCAATACGTTTAGATCTTCCAATACCGGTACATGCAATTTTCTCTGGCACTTTCACAGAAACCGTAAACTCAGGATCATGTGCAGGCCCCGTACGTTCTGTCTCTTTATATTTTGGAGTGCCAAAACTATTGGCATGTGCCCATTCCTGAAGTTCTGTTTTAGAATCACGCTTGGCTGTATTACTGTCTTCTATACGTTCTGTCCAAAATCGATTTACAAATTCCTGCGCTTCTTCCAACCCGCCATCCAAATAAATTGCAGCAATTAAAGCCTCCATCACATCTGCACGAACACTTTGCATGCGTTTTCCGGTAACTTGTTTTAAATCCCCGCCCGTTCGTATGAATTCGTAGAGCAAAATCTCATCAGCAATTTCAGCAAGTGTACGTCCGCGAACCAAGGCATTATAACGAAGCGCCAACTCACCTTCCGGAGCATTGGGGAATTTGAAATGAAGTATGTGGGCTACACATAAGCCCAATACGCGATCTCCCAGAAACTCAAGTCGCTGATAATGAAAATTATCTTCATTTTTCTTTTGAACACTTGGGTGCGTAAGTGCTCGCTCAATGTCTGAAAAAGAGTTGAATTTATAACCAATACGTTCTTCAAGAATACCAAATCGGCTCTTGCGTCTTGTTTTTTGGCTAATGGATTCACTCATATGATCAAAGCCCGTTAAAGAAACGTTCTACACGCAAGTTTGATGGCCATTCCCAAACAGCCAATGGATGTTTCTGGTTTCGAATCGAAAAGAACACTATTTGGGCTTTGCCTACGAAATTCTCAAATGGAACAAACCCCACACCTAAACGACTGTCAGAAGAATTATCACGGTTATCTCCCATCGTGAAATAATGGCCTTCCGGAACCTCAAAAATACGCGTATTATCCGTACTGCTAAGATTAACATCAAGTGTAGTGTAGGTAACGCCATTGGGAAGAGTTTCCTTGTAACTTTGTACAATCTGGCCTGTCTCATCATCCGTAAACAAACCGGCCCGTTCACGCTTCACAGGCTCGCCATTGATGTGGAGAACGCTGTCAATCATCTGAATTTTATCACCGGGAAGACCCACTACACGTTTTATATAGTCAATATTTGGATTAGGCGGGAACTTGAATACGGCGATGTCACCGCGCTTGGGTTCTGAGGACCAAATTCTACCACTGAATAAATCAGGAGCGAATGGAAGTGAATACCTGGAATAGCCATAGCTAAACTTGGATACAAAAAGATAATCCCCTACTAGAAGGGTTTCTTTCATGGAGCCTGATGGAATGCTGAAGGGTTGAAAAAATACCGTGCGCAAAACAACTGCCAATAGCAGCGCCTGAACGACTACAGATAATGTCTCTCCAATCGCACCGCTTTTCTTTTCAATTTTTTCTTCTGACAAAGATTTAATCCACTTCAAAACTTAAATTCACTCCCTGAGGAATTGCTTCAATGATCACAAAAGCCTGCGCTAGGGGAAAATCGTCTGTAATTGTTACATGTACATGAGGTTGGTAGCCACTAGGCATGATTTCCGCAAGCTTTTTTGCAGCGCCATTTGTCAACATCATCGTGGGTTTGCCGTTTTTATCATTTACGACTCCCATGTCACGCCAAAAAACACCATTTGATATACCTGTACCCAATGCCTTACAACAAGCTTCTTTTGCAGCAAAGCGCTTGGCATAGGAAGCAGCACGGTTTCTTCTTTTATCCGATTTCTTTTGTTCAACATCAGTAAAAATACGATTGATAAAGCGTTCGCCATGACGCTCAATTGATTTCTCAATCCTTCGAATATCAATTAAATCACTGCCAAGACCTATTATCATGTGAAATACAATTGCCTGCAAATATGTTCAATACATTTATTTAAAGAACATATGGATTATCTATCTCAATTACAAATTGGAAGATGCTTTTGCGGCCTTTTTTGCAATACGATTTCTTCTGGCCACATGGAATATACCCGCAGCCCAGCGGGTTACTATGTAACCAACAATTCCAAAGCAGATACCAAGTGGAATCCCGCCAATTAACATTGGTTTCACAACAGGGTCCCAAATTCCAATGATAGCCCCCCAAATGCCTGAAAGACCATTTTCAAAAAAACTGACACCTTCCAAGCCCGTTGTACCATCGCTTCCTTCTACTGGTGTTTCACCAGATAAAATAAAATTGCCCAGATTATAGGTTGATGCCCAGATAAACGGAAAAGTTAGTGGATTACCAAAAAATGTACCGGAAGCTGCGGCAAGAAAGTTTCCTGCAATTATGTATGCTACAACAAAGGCAATAATGAAATGAAGCCCCAGCAGAGGTGTAAAAGAAGCAAAGATACCAGCTGCCACTCCTGCAGAGACCGCATGCGGCGAAGCTGTTAGTCGCAAAACCCGTTTTGAAACATATTTGGCAGACCTACCCCAGCTACGACGCGGCCATAGCGAAACTCTTATCGTTTCGCCCCAAGTTACAGGTTTTTTTCTACCAAAAAGCATTTGTTTAAAATTATCGTTTGTCGCGGTTACACGCTATATAGTACAGATCACTTAACATCTTATTTCACTATGTAGGATTTTTGATGATTTTTTAAAGATTTCTGCTTCCAGGTTTAATTGCTGGCTGACTTGCCAGTTCTGGTGGCAGATTATCCGCTGGATAAGCAGGAACCTCATATTCAGCCAGGGCAATCAAGGGAACGCCTACATCAGATTTTCCAGCAGACCTGTCCACGAGACAGGCTGCAGCCAAGACTTCTGCACCGATATCCTTTAAAGACTGAACCGTTTCACGAATTGAAAGGCCTGTTGTGACAATGTCTTCAATGATTACAACACGTGACCCTTTTTCAATTTCAAATCGGCGTAATTTGAAAACACCCTCTTCACGTTCAACCCATACATTAGGAACCCCCAAATGTCTGGATGTTTCAAAGGCTGGAATGATCCCGCCAACAGCAGGACCAACAACATAATCAATACCATCCGGGAATTTTTCAGATACTCGTGCTGCTAGTGCCCTGCATAGAATTTCGGTTTTGTCTGCATGCATAAACACTCGCGCTTTTTGTAAAAAAACAGGGCTATGCAAGCCAGAGGTCAAGACAAAATGGCCTTCCAACATTGCTCCACACTCGCGGAAAATTTTTAGAACATCTTCAGTTTGCATGTCTGCCTCTTATCCAGTTATCCGGTCAACTTTTGTAGTTACGGATTTTGCGCCTAATTGTTTTATGATTTGGGTTAAATGAGTAAGCCCCCAAACATCAATATCTATTTCCATCTCCATGAACTCATCCACTAAAACTTTCATGGCAAGGTTTTGGATATTACCATCATTTTGGGCAATAATGTCTGCTACAAGCGCTAATATGCCAGGCTTGTTGTCAACCAGCACCCGTATACGTGCAGGAAACCGTTCCTGGTTATTTTCATTTAAATCCCACCTGACATCAATTAGATGAGCGCCATCATCCTTGAAACGGGCAAGGGTTTTTGAATCTGATGGGTAAATTGTTATCCCCTCACCTGGCACCAAAATACCCACAATGTTGTCACCTGGAACAGCACCACCATCTTTGGAGAACTTTACAGGCAGATCGCTGTTTATTCCGCGAATTGGAATCAAGGATGATTTTGCAACCTCCTTAACCTTTGCCTTAGCCATATTATCCTTGGGACTTTCACTAACTTTATAATCAGGGTAAATAGCCAAAATTACATTCCCGGCATGCATCTCATTGCGGCCAACTTCCGTTAATACATCTTCAACCGATTCTCTGGCAAGCCTTGGCAGGGCTAATTCCAACAGCTCTGTATTGTAATTTTTACCTGCTGTCTCAAAAGCACGTTCCAAAATACGGGCTCCCAATGTAGAATACTGCTTGCGGACAGCTTGCCTGCTTGCACGCCGAATAGAGGAACGCGCCTTACCTGTTACAACAACCGATTCCCATGCTGCCGGGGGGCTCTGCTTCTCAGAACGTATGATTTCGACTTCATCGCCATTTTGCAACTCTGCAATCACCGGCATTATCTTACCGTTAAGTTTGCAGCCAATGCAGGTATTTCCAATGTCAGTATGAACAGCATATGCAAAATCTATTGGTGTGGCACCTTTTGGCAAGGCAATAATTCGTCCTTTCGGGGTAAAACAAAAAACCTGATCCAGAAATAGTTCAAGCTTTGTATGTTCAAGAAACTCTTCGGGGTTATCCCCTTCAGCCAATTGTTCAATTGTTTTACGCAACGTTTCATATGCGCTGCTTTCAAGTGCCGGCTCTGCACCATCCTTATAGGAAGCATGAGCTGCAATGCCATACTCTGCAACTTTGTGCATTTGTTCTGTTCTGATTTGCAATTCCACGCGTTGTCTGGCGGGACCAACTACCGTTGTATGAATTGATCGATAATCATTTTGCTTTGGAACCGAAATATAATCTTTAAAACGACCAGGTACCATGGCCCATTCCATATGGACAAAGCCTAGAGCAAGATAACAATCTTCAACATTTTCAACTATTAATCTAAAACCGTAAATGTCTGAGAGTTGTTCAAAATTTAGTCCCTTACTCTCCATTTTTCGGAATACAGAATAAGGTTTCTTTTGTCTGCTGGAAACTCTTGCCTTGATACCTGCCTCGGCAAGCTTGGTTTCCAGGTTCCGGGAAATCTCCAAGGTAAGTGACTTGTTTTTTTCTGCAAGCTCCTCAAGATGGCCTATAACAGCTTCATAAGCTTCAGGGTTAATATAACGAAAAGATAGTTCTTCAAGTTCATCGCGCAAATCCTGCATACCAATACGGCCAGCAAGCGGAGCATATATCTCCATGGTTTCTGTAGCGATACGTTGGCATTTATCAGGTCGCATTGCCCCTAATGTACGCATGTTGTGCAGACGGTCAGACAGCTTGACCAGGAGGACACGAATATCATCCGAGATTGCCAGCAAAAGACGCCGCAAGTTTTCAGCCTGCTTTGCCTGCGCAGAGACAAGATCAAGGCGTTTGAGTTTGGTTAGACCTTCGACGAGATGACCAATCTTTTCTCCAAAAAGTTCGTCAATTTCACGACGCGTTGCATCTGTATCTTCAATGGTATCATGAAGGAGTGCTACTGCGATTGTTTCTTCATCCAAATGCAAATCTGTGAGGATTGCCGCTACTTCAAGAGGATGAGAAAAATATGGATCGCCGCTTGCGCGTTTTTGTTCGCCATGTTTTTGCATGGCATAGACATAAGCCTGGTTAAGCAATGCCTCATTTGGATTATCAATATATCCTGCAACCCGTTCCACGAGTTCGTATTGGCGCATCATCAGCTATTATCACACAAAAATTTCATACCCCTAATATGAAACATCCGGCGAAGGTTTTAAACCTGCCGGATGTGACAAAATCAAAATTTTAAAAACAACCTAGTAATCGTCATTTTTCTCAGGTGGAACAAGGCCTTCAATACCTGCAAGCAACTCTTCTTCTGAAAGACTGTCGAAAGTTACTTCCGGTTCTGCAGTATCAGGTGTTTCTGACATCATTACAGGTTCAGGCATCTCTGCAATATCTGGGATAACAGGATCATCAACCATCTCGCCTTCAGGTTCATCTACTTCAACCTGTTTTTGCAATGAATGAATCAAGTCTTCTTCCAGATCACCTGGTGACAGGGTCTCTTCTGCAATTTCACGAAGCGCAACAACAGGGTTCTTGTCGTTATCACGTGGAACTGTAATTTCACCGCCACTTGAAATCTGACGTGCACGATGGCCAGCAAGAAGTACCAGCTCAAAACGGTTTTCAATCTTGTCGACGCAATCCTCGACTGTAACGCGTGCCATAATATAGCCCTCACAAATTTGGGAATTTGCCCGTGTCTAACGCTTAATCATGGAGATTTCAAGAAAATTCGTACAGATTTAAAACCATCCGCCAATAAAACCATTGCTCTTGAAATACATGCACTCCGCATTATGTGATGAATTGTTAGAAGCAATTCATTTTTTATGCAGCTAAATATATTCAGGTACCGTACTTACGTTCACTTTATTCAATTTTTAAAAGCCAAAAACGCTTTAATTTATAGGTAATTTCTTATGTTTGACCAACGTGAAAAGATCGCACTGTTTATTGATGGTGCGAATTTATATGCAACATCAAAAGCGCTGGGTTTTGATATAGATTACAAGAAAATGCTGAAGTATTTTAATGCTCAGGGCTATCTTCTTCGCGCTTACTATTACACTGCCCTTGTTGAAGAACAGGAATATTCGTCTATACGCCCCCTGATTGATTGGCTTGATTACAATGGCTATCAGGTTGTAACCAAACCAGCAAAAGAGTTCACAGACTCGGCAGGCCGTCGCAAAGTCAAAGGAAACATGGATATTGAACTTGCGGTGGACGCCATGGAACTTTCCACCACTGTAGATCACATGGTATTATTTTCAGGCGACGGTGATTTTAGATACTTGATTGAAGCATTACAAAGGCGTGGACGCAAAGTAACCATTATCTCAACCACTCGTACCAATCCGTCAATGATTGCAGATGATCTACGCCGGCAAGCCGACAATTTTGTTGAACTTACAGACATGAAAAATGAAATAGGACGCGACCCATCTGAAAAACCGCATTATGATACAGATTCTGAAGAAGACGATTATGATGATGATTATTGATGACAAACCAGCCTGTTAACCCGGAACGCGATTGTAATATCTGTCCGCGTTTGAAGAATTTTATAGACGATCAGCGTATCCAATATCCTGATTGGCATAATGCCCCTGTTGACACATGGGTATCAAGCAAGGGTGATGAAGATGTTCAACTCTTGATTATTGGCCTTGCGCCAGGTCTTAGAGGGGCAAACAAAACAGGCCGACCCTTTACTGGTGATTGGGCTGGTGATTTGCTCTATTCAACGCTTCTGAAGTTTAACTTTGCTGATGGCATTTATGGCGCAGAAACAAGCGACACTCTAGAATTAAACAAGTGCGCAATCACAAATGCAGTAAGGTGCGTCCCGCCTGGTAACAAGCCTGTTGGTGTCGAGATTAATAATTGCAGGCCATTTCTAGTTAGCACGCTCAACCGTTTTCAAAATCTGAAGGCACTTGTCACACTTGGAAAAATCTCCCACGATTCTACCGTACGCGCCTTGAGTGGCAAGTTATCCGCCACCCCCTTTGGCCATAACCGGGCACAAGAAGTTGGCGGGTACACGATTTATTCGAGCTATCATTGCTCCAGGTACAATACAAATACCGGTCGTTTGACAACCAAAATGTTTGAAGATGTTTTTGGGAACGTCCGTAATTCCTTGAAATAAAACTCAGGTGTCAACAACACGCATAAATTTGGAGAGTAATTCCAACTCACTGCCAATACCATTTTCCTCAACACCATTGGCTGCCAGATGACGCACTTCATCTGACTTGTTTTGGGATAGTTTCCAGGTACCCTGGATATCCATAACTTCCATTCTTACGGGCACGATCTGGCGTAACATTTTATTGTAAACATCCTGATCCATCTTTGATGAAGCCCAAGGTTTCTTGGGCAGTAATCTGTTTTCCATCGAAGCTGTAAGACGATCCAGAACATCATGAATTTCTTCCTGCTGCAAAAGCGATATTTTTCCACGAATATGCACTGCTATGTAATTCCATGTTGGCACTTGGTCATCAATAAAATACCAATCAGGTGAGATATAGCTATCACCGCCCATGACTGAAATTACTGCAGCTTGCGGCTCTGCCAAAGCACTAACAATCGGGTTGGAGCGCACTAAATGCAATTCAATTGTTTTAGTGTCTTCCATGAGCAAAAAGGGAATATGGCTCAAGAGCGGCCCTTCTTTTGCATTAATGGCTAATGTGCCGAAAGAACGTTCTCGTACAAACTTTATATTGCGTTCTTGTGTTTCTTTTCTAAAATTTGGGTTTGGGTGCATGACTAGCCCTTATCGCGCATAATGCGTGACTTCTCACGATCCCAATCGCGTTTCTTGGCGACTTGGCGTTTGTCATGTGCTTGACGACCTTTGGCAAGCGCAATTTGAAGCTTGGCAATACCACGGTCATTAAAATAAAGACGATTGGGGACTATCGTCATACCCTCACGCTGAATACCGATCATCAGTTTTGACATCTCTTTTCTGTGCAAGAGGAGTTTACGATGCCTGCGTGGATTATGATTGTTACGGTTACCCTCGAGATATTCCGGAATATAGCTGTTGATAAGCCAGATCTCGCCATTTTCCTCTGTTGCATAACTTTCAGCAATATTTGCCTGCCCGTTGCGCAGGGACTTAACTTCAGTCCCTGTCAACATCAAACCTGCTTCAAGTGTATCTATGAACTCATAGTTATGACGAGCCTTGCGGTTGTCCGCAATAAGTTTACCAGCAGATTTATCCTTCTTCTTAGGAGCCATGGGTACAAAGCGTTTCTATCAGTTAATCAGACCTGCATGAACCATTGCGTCACGCACTACAGCTTGTGTAGAAGCCTCGATCGGTACGAGTGGCAAGCGCTGAATATTTTCGCATTTACCAAGCAGTGAAAGTGCATATTTGGTGCCACCAGGGCTGGGTTCTGCAAATAGCGCCTTGTGTAATGGCGCCAACTTATCCTGGAAGGCAAGCGCATCAGCATAACGTCCTTCCATGCAAGCTTCCTGGAAATCAGCACACAATCTTGGCGCAACATTGGCTGTAACCGAAATACAGCCATGTCCGCCATGAGACATGAATCCCAATGTTGAAATATCTTCTGCTGACATCTGGATAAAATCATTACCCATGGATTCACGCTGTTCAGATACTCTGCTCATGCTTGCTGTAGCATCTTTAACACCAACAACATTATCATGCTCGTTATAAAGTTGCGTCATTGTTTCAACACTCATGTCAACGATAGAGCGCCCTGGAATATTGTATATGAATAATGGAATATCAATTGCTGATGCAATTGCAGAAAAATGAGCCTTCATACCACGCTGGTTAGGTTTGTTGTAATATGGTGTAACGCAAAGAACGGCATCTGCACCTACTGCCTCCCCATGTTTAGCAAAATCTATCGCTTCAGCTGTATTGTTTGAACCGGCGCCGGCAATAACAGGCACACGCTTGTTTGCAACTTCCACGCAGACTTCCACAACACGTTTGTGTTCTTCATGAGACAAGGTGGGGGTTTCACCTGTTGTACCGACTGGCACAAGACCGTGACTGCCTTGCGCAATCTGCCATTCAACAAACTCACGAAATACCTTTTCATCAAAAGCCCCATTTGTATCGAATGGCGTGATAAGTGCTGGCATTGAACCTTTAAACATTGGAAACTCCAAAATACTCATAGTGTAAATTTTAAAACTCAGCGGACATTATCCATCAAGTCTATTATGCGCAAGCAAAGATGCAATCGGATATGTAATTTAAGCTTTTGTTTATCCTATTTTCATCACTTTACGGTCTTATGGGTGCTAATAGAATCACGGTAAATCGTCATGATCGCAAAAATAGTTCCGAAAGCCCTGCTATTATCAGGCATAGTAGTAATTGGCTATGCAAATATGCAGTCTGCTAGTGCGCTTGATATTGATTTACTCATAAAAGACAATATTCCCATTCCGATTGCACGGCCTGATACTCTTCACACAGGTTCAATAACAGATTCACTACAAACAGGATCCTCAAAAACTCTCCTGATTGCATCCGGCAATAAAAATAATGCTGTCCCGATTAAAGGCAGTTTGAAAGAAGGTCTTGAAGCGCTTCGCAAGAAAGACACAAAACGTGCGCTTGGAATTCGAGCAGGGCTTACAGCTGGCAGTCTTGACCGTAAAATTCTTGCCTGGTCAATTGCCCTGTCCGGGCAAGACAATCTTTTATCTGGTGAAATTTCAGGCATTGCAAAAGACTTGCCACACTGGCCTGGCCAAAAGACTATGGTAAAAAATGCTGAACGGGCATTAAGCAAGGAACGACTAACTGCCTCGCAGGTTATTCAGATTTTTGGTTCCAACAAACCGACTACCGTCAAGGGGGCTATCTTGTTAAGCCGTGCTTTTTTAGACGCGGGCAACAAAACAAAAGCCAATCAAATAATCTCACCGTTTTGGCGACATCAGACATTAGATAAAAAAACAGAAACAGAAATCCTGAACAAGGTGGGAAGTGCCCTTGCCCGCTCAGACCATCGTTTCCGCATGCACAAGCTTTTTTACAAAGATCGTATACGGGCGGCTGATCGTGTTGCTGCAAAAGCCGAACAATTCAGCCTTGCAAAAGCACGCGCGGCAGTTATCAGGAAACAATCTTCTGCTGGCAAAGTGCTTGAAGCAGTGGCGCCTTCATCCAAACAAGATACCGGATATCTTTTCGCACGCATTGAACATGCGAGGCGCTCTGGAAAATACTCCAAAGCCGCTCAACTTTTACTACAGGCACCAAGAGATAAAAACCTTATGGTTGATCCTGATGAATGGTGGGTTGAGCAGCGTATCGTTAGCCGTGAATTGCTTGAGCTTGGGAAGCATAAACTTGCTTACCGTATAGTTGCCGGACATTCTGCACAATCTGCTGCCAATATCATCGATGCAGAGTTCCACGCTGGCTGGTATGCACTTAGATTCTTGAATGATGCCAAAACTGCGCGTCAGCATTTTTCAAAGCTATTGCAACATGCATCCCGTCCGATTAGTCAGGCTCGCGGTCATTACTGGATGGCTCGCACATTTTCGGGTGATAATTCAATCATCCATTATCAAAAAGCAGCTCGGCATGCCGGTACCTTTTACGGGCAATTGGCCGCAAGAAAACTTGGTATTAAAAAACTGAATATCAAACGTGCAAAACCAACCTCCACAGACCGCAATAATTATCAAAGGCGTGAATTGGTTCGTGCAATCAAGCGCCTTGAAGCCATTGGTTCTGGCTGGCGGGCAGATGGCATTTATCGCCACCTTGCCCTGACTTTAACTTCACCCGGCGAGTTGGCAATTTTGGCTGCAGATGCAGAACGCAGAGGTAATTATTCGCTTAGCTTGCAAATTGGAAAACTTGCACATGGCCGTGGATTTCATGTCGATACACTGGCTTGGCCATTGGGTGCCATTCCCAATTCTGCAAAAATCGGAAATGCAGGTCGTGCGCTTTCCTATTCCATTGCCAGGCAGGAAAGTGCCTTTAACAAGCATGCAGTTTCTCCTGCCAATGCTCGTGGATTATTACAATTACTTCCAGGTACAGCCAAAGCTGTGGCGCGCAAAAAAGGACTTAAGTACTCTTATAAAAGGCTTACCTCTGATGCTGGATATAATGCCACCTTGGGAGCTTCCTATTTATCGGAACAATTAAATAATTTTGATAATTCCTACATTTTGACCTTTACAGGCTATAACGCTGGCCCAAGACGTGTTAGCGAATGGATAGAACGCTTTGGCGACCCTAGAGACAAACCGCTTAATGAGGTTATAGACTGGATCGAGAAAATTCCGTTTAAGGAAACTCGCAGTTATATTCAGCGTATTTTGGAAAATTATCAAGTTTACAAGACACGTTTATCTGGCTCTGCGTTAAACATAGAACAAGATTTAAGGCGTGGCAGACGTTGATTTAAAAGAGCTTACGTAATACATGATCTGGTACAAATTCAGGTTTTGTTGTGAGTATCCCCTTGGACTATATCTCTTTTAAATGCTCTGTACGTGATGGCTTGAAAATTGCCGGCCGGAAATATGGTTGGCAAAATACAGATCCATATCCTGTAGTTTGTCTTGCAGGTATTACACGAAACTCAAGCGACTTTCATGATCTTGCGCTTTATCTTTCTACTCCAAAAGGCGGGAACCGCCGTGTGTTGGCAATTGATTATCGTGGACGCGGACAATCCGAACATGATTCCAATTGGCGAAATTACACACTGTCTATAGAAGCAGATGATACGCTGGATATATTGACCGCTTTAGGGCTTGGCCAGGTTAACATCATTGGCTCATCCAGAGGTGGACTCATTGCCATGATGCTGGCTTCAATAAGGCCCGGTCTATTGAAGTCTATCATTTTAAATGACATTGGCCCTGTAATCGATGCAACAGGTCTGGTACGTATTTGGCGAACTTACGAAAGCAGCAGCCTGCCATCAACAATGCAGGAAGCAGCAAATTTGCGGGAACATCTGGGAAAGTCTACCTCTCCTGCTTTTACAAAAAGCGATTGGGAAAAAGAAGCCCACAGACTTTATAAATTTGAAAACGGAAAAGTTTCCCTGCAATTTGATAAAAAACTTTTAACCAGCCTTCGTTCCATCAATCTTGATGAGCGCTTACCAGATATGTGGCTTGATTTTGCTGCTCTGACAAAAATTCCCGTGATGGCCATACGTGCCGAGAATACTGATGTTTTATCACAGGAAACCTTTGATGCCATGAAACTGTTGTATCCAAAGATGACAACAATAACCGCCCAAGGCCAAAACCATGCACCCATTTTGAGTGTCGGTGGTCTTGAAAAACAAGTTGCCGGTTTTCTGCGAAGCCAACTTTAAAATGTTTTATAATTTGCCATAAAAAAAGCCTGCTTGAATAACAAGCAAGCTTCCTGATTTGGCATGAGCAAGCTTACTTCTTGGTCTTGCGACTTGAAGTGATTTCACCACGCTCAACACGTTTTGCATGATCCGTCATGCCGCCCTTTGCAAGCGTTTTGGATTCAGAAACCCAATTTTCGCGTTCAGGACGACCAGGGAAACCAAGCTCGTTACCGATCCATGTTTCATTGTCTTTGGTCCATTTGGCAATTTGATCAAACTTATAGATGCCAAGTGCAAAAAGTTTCTTTTCAAGTGCATTACCAACACCATCAATCAGCGTTAGATTATCACCGCCGCCGGCTGGTTCTGACATGGTTCTTGGTTTCTTGCCCATGTCACCTGCGTTGGCCTTGCCGGTAGATGATCCAACTTCACCCTTGTCTACACGTTTTGCAAAGTCAGTTGTTCCGCCTTTTGCAAGTACTTTGGCTTGTTTCACCCATTCTTCACGTTCTATACGACCAGGGAAAGCCAAACGTTCACCCATTTCGCGCTGTTCTTTTGCATTCCATGCAGCAATTTGTGCAAATTGCATAATACCAATATTATTCAAACGACCTTCGTTTTGCGGACCAATGCCCTTGATGCGTTTTAAGTCATCTTTTTGTGTAGGCTTTGGTACCGGCTTTGGCTTTGGTTTGGAAACCTTGGCTTTTGGCTTTGGAGCCGATACCGGTTTTACAACCGGCTTCGGCGCTGGCGGTGTTTTTACTTTTGGTGCGACAGCAGCAGCTGCGACAGGTGCTGCAACAACAGCAGCCTTTTCGGGTTCAACAAAGAACCTGTGTAAAATGCATCCTATGATACAGCCCAGAATGTAGGCAATTGCCATTAGCAACAGCGACTGGATAATAAACATTGTCATAATTCTAACTCCAATCCACTATTAGCGTTGTTTTCTAGGTTCAGATGTAATCCAGCCAACTACCAGCCCAATAACAAAGGCTATTAGTAGAAAGAGGAAAAGTTGTTCGATTAAATAGAACATATGAGTGTCCTCCTTACTTAATCACGTTGAATTCGATGCGGCGGTTTTGTGTGCGCCCATCTCGGTTTCTGTTAGATGCAATTGGTTGTGTTTCACCATACCCTTTTGCATCCAGCCTCGCAGCAATCACACCGGCCTTTGTCAAATATGTTTTGACAGCAGAAGCACGTGCCTCGCTTAACTCCTGGTTATAGGCATCACGTCCCCTTGAGTCTGTATGACCGGCAATTTCCATGCGAACAGCTGGACACTCCGCAGCAGCTTTAGCAACTGCATTTAGAATACCTTCAGATTCAGATTTGATAACCGCTTTATCAGTTTCAAATAAAATCTTCTGTCCATCAATGGCACTTGTTATCAACTCCTGACACGCATTTGCATCAACTGCAGGTACAACAGGAACAGGTGCTGGCTCAGGTTTCGGGAACAGGATATTTGTTGTTCCGGTGAAACCGGCAGGCAGGCGCTTTTGAACAATTTTATCAATCAGGTTTTTGATATTTTCATTCTTGGCACGGCCAGACACTGAAAGTGTGTTACCTACCATGTTGCCTTGTCCGGCCTCCAGAAGCCTTACCTGTGAAGTAACAAGTTTACGAGCATCGTCAAAGCCTTCCGGCTTTCCTTGTGCTATGACTTGTTTATCAACAGGCTCTGCACCCAGTGTTTTTTGAACCATTCCGACAACAGACTTCTGCGATGCAGCATCCATAACGTTGCCACGGATCGTAATGCCAGAAGTTTGTTTTGAAACACTCCAGCGGTATGGGTCAGCTGTTGGCACAACTGGCTCTGGTGCTGGCTCAGGTTTTGGATATAGAATATTCGTTGACCCTGAATATCCAGCTGGAAGTGCATTTGCGATTGTACTTTTAATTTCATTCGCAATCGTCTCACTTGATGCGCGACCACTTACAGAAACCGATTGGCCAATAATATTGCCCTGTCCTGCTTCAAGTCTTTTCACCTGATTGGTTACAATACGGCGAACCACATCAAAGCTTTCAGGTTTGCCAGATGCGATGACTTGCTTGTCTTTTACATCAGCAACACCAAGAGATGATTTCACGATTGATATGATACCATCGCCATCCTCCTTATCAGCAACATTACCGGATATACTTACACCAGCTTTTGTTTTGCTAACTGACCAACGATACGGATCAGCTACAGGTGGCGCAGGCGGTTCAGGAACTGGCTCAGGCTCAGGTGCAACAATTGCCTCACTGGCAAGCTTCATGCCGCCAGCCAGGCCGCCTTGAATACCGGATACTGCCGCATCACGAATTTCGATTGAGGCTGCATTTCCTGAAATAGCATAATTGCCATTAATGATAGACATTGTACCGTCATCAAGAGTTCCAAGCTGACTAATTCCGTAACCTGTCGCAGCAGCCCAAGCAACACCATCTGGCACACCATCAGCAAGTTTCAACTCATCAATAACTTCAAAGCCTGCATTAGCTGTCTTGGCAGCTTCTATCGCTGTTGTTCTGGCATCATCATTTTCAACATAACCGGAAAGCGTAATTTTATTATCTGCTTTAACGGCACTAAAACGATAAGGCTTGACGATAGGAGGTAGAACCTTTGCGTTCAAGGCCACACCTTCAGGCGCATTAGCGGCAGCTGCTAATGCTGCATCATAATCCTCAAATGATTTGGCACGACCAGTGATTGAAAGATTATTATCAACCATATTCGCTTCACCAGCTGTAAAACGCTGCAACATATCAAGACTGTAAACCGTAGCAGGGTCATATTGAGCAGTTTCACCACCAGCAATCTCAAGCTGATTATCAATAGTAGCATTAGGAAAATTGGTTTTTGCATTTTCCTCAATACGATCTCTTGAACCCGTGCTGGGTGCGAAACCCGTAAGAACGACTGTCTTGCCATCTTGTGTTGCATCCCATTTGTATGGAGAAACACCAATCGGTTGAATATTGTTTTCTGCCAACTCAAAACCGGAAGTCAAGTTTGGAAGATTATCAATCGCTGCTTCATATTCAGCAGGTGATTTTGCAACACCAGAGATTGAGAATGCAGTATCGGAAAATGATGCTCTACCTTGAGTAAACCCAGGAAAGAAACCCGTTGCATATTTAGCCGCATCAGCAAGGTTCGCCGGTGCACCTTCAGCGATACGTATATTATTCGTAATCGTTGCTTCAGGGAGTTGTTCCTTAACGGAGGCCTCAATAGCTGAGCGTGTATTTGCATCGGGTGCAAAACCACTTAAAGTTACAGCCTTGCCATCATAATCTGCCATCCACTCGTAAGGAGAGGCAGTTGGCGGTGTAATTTCAGCCTTGATGACCTTACCACCTGCAGGTATGGTTCCTGCAAGATTGGCAACTGCTGCGTCGTATGTATCAAACGATGAAGCAACGCCTGTGACTGAAATACCAGCATCAGAGATTGATGCGATGCCAGATTCAAGTCCTGCAAGCTCGCCAATTGAAAATTTGGCCATGTCAGAAAAACCATCACTTGCACCACGTGCAAGCGTCATTTTATCATCTATTGTGCTATTTGGAGCAGCTGCCTTGGCTGCAGAAACAATTTCAGCACGGACATCATCATTAGGGACATTTCCTGTCAGTACGACCTTCCCGTCTGACTTGTCTGCGTTGAGCGTAAATGGAGAAGCAATAGCCAGTAAATCACTTGCATCTGAAACGATGCGAACATCGTAAGCCTTATCAGCAATTCTTAAAGCAGCAGTTGCAGCTTCAGGTGAAGGAGCTGTACCTTTGAGTGTCAAATCACGACCATCAAGACTAACATCAGCCCAGGAATGGTTAGTCTTCAGATCTTCCAAAGCCTTGGCGGTCAAATCATCTTGAACCACATCAGCTCTGAACCAGGTGGATAAAGCGGTCAAAATCACTACCGCGAAAATCCCGGGCCAGATCCATTTTTTCCAATTACACATTATAAAAAGTCTCCCTTTGCATGCAGTAGCATGTCTCAATATTACTCAAGGAGGTATTACGTTTTGCAGTTTCCCCCTTTGATGCGCCGCCCAATTCAACACATCAAATACGCATGTAAAAAAAGTTTACACAACGTTAACTTATCATAACTATGAAAATACAAATAAAATCAAGGGCAGAATCAACTTATTTGTTGGATATTCAACAAATTTATACGTAAGTAATCCCCTCTTTATACGTAAGTACCTCCTTCCATTTCCATATTCACCCTCAAATTTTCCAGAAAATTTATAATATCTGCAAAAAGGGCTTGTTTTCATAAACCAACCAGCATATCCCAGTTGGTGGATAGGTGGCCGAGTGGTCGAAGGCGCTCCCCTGCTAAGGGAGTAGGCGGGTAACCGTCTCGAGGGTTCGAATCCCTTCCTGTCCGCCA
>CALFBM010000173.1 GCA_937951645.1 uncultured Rhizobiaceae group bacterium
CCTTTGGACTATGTCAAAACACAATGAATAACGCCCTATTATAAAATAAACTTTGTGATTTTGTTCAAGGTGAAGATCTGATGGATTTATCCGACATTGATGCGATCATGGGTGGTTCTGATGATGCGTTTACGTTCGTGGAAACGAGCGCCTTCACAGGGACTACTGGTGAAATCCGCTACGCCTTCGGTGGTTCCCACACGATTGTTTCAACAGACGCGGATGGTGATGGCGCAGCTGATTTCCAGATTGATTTGAATGAGAATATCAATCTGCTGGCAAGTGGTTTTGTGCTGTAATTTTAAATAAGTTTAAAAATAAAAACCCCGCCAGTTGTTGACTGGCGGGGTTTGTTTACAGATTTTTAAAATTACCCGGCGTTCTTTAGTCTTGCCAAAAGACTGGACGTATCCCAGCGGTTGCCACCCATTTTTTGAACTTCTGAATAGAATTGATCAACGAGTGCTGTAACAGGTAAATTTGAACCGTTATGTCTTGCTTCATTCAGGCAGATTGATAAATCCTTGCGCATCCAGTCGACAGCAAAACCGTGCTCATATTGACCTGCGTCCATTGTCTGCCAGCGGTTTTCCATTTGCCAGCTTTGTGCGGCGCCTTTGGAGATAACCCCCATCACAGCTTCAATATTCAGTCCTGCATTTTGGCCAAAGTGAATGCCCTCTGACAGGCCTTGTACCAGGCCGGCAATACAGATTTGATTGACCATCTTTGTTAGTTGGCCACTGCCTGCAGGTCCCATTAGTCCAACCATGCGGGCATAACAATCAATGACTGGTTTTGCTTTTTCGTATACGGCTTCATCACCGCCGATCATGACTGTTAAAACACCATTTTCTGCGCCAGCCTGGCCACCTGAGACAGGTGCGTCAAGAAAATCAAACTTCTTACCTGCTGCAGCTTCGTTTAATTCACGTGCAATGGCAGCAGAGGCAGTTGTATTGTCAATGAAGATTGCGCCTTCTTTTACGGACTCAAATGCACCACCTTCACCCAAGGTCACACTGCGGAGATCATTATCATTGCCAACACAGCAAAATACATAATCACAATCTTTTGCAGCTTCTGCAGGGGTTGTGCCATGGCTTCCGCCAAACTCTTTTACCCATTCTTCTGCTTTTGCAGTAGTGCGGTTATAGACAGAAACCTCATGCCCGGCTTTTGCAATGTGACCCGCCATCGGATATCCCATTACGCCTAATCCTATGAAAGCAACTCTTGCCATTTATTCGTCCTTCCTGTCTAAAATGATATAGTCTAATTTTTAAAGTATGTGAGAGACTTAATATAGCAATGCGTAAGGTTTTTAAATGGTTCTTTGGCATAAGTGTTGTGCTATTTTTAGGGGCAATCTTTTTGGGTATGGCCGGTTATGGCGTTTTGTTGCGTACATTGCCAAGCGATCACGGGAGTATGAAACTTGCAGGGCTTGAAGCTCCTGTTGATGTAATCTTTGATCAAAATGCCATACCGCATATACATGCAAAATCAATGCAAGATGCCATGCAAACGCTGGGGTTCGTTCATGCACGTGAACGGTTGTGGCAAATGGAATTTTTACGCCGTGTGGGACAAGGGCGCTTGTCTGAAGTGCTGGGAGAGGCAACTGTTGATACAGATGTCTTCTTGCGTACGCTTGACATGGCGGGTGCTGCAAAGAAATCTTATGAAAAATTGCAACCTCGCACCCAACGGGCCTTATTGTCGTATGCTAAAGGTGTGAACGCATTTACATCGCGTGAAACAAGATTGTTTGAACCCAGATTGGGGGCTGAGTTTTTAATATTGGGAGCAGATCCTGAGCCCTGGGAAGCATGGAACTCCATTCTGATTTTAAAGGTAATGGGATTTAGTCTTAGCGGAAATATGGACCGTGAAATTCAGCGTTTGGCAATGGCATCGAAAGGCTTCAGCCCGCAAGAAATTGATGATCTTGTTTCCTATGGACCAAGAGATAATCCTCCTCCATTGCCTGATTTGAGAACATTTTACGGTTTTGGTAAAAAGGGTAAGATTGTAGAAGAAGCTTCGCTTTCAAATTCAGAAACCAGCTCTTTCGTACTGGACTGGCCTACGGGCAAGTCTGCTTCAAATAATTGGGTTATCTCCGGTGATAAAACAAAAAGCGGGAAGCCTGTTTTGGCAAATGATCCACACCTGGGTTTTACAGCACCATCTGCCTTCTATCTGGCGCACCTGTCGTTTGATCATGAAGGAGAGTCGCATGATTTAATCGGCGGTACCCTGCCTGGAATTCCGATGTTGATTACAGGACGTAACACTCGTGTTGCATGGGGGTTAACAACGACTAATCTTGATGCACAGGATCTGTTTCTGGAGAAAATAAATCCTGAAAATGAAAATCAATACAAGGTTGAAAATGGCTGGCTGGATTTTGAAACTGAGGAGCTGGAAATCAAAATATCCGGCGCTGAAAGCAAGAAAACTATCAAACGTGTAACGCGGCATGGCCCCGTATTGCCAGATGGTTTCAGAGATATCAAAAAGCTTTTGCCAGATAGTTATGTTGCCGCTCTTCAATGGACGGGACTTGCCAAGGATGACACGACACTTGATACGTTAATGGCAAATTTGTTTGCCAAATCAGTTGTTGGTTTGCTTAACGGAACCAGGTTTTCTGTTTCACCAATGCAATCTTTGGTGGTGGGAGATGTGGACGGAAATATTGCCCTTGCAACGCCTGGCAGAATGCCAATACGTGATGATGCAAATACCATAAAAGGCCGTGCACCTGTCTTGGGTTGGCTGCCGGAATATCAATGGAAAGGGGTTGTTCAATCTGCACAGTTGCCAAAAATTATAAACCCGGCTTCTGGCGCTATTGCCACTGCAAATGCCAATTTTTTACCCAATGATTATCCACATCATATAACGTTTGACTGGGCGGAGCATTTTCGACAGGTACGGGTAGAGGAGCTTGTTTTTGGGTTCAATGAGAAACATGATGCCAATCAATCTCGCAAGATAATGGCTGATGATTTTTCTCCGCCTCTGTTTGAGTTGGTAAAAATTGCTGCAATGGCCGGACTTGACGGAGCCGGTGAACGGGCCTCTGTATTCAGAGAGCTTATGATATGGGATGGGCATATGAAGGCATCACGCGCTGAGCCGCTTATCATGCTGGCCTGGTTCAGGCATTTGCATGAGGCAATTTTAAAAGATGACCTTGGGGGGCAATATAACTTGTTTGATCGTGGTCGTATCACTAGGATTCTTCATATTTTGCAACGTGGAACTGCACGTGACTGGTGCGATCGTCAGGATACTGAGGGAGTAGAGAGTTGCGATGTAATCTTGAGTCAAACTTTTGATGCAGCACTGGCTGAGTTAAAAGCGCTTTACGGTTCTGATTGGAAGAAGTGGCAATATGGAAAAGCCCATGTTGCTTATAGCGAGCATCGCCCTTTTGGTAAGGTTAATCCGCTTTCCAGGGTTTTTAACATTACGGTTGAAAGTGGCGGAGGGCCTTATACGCTTCATAGAGGGCAAACAGACTTTGGTGAAGAGGGCCCATATCGCAGCCGGCATGGGGCAGCTTATCGTGCTGTCTATGATTTTTCGGATTTGAATAAATCAATCTTTATTCAATCAACAGGACAGAGCGGTAATTTTCTTTCTCAACACTATCGTGACTTTGCAAAACCGTGGTCACAATCTAAATTCATCTTGATGACAACTGACAAGAAAAACTACTCTAATAATGCCAAAGGCACATGGATTTTTAAACCAGAATGAAAAAGCTTATTTTATCTTTTATATTTTTTACCTTAACAACCTGGAACAGTTTTGCAGATGGCATTGTAAGTCAGGTTATATCTGCACCGATATTTGCCAATGGTACTGTGCGTAATATTCCCAGCGGTATAAACATATATCTTCAAAATGATAATGTGCAGGGTCTCGACTTCATGAATCCTGCTGTAATCGGTTATGGAATTCCGCCTGGCGGGAGCCTGGAAGTTGAGATGATCAGCGGTTTTGAGCGTGATCCAAAAGTCCCGCTTGATAGCAGATCTTTATTATTGACAGTTGGGGCACCGCAACAAGGTTTACCGGAAAAATCAGGTAGACATAAAATATCTCAAGGTGACAATGAATTTACTTTTATCATTAAACCGACGAGTCCAGATGGCATGACTCCTGAAAGTTTGGAGTCTCCTGCAAAAGGTGTTGCCTTTGATCAAGTGCAGCAACGCGGGATAAAAATCATTCATATAGGAAGATATTTTGCGTTTATTTCTCGCGGCGAAAAAGGTGTGGTTGAGGTCCGTTTTAAAGACAAGGGCGGTAATGTAATTGCAAAAGGGCGTGGTGAAATCAGGTTTCTTGATGAGCCAAGAGCACAGATTTTTCCTACCAATATTACACATGACCAGCGCAACCATAATTGGCAAAGATTAAAACCTGGGCAAGTTGTTGGTGTGGCAAAAGATACTTTGCCAATGCCATTCCTGTTGTTTGACAAGAATAAAGGCATTGGCAATATGGGCATTTATGGTGCGGGTATTTTATCCAATCATCAGCTTGAAGAAGCAGGCTTCTTGATGCCAAAGGAGCTTGAGCGCTACAACGGCGGGTTAATCTTGAAAGACAGGAATGGTGACGGCGTTCTGGTGCCTGCTGATGATATTATTATTGGCGGTATCGTAAATGATGTACCTGAAGGAGCAACCGGCTATCAAGCCGTAACGCCGTTGGTTGCAGAGAAGCCTTTTTTATCAAAGCCTACTGTCGATTTCAACAAGAGGGCAGGCAAATCGTTTGGAGGTGCCATCATGCAAGTGGTTTATATTGCAGGTGATAAACAGGGTTTTTACCGAACCACATTTTCCTTATTGGAGCGTCTTGGTGATATCACCAGCCCGGATGGTTCCAGTGTTACTTATACGGTCGTTGTTGAATAGTCTTATGAAATTCCCATTTCTGTAAACGGGATAAAATCAACCAGATCACCTCTGTTTATAGTCGTTGTTTCTTCCGGAATTTCTATTAATCCGGAAGATTTCCGTAACCCGGTTATAAGGCCCGAACCATCGCGATCAAATTTCATGAGAATGGATTTACCTGCTTCATCCTGTTCAATAAACCCTCGTAAAAATTCGCGACGATCAGGTTTGGAATTATGAGAAAAGCCAGCCGGTATTTGGTAGCGTTGGGGCGTTTTCCATTTTCCGCCACTCAGACTTTCCAGGCAGGGACGCACATAGAGCAGGAAGCAAACAAAGGCTGCCACCGGGTTGCCTGGTAGTGTGAAGACAAGTGTGGTTCCAATTTGACCAAAGCTCATGGGGCGTCCGGGTTTAACAGCCAATTGCCAAAGATGACATTTTCCCAAAGTTGAAAGCGCGTCGACAAAATAGTCTTCTTCCCCTTTGGATGCGCCACCTGATGAGATGATAATATCAAATTTTGATGCAGCTTTCTGTAGAAGGCTGTTTACCTGATCTGCATTGTCCGGGCATACACCAAGATCAATTAGGGTTGTGTTTGAGTTATCAAGTAAGCCACGCAGCATAAAGTGGTTTGCGTCATAGACCTTGCCTTGCCGGAACTCTTCACCTGGCCGCAAGATTTCATTTCCGCTTGATAACAAGCCTACTTGTAAGGGTTTATAAACTTCAATTTTGTTTGCACCTGTTGAAGCAATTGCTGCCAGGTCTTGAGGGCGCAAACCAATGCCTGGTTTTGCGACAATATCACCCGTTGCAACATCTTCACCTGCCAAGCGGCAATTTGCACCACGTTTTAGACCTGCTGGAATGGCGATGAACCTTGTGCCGTCTTGTTCATGTGTTTCGCAATCTTCTTGCATGGCGATTGTGTCTGCACCTTTTGGCATTCTTGCGCCCGTGAAAATACGAGCAGAAGAAAATGCCGGAAGTTCAATTTCCCCTGTGTCCCCAGCAGCAATTCTTGCTGTTAGTGGAAAGAAGCCTCCAGTGGGTTCAAAGTCTGAGTGTGCGAATGCATAGCCATCAACAGCGGAGTTATCAAATGCAGGGATGTTGCGTGGCGCAATAATGTCCTTTGCCAGTATTCTGCCATTTGCAATATCCAGCGAAACTGTTTCAATGTCGGCAATTGTATGCATTCGCTCCCGTAGAATTTCCAAGGCATCCGTATGGCGTAATCTGTCCTTGTCATGAACGAAGCAGTCATCCGCCAGTTTCATTTTTCGATCTCGCAAGTTTTTAAAATAAAATTGGCTATCTCGTTAATATCATTGCGATGAAAATGTGGAAGAGGGCAGTCCTCGATTTTTGCGTCGCCAGCAATCGCCTTGATGTTATTGTCATGAGGCCATAGTGCCTCGCGTTCACTTTCGGATCCGATGATTTCAAGCTTGGCAATATTTTCTTGCTTGTAGCCTTCAACAAGAACAAGATCACAGGGCGATAGTTTGGTAAGTATTGTTTCAAAATCAGGTTCAGCTCTGCCGTGAAGCTCATGTTGAATAGCCCAACGGTTTGCGGATACCAGAGCAACTTCATTTGCGCCTGCTTCACGATGTTTGAAACTGTCCGTGTTGGGGGTGTCCAGATCAAAGGCATGATGTGCATGTTTTATGGTTGAGACTTTAAACCCACGGCTAGTAATTTCTGTAACCAATCCTGCAACAAGTGATGTTTTGCCAGAGTTTTTCCAGCCTGCAACACCAAAACACTTGCTTAATTTCATAATTATTCCAACCCCAACATTATGTCTTGTGCCTTGACCATATCATCTGGCGTGTTGACGTTAAAGAAGGGGTCAACATCATTTTTCAAGTTTTCAAAGCCAACCTGACAGTTTGGATAACGCTCAACGAAAAGCATGACTTTTCTGTTGTTTTCGTCCACTAGGAAACTTTCCAATTCATCAGCAAGTTTAATGGGCCAAAGTCCAAAAACCGGATGGCGTCGTCCATTTGAAGAGGCAAGGGCAATTTCTGCAGTTTCCCTAATTGCATTGATTAACATTTCTGCCACATAGGTATCAGGAAAGAAGGGCGTGTCAGCTGCAGCGGTAATAATGTGTGTGGCTTTGGTGTTTTCTTCTGCCCAGCGCATACCTGCAAGAACGCCTGCTAAAGGACCCATAAAACCATCAACGGTATCTTTTTGTACCTCCAGTCCCAGCTCTGCAAATCGTGAGGCATCACCATTTGCATTCAAGATAACCTTATCGGTTTGTTGTGTTAAATGATCTGCCACATGGCAAACAAGTGTTTTGCCATTTAACTCAAGCAGGCTTTTTTCTGGTCCTTCCATTCTGCGAGAAAGGCCACCTGCAAGAATAACACCTAAAAGGTCAGCCATTATTTACTTCCTTTTCGACTATGTTTTTTGTCTTCGTCGGTGACCATGTCAGGATTAATATCAAATTCTATTCTCTCATCACCTGATAGTGCGATAAAGCGTTTTCCTCTTGCGCGTCCAACCAGGGTTAGGCCTACTTGTCTTGCAAGTTCAACGCCTGATGCGGTAAAGCCGGAGCGTGATACCAGAATTGGAATACCCATCATGACAGTTTTTATTACCATCTCTGATGTTAGCCTGCCCGTTGTATAAAAGATTTTGTTTGAGGTATCCGTTTTGTTTTTAAACATCCAGCCCGCAATTTTATCAACAGCATTATGACGGCCGACATCTTCCATATATACCAATGGGCGGTCTTCTTCGCACAAGACACATCCGTGTATGGCGCCAGCTTCAAGATAGAGGCTTGGAACGGTGTTTATCTTTTTTGTAAGCGAATAAAGCCAGCTGGTTTTTAGTTTTGCATCTTTGGACAAGTCAGCTTTTTCAAAACTTTCCATGATGTCGCCAAAGACTGTACCTTGGGCGCAGCCCGAAGTACGGATTTTTTTCTTCATCTTTTCTTCGAAGTTGGTTTCAATCTCGGTCCGAACAACAATCACTTCGAGATCAGCATCATGGTCTATGTCTGTTATGGTTTCGTCTTTTGAGAGCATGTTTTGGTTGACTAAATATCCAATAGCCAAAAGGTCAGGGTGGTCACCAATCGTCATCATGGTGACGACTTCCTTGCTGTTTAAAAACAGCGTCAGAGCGCGCTCGTGTACAACACGTGTTTCAACTTTTGAACCTTCATGGTCAATACCTGACACACTGGTTGAAAGAGTCTCATCGTGAGGGGCTGGAGCAATTATGAATTCCTGCTTGTCAGTCATTTTGGTTTATATTCCTGCCTTAATCTGACGTTCCACATGCATAACATATAAGGTTGCAAGGCTCGCGCATAGGATGGAAATCAACATTATCACTGCAAGTGGCAATGCGCCATTTTCAGAAGATATTGTATAGCCTGCAATAACTGAAAGTATTGCTCCGCCGCCAAGTTGAAGGCTCCCTGCAAGCCCTGAGGCCGATCCTGCAAGAGTTGGCCTTACATTAACAACACCTGCACTGGAGCTTGGCAAGGTCATGCCATTTCCAACCCCTACAAAGAAAATAAATCCAAAGAAGGAAAATGGATGAGTTGAACCAGACATTATTACCAAAATTGATGCGGCAAGTCCTAACCCGACAACAATGTTGCCACTTAACATCATCTGATTAATACCAACGCGTGCTGTAATACGACTGGAGATTAAATTTCCAAGCAAATACCCGATACTAATAAACATGAAATAAAAACCATATTGTGAGGGCGAGAGATCGTATACTCTATTGGCAATTAAAGAGCCTCCACCAAGAAAAGCAAAGAATGCACCTGATGAAAACATTGCAGTAACTGCATATCCCCAAAAACGCCTTGAGCGAAGAAGTTCAGGGTAGGCGTTAATCTGTTGTTTAATTGAGTTTTGTTTGTGAAGATTTGTTTCTCCAAGATCAGCATAAGCCAAGAACAAGGCAAAAAAAGCAAACCCTAATGTGAGATAAAAAGATGACTGCCATCCATATAGCTCATCCAGATAACCGCCTATAACGGGTCCAATCATTGGTGCAAGGCTCATGCCCATTGTGATGTAGGCAATTAAAACAGCTGCATTGGCCCCCTTGGTTAAGTCGCGTGCAATCGCTCTGGAGAGCACCAAACCTGCAGAAGAGGCTGCCTGAACAATTCTGCCAACAAGGAACCATTCAATACTTGTTGCAAATATGCAAATGAGTGTCCCAATAATCATAATGCAGAAAGCAATCAAGATAACGGGCCTTCTGCCAAATTTATCTGATAAGGGACCAAAAACAAGCTGAAGGAGTGCTACTGCAGTTAAGTAAAGTGAAACAGATAGTTGAGCGTTGGCAGATGTTGTTTTGAAGTAAGTCGTAATGCCGGGAAGTGACGGCAGAAATACGTTCATTGCCAGTGGGCCAAGTGCGGCGGCACAGACAAGTGTTATGATATGGGGGGGCGTTTTATTGTATAATATCATTAGCCAATATTTGCTCTTACCTGTTGTTTAGCTGCCATGCGTTCGCGGTAAATTGTGTAGATGCCGCTGCCTGCAACAATTACAGAACCGACGATGGTTAGAGTGTTTGGAATTTCATCGAAAAAGAATACGCCAATTAAAATTGCAAATATCAAGACTGAGTATCTAAAAGGGGTAACAACTGCGACTTCACCGACGCGCATTGATGATACAATGCCTATAAACCCTGTGATCAGGAAAATAGAGGCGATGCCTAATATACTTGTTGTATAAAATGTTGAAGGCACCCAGTTTTCTGTAAACCCAAGTAAATAGCCGCCAATTGTAACTACAACCACTGTTATAAATGTTACAAAAACTGTTGGCGTGTCTTTGTCCAGACAGCGTGTTGCTACATCTCTTAATGTGCAGCCAATGACTGCCAGCAAACAATACAATGAGAATATATTAAAGCCTTCCAATCCTGGTTGTATAATTAAAATAACGCCTGTGAAGCCAATTAATATGGCAACCATTCTTCGCCAGCCAATCGCTTCACCCAGGAAATAGGCTGCAGCTAAAGTAACTGTAAGTGGCAAGGCTTGCATAATTGCAGCCGCGTTTGCGATGGGAATTTCGAACAAGGCTGAAAAGAAGAAATAAGTTGCAAATACTTCCCCTGTAATTCGTAAAATAAACGGTGCTTTAAAAATTGATGATACAGGCCTTAGGTGTCCCATTTTATATGCGATGATAAAAAGGACGGTGATTGCAAAAAGTCCGCGTGTAAACAGGATTTGTCCAAGAGGCATTTCAGCACTGATAAATTTCATTATTGAGTCGCCAATCGCAAAACTTGCCATGGCAAGCAACATATATGCGCTACCCAGCATGTTGTCGCTGAATTGGTGTTTTAGGAAGTTCATTGGGATGCCTGAAAAAGCGTTTGAAATTATTTCTTTCGGGTAGCGTTTCATAGGCTTGTGATGAATGCAATGCGCTTATTGGTTATTTCGTGTTTTTGTTTTGTTAACCAAGCCCAAAATATATTTTACTAATTCTTAAATGTGTTGAAATCTTTACTATTTTTAATTCTCTTCGTTTTATGGTTATACATGAGTAGGGAGCGGTAAATCCGTATGGTGGCTGGATGGTATCCAAGCTGAAATATATTAGTAACGGGATTCACTTCCGTGTCTTGATGCTGGTAGTCGGACTTGCTGTCACGCTTGTTGCTGCGCAATTCATCACCGATACAATTGTTGAGACACAAAAAGTTCGTGATCAACGTTTGGTTGAAGCGCGTTCAATGACAAATGTTGTTGCCCGGAGTCTTGAAAAACAATTTGATTACTTTGAACTTTCTGACATCGAAGAAATTCTTAAATCGGTTCGTACAACGAAACATGTGAAACAAGTTAGTGCTGTTGATAGGGAATTAACCTTTTTTCTTGATGGCGACCCGGTTACACCGACACTGCTTCCCATTGGCGATAATACTGAACAGATTTATGCAATTGAAAATGCGGAGCCGTCATATTCTATAGCTGATGATACAATTACTGTTGCGGAGCCGTTATTGCGTAATGGTTCTGCCATTGGATCGGTTATGATACGCTTTGAAAATCCAGGTTTCACAGAAGTTATGTGGCCGATTTTGCAGTCAAATTTCTTTTCACTTGTACCTATTCTAAGTCTTGGGATTATTCTTGCCGGTATATTGGTGAAACAGATTACTCGTCCTCTTTTGAGCTTGGCAAATTCAGCCAAACAAGTTGCTGATGGTGATCTTGAATGCACTATGCCTATAGAAGGGCCCAATGAAGTACGTCAATTAGGTAATGCTTTTGGTGGCATGATCGCCAAGTTAAAGGAAAACATTGAGCAGATTTATGAACTTGCTTATGTTGATCGTACAACCCAGCTGCCAAACCGCGAGTTTTTCCGCAAGGAATTAACGCGCGCAATTCGCCGTGCAGTGCGCCAAAAGGTTACTGGCGGGCTTCTATTCGTTGATCTGGATGGTTTTAAACGTGTAAACGATACGCATGGCCACGATGCTGGTGACATGATTTTAAGCCAATTTTCAGAACGCCTTGCCAATGTTTTACGTGCGGAAGACCTAATTGCATTCAAGGCAATGAATGCAATGGAAACTGAAGAAGGCGATTCTGATAATGCCAATAAAAACAAGCAGATGCTTGCACGCCTTGGTGGTGATGAATTTACGGTTCTGCTCTCTGAAATAAGAGAGGCAACTGATGCAGCCACTGTATCTCAGCGCATTATTGAAGCTGTTTCTGAACCATTTGATATTAATGGTGCAAAGATTAATATTGGTGCTTCTGTTGGGATTGCGATTTTCCCGCGCGATGGTTCTGATTATCAAACCATCCTTAAAAGTGCTGATATGGCTATGTATCAGGCTAAAGATGAGGGTAAAAACACGTATCGTTATTTCTCGGCAGAATTGAATGCAGAAGCATCTCGCCGTATGGAGATTGAACAGGATTTACGGGTTGCATTGGAAGAAGACAACCAGTTGGAGCTTTACTATCAGCCGAAAATTCATTGCGCATCTGCTTTGCCAAAATCAGCTGAAGCACTTATTCGTTGGAAACATCCTGTAAAAGGCATGATCCAACCATTGGATTTTATTAACGTTGCAGAAGATTGTGGATTGATTTTGCCACTAGGTAGATGGGTATTGCAGCAGGCTTGCCGCCAATTAAAACAGTTTGAAGACGAAGGCATAGAAATCTCTATTGCCGTAAATATCTCTACAGCACAATTTGAACGTCTGGATCTATCTGATATTGTTATTGAGGTTTTGGAAGAAACAGGTGCCAATCCTGCTAAACTTGAATTGGAACTTACCGAGAGCATGGCAATGCAAAACCCGGACATAGCTCTAAGTCATATCAATGTTCTTAAAAAACTGGGTGTTCGCTTTGCAATTGATGACTTTGGTACGGGGTATTCCAACCTGTCTCAGCTTTCAAGATTGCCATTTGATGTCTTCAAGATTGATCGCTCGTTTGTTGACAAGTTGACCAATCGTGAAGATGAGCATGGCCGGATTATAGTTCGTACCATTCTTGGCATGGCAAACAGCCTTAACTATGAAACAGTTGCTGAAGGTGTTGAGACAGTGTCCCAACTTGAGTTCCTGTCAGAATATGGCTGTACTTACGCCCAGGGATATTATTTTGCGCGCCCTATGCCTTCCAAGGAGTTTTACCAATGGTATTCTGCGTGGCATAAGCAGGATCAATCTGCAGTTGCAGCAATGATGCGCCAGGGGGCTGCAGCTTAGGTTTGTTGCTGAAGTTGTGAAATTGATTCAATAGCAGATGTTAATTCATTGAAATGATTGATAATTCTAGTGGCGCCAAGGGTTTCAATTTTTGTGTCAGAATATCCAAAAGTAACAGCGACAGACGGAATTTTTGCATTTATGGCTGCATTGATGTCCGTTGCAGAATCACCGATCATAATTGCTTTTGAAATTTGGTGGCCGGCCAAATTAGCAGTTTCCGTCAAGTGTCTCGCATCCGGTTTTTTAAATTCGAATGTATCGCCACCTGTAATTGACTTGAAGCGGTTTGTGACGCCCAACTCTTCTAGCAATAATCTCGCCATGCTTTCTGTTTTATTGGTGCATAGGGCGAACTCAAAGCCTTTATGTTTTAAACTATCCATTGCTTGCAAAACACCTTCAAACAGAACGGTTTCATTTGCAATGTTGGTAGAATAATCTGCAAGAAAATCCTTGAATAAAGCCTCAAGGGTTTTGTCGTCCAGAGGTTTGCTGTTTAATTCAAAAGCTCTTTTGATCATCGCTTTTGCACCATGGCCAATGATTTGGCCAAATTCGTTCATACCCATCTGAGTTAGATTATAAGGTTTTGTAATTCTATTAAGTGTACCAAGCAGGTCTGGTGCTGTATTTGCCAGTGTTCCATCGAGATCAAATATTATAAGACTGTATTTCATAAATTGTACTTACCTTGTTGAAAACGGTAGAAAATCAATAGTGAATCAACAACTCCCGTGGTACTTCTGGCGATAACATTATAATTGGCTTGAGACCACACCACATGAGCGTAGAGTTAAAAATTGAATCTGCCCGAGCAGCACTTGCTCTTGTAAAAGATGGCATGCGAATTGGTATTGGTACGGGCTCAACAGCCGACGAATTTATAAGACTGTTGGCGCAAAAAGTTAAAAGCGGCCTTGATATTGTAGGCGTGCCGACTTCGATAAAAACCCAATCCTTGTGTGATGAGTTGGGTATTCCCCTTACAACACTTGAGGAAATGCCTGAACTTGATCTTGTAATTGATGGTGCCGATGAGGTTGATGGTTCATTTCAACTGATCAAAGGGGCTGGTGGGGCGCTTCTTCGCGAAAAAATTGTGGCACATGCTTCCAAGGCAATGGCGGTCATCGCTGACGAGAGCAAGCTGGTTGAAACGCTTGGCACCTTTGCCTTGCCAATTGAAGTAAATCGTTTTGGGCTTAGAGCAACACATAATGCCATAAGGGTAGTGGCTGACGGTTTGGGCTTGTCAGGTGAAATCAATTTAAGAGGCGGAAAAAATGCTCCATTTGAAACTGATGGTGGTCATTTGATCCTTGATGCTTCTTTTGGCCATATTCCTGACGCATCAGCACTTTCGAATGAATTGCTTGATATTCCCGGTGTGGTTGAACACGGATTGTTTTTGGGCTACGCGAAGGTAGTATTTCTTGCAAGCCCTGATGGTGTTAAGCAATTAGGTGAATTATAATAAAAAAAATATTTGATGGAGAGCATCTTAAATGAAGTCTGTAACTGCTTTAAAGCGTAAAATGAAAACTGGTGCTGCAGCAATGGCCATGTGCGTGATGTTTGCTGGTAATGCATATGCGCAAGAGATAACGCCTGAACACATCAAGGCGGCGCGTGGAGCAATGGAAGCTACAGGTGCCACAGATCGTCTGGATGGAATTTTACCTGAAATTGCAACATTCATAAAAGCTGGCTTGATTGCAAATCGCCCTGATATTGAGGCTGAAATCTCTGATATTGTTAATAAGGTTGCCATTTCACTTGCACCTCGTCGTGGGCCTTTGGAAAATGAAGTTGCAACAATTTATGGCAACAAATTTACTCAAGAAGAGCTTGAAACGATACAAGTCTTCTTTTCAAGTGAAACAGGTATCAAGTTTTTAAACCAAACACCCTTGTTATTTCGTGAAGTTGACGAAGTTTCCAAGGTTTGGCGTGAAGGTATTGTACGTGATATGGGTAAGGCTGTTCAGGAAAAGTTGAAGGAAGCCGGTCTGCAATAGACTGGTGTTTTTTTGCTTTAAACATATATATAGCCCGGCGTTAGTGCCGGGTTTTCTTTAGGAAATATTATGTCTCAATATGATTATGACTTCTTTGTAATAGGTGGTGGCTCAGGTGGTGTGCGTGCCGGGCGACTGGTCGCTGGCATGGGCAAGAGAGTTGGTATTGCAGAAGAATACAGATGGGGTGGTACCTGTGTTATTCGTGGATGTGTTCCAAAAAAACTGATGTCTTACGCGTCACAGTTTTCGGATGAGTTTAAAATTGCAAAAAGTTTTGGCTGGAATGTTGGCGAAAGTAACTTTGACTGGAAAACGCTTATTGGCAACAAGGATACCGAACTTGAACGCCTCGAAGGCCTTTATCGCAAGGGCCTGGACAACAACAATGCCGAGATGTTTGACAGTCGTGCAGAACTCAAAGGTAAGCATGAGGTTTACCTAAAGGCGCTGGATAAAACGATTACTGCTGAAAAGATACTCATTGCCGTTGGTGGTACGCCGAGCCGTAATATGGGTGTTGATGGTGATGATTTGTGTATTACTTCTGATGAAATCTTTCACCTTGAAGAGATGCCGAACTCGATTGTTATTAATGGAGGAGGTTATATTGCCGTTGAATTTGCCAGTATTTTTGCAGGTCTTGGCAGTAAGGTGACGCTTGTTTATCGCGGTGAGCAGATATTGCGAGGCTTTGATAATGATGTCCGAAACTTACTCCATGATGAGATGGTGACAAAAGGCATTGATGTGCGTGTCGGATCTACCTTTACCAAGATTGAAGGAACGTCAGAGGGCGTTAAAAAAGTTAGTCTTACGGATGGAACTTTGGTTGAAGCTGATCAGGTGATGTTGGCTATTGGCCGTAATCCGATGACAGATAGCATGGGACTTGAGCATGCCGGCGTGGAAACGGATGCCAAAGGTTTCATAAAGGTGGATGATTATTCCAAAACCAATGTAGACAATATCTGGTCGGTAGGGGATGTTACTGACCGTGTATCATTGACGCCTGTGGCTATTCATGAATCCATGTGCCTTATTGAGACCGAGTTCAAAAACAACCCTACAAAACCGGATCACGACCTGATTGCAACGGCTGTATTCTCACAACCTGAAATTGGTACGGTGGGTTTAAGCGAAGAAGATGCAAGTGAAAGATATCCAGAATTGAATATTTTCCGTGCGCACTTTCGTCCAATGAAAAAAACGCTCTCGAGTTCAACTGAAAAAATGTTGATGAAGATTATTGTTGATGCGAAATCCGATGTTGTTGTTGGTCTTCATATAATGGGGCACGGTTCCAGTGAAATGGCTCAAACGCTAGGAATTGCTGTTAAAATGAAAGCAACGAAAGCTGATTTTGATCGAACCATGGCAGTACATCCGACAGCAGCTGAAGAACTGGTCACCATGTATGCTCCAAGCTACAAGGTTATCAAGGGCGAGCGACAAGAGGTGTAAGATATCAAAAATGAGCAAAGAGCTGGTTGGATATTTTGGATTTGGATCGCTTGTTAACAAGCAGACATTACGTACAAGCTATGTAGATATTTTTCCAGCCAATCTGATAGGTTATAGTAGGCACTGGCAAGCACGGTCAAAAACATTTGAAAATCATGTGTCTCTTCTCTCTATCCATCCGGATGAGACAAGCAATATCAAGGGTGTGGTTGTTCTGGACTTGCTTGAAAACCTGCCTTTGGTAGATGAGCGAGAAGCAGGATACTCACGCCACAAAATCGGATGTGACCAATTAGAGGTTTCCAAAGATACGAAGTTACCTGACAATCTTTATGTTTATATTGCGAACGAAGTGGAGGGGGTAATTGATGATGGTTCTCTGCTGCAATCTTACCTTGATGCTGTTATGCAGGGTTTTAGAAATGAGTATGGAGATGATGGTGTCTCCCATTTTATTGATACAACCAAAGGGTTTGAACGCCATATAAATCTGGACAGAAGTGCACCGCTTTACCCACGGGATGTAAAACTTACGTCAGAGGAGATTGTCTTGTTTGACTCAGAACTAAAACGTGCTGGTGTTTTAGGAATTTAACAAATTAAGTGCGAAGCGACTGAATATGAATATTCAACCACTTCGCACCGATGAAACTATATCGGTCAACTCAAAGAGACGCCGCCATTAATTTCATCAGACAGATCAACAACACTGGATCCCGAACCGTTTGGCTTTTTGGAGTCTAGCTTTTCGAAAGCCTGATCCAGTGTCTGGGTGTTTTTGGTATTATCTTTTACAGGCGAATTTTTGGTCGCTACTTCTTTCGTGACAGTTTTTTCCGCCAACTCAGCAATGGCGGTAACACCTTCCAGCTCTATGATCAGACTGTCGAGTGACGTCAGTAACTTGTAATCAGCATTGGATTGTAGTCTTGTGAGTGCATCATCACGAATGGTTTTTAACTGCTTGATATGTTCCATGGTTATTCTCCCTGTTTGTGCAAGATCCTGCTTTGCCCCATTACTTATCATTGCCAAGTAAATTTGATCGTAATCTGACGGGAGCGTGTTCATACAAAGGAGAGGTTAGGGCAATATGTAACCAATTGTTTCAAACTGAATCAAAAAAGGCTGCAAATGTGAATTTGCAGCCTTTTTTGATTGCTGGGTTCAGCTTATTTTGTTTTAAGCGGTACTTTTGGAACTGATGCTCCGCCACCGTTTCCTTTGCCGCGCGGCTTGGGAGGTGACTTTGGTTTTGCTGTTGCCTTGGTTGAAGTTTTTGTTTTGGCTTTGGTTGCTGTTTTTGGCTTTGCGCGTTTTTTTACGGGCTTGTCTTCAATGCTTTCAAGCACTAGTTTTTCTTTTCCCAACTCATCTTTAGCCAGTGTCACTTTTACAGTACCACCTTTTTGTAATTTGCCAAACAGGACTTCGTCTGCCAAAGGCTTTTTGATGTGTTCCTGAATAACGCGACCCAAAGGTCTTGCGCCCATGCGATCATCGAAGCCTTTTTTGGCAATCCAGCTAATTGCATCTTTTGTC
>CALFBM010000174.1 GCA_937951645.1 uncultured Rhizobiaceae group bacterium
TAATGAGGCTAAGGACTATGGTTTGAATACCTCTATTTGTGTGCCTATTCACAATAAATTTGGACATCTGATTACCGGGTTTAATCTTGCTTCAAGTATGGATCATGCAGAATTCCGGTCGATGCTTGATGAGAATTTGGAAGAAATTTTATTGGCCGCAGCACTGGTTAATAATCAGCTTGTTGAAACGCCAGTATTTGAAAACGAAATGCCTAGTTGGAGTGTAAATCCGGTTTATAAGAAATTGCTCTCAGAACGCGAGCTTGAAGTGCTAAAATGGCTTTGTGAGGGCCATCGCAATGACCGAATAGCTGATAAAATGAATATTGCTTCTGTCACTGTTAATTACCATCTAAAGGAAATCAAACGTAAACTGGGGGCTCAAACGAGAGAACAATCAGTGGCTCTTGCCTTTAAAAAAGGGTTGTTGCGGTAATTAGTGCAAAACGCCGCAGTCCGGTAACTTGTAATTTGCCGGTTAAAGACCTCATATCAAGTTTATGGAACGTTCTGATACTCTGGTACAAAAGCTTGAAAACAAAAACCTTATTGTCTTTGACGGGGAATGTGTTTTGTGTTCCGGATTTTTCAGGTTTTTGGTCAAGGTTGATAAACACAAGCAGTTTGAGTTTGCTACGGCACAGTCTGGTTTTGGTGAGGCGCTTTATGCTTATTATGGATTAAAGCCTGAGGATTATGATACCAATCTGGTTTTCATAAATGGCAAGTTATATGAGCGATTGCATGGATTTTTTGCTGCAATGAAGTTGCTTGGCTGGCCATATAAGGGGCTTGCTGTATTCGGGTTTTTGCCTGATGACTTGCTCGATTGGGCTTATTACAAAATTGCCCGCAATCGCTATACGCTCTTTGGAAAGCGCGATAGCTGTCTTGTCCCCTCACAAGACTTGAAAGACCGGTTTATCAATGAATAAGCCTGTCGTTTTATTGCTTGGCGCAACAGGGCTTTTTGGTGGATTATTGGCGCAGCGTTTAATCCGGCAAGCACGCTTTGATGTTGTCTGTTCAGGGCGTAATGAAGAGAGGCTAAAGGCCTTTTGTAATGAGTATGGCGGGCGGTATCATCAGTTTGACCGTGATGATATTTGTGCCGTTGATGAGGCGCTTATAAGCTTGAAACCTTTTGCTGTTGTGGATTGCGCAGGCCCTTATCATGCCTATGGTGATCTGCCGTATCGTTTTGCTACTGCAGTCATTGAAGCGGGTTGCCATTATTTTGATATTGCTGATACGAGCAGATTTGTTAAAGGCTTTGCATCGCTCAATGAACTTGCCAAAGAGAGGGGCGTTACCGCCTTGTCCGGTTGTAGTGCAACGCCTGCAATTTCTTCAAGTATAGCAGATCATCTGGTGCGTGATCTTGCAGAAGTCGAGGCTGTGACAACCGTTATTATTCCGGGAAACCGTACCAGGCGAACGCTTTCGGTCATGCGTTCTGTTTTAAGCCAAATTGGTCAACCCATGAAGATTACCAGGCATGGTGAAGGTGAAATTGTATCAGGCTGGAGCGAGACTGAGCGGTTTGATTTAAACGTCAAGGGAAAAAATAAAATTTGTGGACGTTTGGCATCTCTGGTTGATACGCCTGACATCGCGTTTTTTGCTGAGCGATACAAGGCAAAAACTGTGCTTTTCAAAGCAGGGCTTGAAGTCAGGCTGTTTCACCATGCACTGGTTTTAGCACGTTGGCTTGTTGTGTGCGGGTTAGCTAAATCACTTGAACCGCTTGCAAGTGCCTTGCGGTGGATTGCAAGCTGGTTTGAATGGGCAGGGAGTGCCGAAGGCGGCATGAAGGTCTCAGTGCTTGGGATAAATCAAAACGGCGTTTATGAACGTCGTGAGTGGGATTTAATCGCTGATGATGGTCATGGACCCAATATTCCTACCTTGCCTGTGTCAATCATCCTGAACAAAATCCTAGATGGAGGCGTTGGAACTGGCGCGCGTGCATGTCTGGGAGAGATAACCCTTGATGAACTGGATGAAGCGTTGGCTGAATTTGATGGCCGTACACAAGTTCATGTAACGCCAGCAGAACCAATTTTCAAAAAGGCGCTTGGTTCAAGTTTTGATCAGTTGCCCGCACCTGTGAAAGCGCTTCATAACCAATTGGGCAAGCATGTTTACGAGGGTAAGGCTACTATAAAGGGACCAACAGGTATATTGGGACGGGTCGCTTCCCTATTGGTGGGGTTCCCCAGAAGTGCCAGTGATATTCCGGTCAAGGTTACGGTCACAGCTAATGAAAAATCAGAGACCTGGGTGCGTGAATTTGATGGCAAGTCATTTTGTTCGCATTTATCGGTTGATCAAGATGGTTATGTCCAGGAAAGATTTGGACTGCTTGCAATTCGTCTTGGGCTTGAACTCAAAAATAACAAACTGCTTTATCCTGTCGTACGGGGCAGGTTGTTTGGATTTATTCCGTTTCCAACGTTTCTTTTGCCGCAAAGTATTTCTCACGAAGAAGTGGACGGGGAAGGGCGGTTTGTTTTTGATGTCCTGGTGAAGTTTCGTTTTGGTGGTCGTATCGCACATTATAAAGGCTGGCTTGTGCGGCAGGCATATTAAGCTCTCGAGGTGAGTTTAAGGAAGCTGTCATAAAACTCCCGAGCCTGAGCAGGCTGCATGTCGGGTTTAATCAGCTTGAAGCCTGTAAAAGCTGCTATTTCTATGTTGGCAAGTGCCAAGGCATTGCTTTTATTGTATTTTCCTGACCTTTCATAAAGATCTGCCAACCAGATAATTCTTGTATTATCTGCTTGGGTGACAATGTCTTGCACCTGTTTGTTGCGAGATGCCAATTGCCTGATGCCTGTTTCCAGATCAAGGTCGATTCTTGCAGCAAGCTGGTTCAAAAGATCCAGCCGCTTGCTTTGGGTATTGGTGGTTTGCGTGATTTTGAGTGTATAAGCGGTTAGCCATTCCTGAGTAATTGAGATCAGGAAGTCTTCAATGGTTGCAAAATGGAAATAGAAAGAACCTTTTGTTTTTGAGGCATTCTGGCAAAGCTGATCAATCGTTATAGCGTCGGCTCCGCTTGTTCGAAGCACTTCCATGCCGAGCGTTATCCAATCATTTCTGCCAAAGCGCCTTGATTTCATGCGGTATCCATCCCTTAACATACATTATAGTATGTTTTATGAATTAAAATCAAGCATGAACAAGCTGATTGGAAGAGGTGGAAGGGCGGTAAGTAGTATTTTGAAATTAAATACTATACCGTATGTTATTTATTTTGAACCATGAACATTGGCCCACCTCTCCAACGTGGAAATCCGTATCCCAGAATCATAACCATATCAATGTCAGAAGCGCTTCGTGCGATGCCTTCAGACAGGATTTTATGGCCTTCGCAAGCCATGGCATCCAAAATTCGGGTTTGAATTTCTTCTGGTGAAAAACTTTTAGGTATGATGCCTGCAATGGCGCGTTCTTCCACTATTATTGCTTCTACAGTTGAATCCGGAATACCTTTACGAGCACCATTTGGATATTCATACCAGCCAAAGCCTGTTTTTTGTCCAAAGCGACCCAGTTCACATAGTCTGTCAGCAATTTTGACATAACGCTCATTTAGATCTCTCGTGGGAGCAAGGCGCTTGCGGTTAGCCCAGCCAATGTCAAGTCCTGCCATGTCTTGCATCTCAAAGGGCCCCATTGCCATACCGAATGCGCGCATCGCTTCGTCGATTTCCTGAGGTGAGGCGCCGTCTTCCAGCATGTAGTCACATTGTTTTCTGTAGCTTGATAAAATTCGATTTCCGATAAAGCCATCGCAGACACCGGATAGAACCGGAACTTTTCGAAGTTTCTTTCCAAGAGCGAAGCCTGTTGCCAGAACCTCATTGGAAACAGTGTCGGTTTTGATGACTTCAAGAAGTTTCATGATGTGTGCAGGTGAGAAGAAATGAAGCCCGATCACGCGCTCTGGATTGACTGTGCTTTCAGCCAGTTCATTGATGTTCAGATAAGATGTATTGGTCGCAAAAATCGTATCTTTTGAGCATGTCTTCGACAGCTTTTCAAACAGATCTCTCTTTACTGCCATGTCTTCAAAAATTGCCTCGATAACAAGGTCAACAGATTTCAGTTTTTCAAACTGTGATGTTGCTTTAAAATCTGTTTTGATAGACTCAAATCTGGCTTGTGTAATGAGACCGCGAGAGAGACTTGCTTCCAGCGTCTTGATTACCCTGTTTTTTGCCGTGGCAGCTTCGTCCTCGTCTTGTTCAATCAATGTAACCTGAAGTCCCGAGAGTAGCATTGCTGTTGCAATTCCGGCTCCCATGGTCCCTCCACCAACAACACCGCAATGGTTTATTTCTCTCGGTTCAACTTCTTTTAGTTCATCAATTTTGGTTGTTTGACGTTCAGCAAAGAACGCGTAGCGAAGCGCTTTGGACTGCGAACTTTCTTTAAGTTTTACAAAGCGTTGTCGCTCATTTTTTAAGGCATCTTCAACGCTTAAATTGCAAGCATCCAAAACTGACGATGCGGCCTCAAGGGGGGAGAGTTGTCCACGTGCCTTTGCCTTTATGCCTGCCAGAATATCTGCTGTTTCTGCCAGGTTCGGGATATCTGTTATCGGTCTTTTAGAAACCGCAAGCGGGGTGGGTTCATTCATCATGGAAGTGGCAAATTCGATTGCGAATTGCTCAAGTTGATGATCAGGGGCAAGGGCATCTATCAGGCCTATTTCTTTTGCCTTGCTTGCCTTCACTGGCTTGCCACTTGTGACCATTTCAATTGCCTTTTGAACGCCTACAAGACGTGGCAAACGAACTGTGCCGCCAGCTCCTGGTATAAGTCCAAGATTAACCTCCGGCAGCCCAAGTTTTGCTGATGGAACAGCTACGCGATAATGGCACCCCAAAGTAACCTCGCATCCACCACCAAGAGCAGTTCCGTGAATAGCTGCTATCCATGGTTTGGTTGAGGCTTCTAGGCTTGATATTACATCTGGCAAATGAGGCTCTTCAGGAGGCTGTCCGAACTCACGAATATCAGCGCCTGCGATGAAAGTACGACCGTCACAAATGAGGATAACAGCCTTGATAGCTTGATCAGTATTCAGCTTTTTACATGCGTTCAAAAGACCAAGGCGAACCTCATGGGAGAGCGCATTTACAGGTGGGTTGTTTATATGAACGATTGCCAGGGGCGGATTTAATTCAATCGATACGGGCAATGTATTTGTCTATCCGCCAGTTGTGCTCATATGACGTGAAACAGAAGGTGCTGAATTTCTTCCAATTACAAAGTCATGACCTTTCGGCTTGCGGCTGATTGCTTCATCAATTGCTTGTGAGACCAGTTCATTGCCATTTGAGCCACGAAGCGGTTCACGCAAATCAGCTGCATCGTCCTGTCCAAGGCACATATAAAGCGTACCAGTACAGGTTAAGCGTACCCTGTTGCAACTTTCACAGAAGTTATGGGTCATGGGGGTGATAAAGCCAATGCGCCCGTCAGTTTCCTTTACTTTAACATAACGGGCTGGGCCGCCTGTTTTGTAAGGAATATCAATTAGAGAGTATTTCTCTTCCAGCCGTTCACGCACTGTAGAAAGTGGCAGATACTGATCTGTTCTGTCTTCGTCAATTTCGCCCAGTGGCATGGTTTCAATTAATGTAAAATCAAAGCCTTCACCATGCGCCCATTGCATCATGCCCTCGATTTCATGCTCGTTGACTTCTTTAAGTGCAACGGCGTTAATCTTGATTTGAAGACCTGCTTTTTTTGCGGCTTCAAGACCTGTCATGACTTGTGGCAAGCGTCCCCAGCGCGTGATCTCGGCAAATTTTGCCTCATCAAGTGTATCGAGTGATACATTGATGCGCTTTACGCCCGCATCCACCAGTTCAGCCGAATATTTGGCCAATTGAGAACCATTGGTAGTCAGTGTGAGTTCGTCCAGTCCACCGCCATCAAGCATTTTTCCGAGGTTGCGAATGAGATCCATAATGCCGCGACGTACCAGTGGCTCCCCACCTGTAAGTCTAAGTTTGCGAACGCCTTTTTCAACAAATACATTACAAAGACGTTCAAGTTCTTCAAGCGTGAGAAGTTCTTTTTTGGGTAAAAATGTCATGTCTTCTGCCATGCAATATACACAGCGGAAGTCACAACGGTCTGTTACAGAAACGCGAAGATATTCGACCATACGGCCAAATGGATCAATCATGGAGGGGGCATTATTTTTCATTTCTTCAGCTTAGCAAGAAAAATTGATTAAATACAATCAGCAAAATGTGTTTGCGCCAAAATACTTCGTTTTGGTGAATTGTGAAAGCAAACCAGATTTATCACAATTCATGAAGTTATTTGGGAGGATACTTTATGTCTGAAGCACCAGCCAGAGCAAAACGTTCAGGTGGGCGTAGCGCACGTGTCGCACTTCGTTCAGAAAAACTGGCTGAAGAATTAAGACCTATTCATGCGGGTCTTGTCGGAGGGCAATATAAACCCCTTACTGATGCAGCAGTCGAACGCATTCATCAGGCAGCACTTGATGCGTTAGAGACCATTGGTCTCAGTGAAGCACCTGAATCAGGTATCGAGATTCTAACCCAAGCAGGTGCCATTCTTGGCGATGACGGGCGTGTTCGTTTTCCGCGTGCATTGGTAGAGGATATGCTGGCTGTTGCTGCGCGTGATATTACCCTTCATGCACGTAATCCAAAACAAGACCTCAATTTATCTGGCAGCAAAGTGCATTATGGTACAGCGGGTGCGGCAGTTCATATTGTTGATATTGAAAATAACGATTATCGCGAGTCTTATTTGCAGGATTTGTATGATTCAGCACGTATTGTAGAAAAGCTCGATAATGTGCACTTCTTCCAGCGTACGATGGTGGCTCGGGATATTGTCGATAATTTCGAGATGGATATGAACACGATTTACGCCTCTTGCGCGGGAACTCGCAAGCATATCGGAACAAGCTTTACCGAACCATCTTTTGTGCCGGGTGCCCTTGAACTGCTACACATGATTGCAGGTGGTGAAGATAAATGGCGCGAGCGTCCGTTTCTTTCCAA
>CALFBM010000175.1 GCA_937951645.1 uncultured Rhizobiaceae group bacterium
TGAAGATAAAGACGCGGAAGGCTTGGAAATTTCTGGCAACAGCTTTTTTGTAGGGTATGAACGTAACGACAGGATCATGCGCTTTTCAATGAGCGGGCAAACTCTAATCGCAAATAATGATTACAATGTAGATTTAAATCCTCATGGATTTCCTAAGAACAAGGGTCCTGAGGCAATTGCAATGCAACCAGAAACCGGAATGCTTTATGTCTTTGCAGAACAGGCGCTTGACGAAGATGGCAATCACCAGGGTGTCGTAATCTCTGGTGGCAAGGTTATTCGCAAGTTATCTGTCAAATACCGCGATAGTTTTTCTTTAACGGATGCAGCATTTTTGCCCAATGGAGACCTTATTCTGCTTGAACGTTACTATAATCCGTTCACAGGTGTTTTTATGCGAATGCGGCGCATCAAGTCTGGAACACTTGAAACAGATGATCCTCTGGATGGTGAAATTCTGATTGACGTCAGTTACACCCATGAAATTGACAATATGGAAGGTTTGGCAGTTACAAAAATGCAAGATGGTTCCACAAGACTGACACTGATTTCTGATGATAATTTCTCGCGAAATCAGCGTACAGTTTTATTGGAATTCAAGCTTGGTAATTAAACGCGAGCTTCCGTCATTTTAAGGAAACCGCCATAAGGAACAAGCGCAAATAGCCCGACACAAACCTTGATAATAAAATCACCAACAAGAAGCGATGCCCAAAGCGGCATGGCAACACCAAAAATACCAGCAGGAAAACCAAGTGAACCATCTTCCGTACCAAAGAAACCATCAATCCCTGCAAACATCGGCGCAAAGGCAAGACCAAAGAAAATAATTGTGTCCACGGCAGAACCAATAATGGTGGAAATAAAAGGCGCTTTCCACCAAGAACTTTCACGCAATTTATCAAAAATCCCGATATCAATCAGATGCGCCACCAAAAATGCGCTGCCTGAGGCAATCGCAATGCGCGGCGTTGCAAACCATATTGATAAAATTACAGCAAGAATAAAACCAACGATCACAACTTTTCGAGCAGCCGCACTGCCGAGGTGTCTGTTGGTAATATCATTGACCAAAAATGCGATTGGGTAAGTCAGCGCACCCCAGGTCAAAACATCCTGGAGACCAAAGTATTGTACCTGGGTCTGGACAAGAATATTGGAAGCAACAACGATGAGTACCATCGCTAGAATATAAGGGAATAGTCGAGAAATATTCTGCATTTTTTTATCCTGGGTGGATGCCACCAGCTTGAGGGGTATTTTTACATAAAATACGTTTGACAAAGAAAAAGGCGAGAAACTCCCGCCTGATTAAATTAAACTATCTTGTTTAAGATTAGGCAGCAGCTTCAGCAGACGCTTTTGCAACTTGCTTTTTAATTAAACGTGCTTTTGGTGAAAGTTCATCTGTTTTTGCTTTCGCCAGGAAAGCATCAAGACCACCACGATGTTCAACTGTACGAAGTGCCTGAGCACAAATGCGGAAACGAACACGCTGATTAAGAGTTTCACTCATAAGTGTAACGTCAACAAGATTAGGCAAAAACTTGCGGCGGTTCTTGTTATTGGCATGGCTGACATTATTGCCGCTCATCACGCCTTTACCGGTCAATTCACAACGTCTGGACATAGGATTTATCCTGATTTTTAAATTCTTTTTGAGTTCCTGAAAGGCACATTGGAATTTTGCTTCGCACTTGCAAAAACATAAATTATCCCGCAGCTTCAGGAAGGTTGTGGAGTTCATAGGGTGAACGCCGCCAAACGTCAAGCAAAAATGGCTATCTCGCCAAATTCTGCCCTATTCAGACGGTATTCAGGTTAACGAAGTTATGTGATAACAATTGTTATCTGAATATGGGGATTTGCAAATGGTTTTTTTTAAAGGTGCAACAGCTACCTTTTTTGCTTTGATATCAGCAACCAGCATTGCAATTGCAGAACCTAAAAACCACGAAACCCGCTTTTCTGTTAAATTCGGTGGCATTGAAGTTGGCATTGCCAAATTCAACATTCAATTTGATGATAATTCATACTCTTTAACAGGTTCCGGCAAGACAACAGGTCTTGTAGAATGGCTGGCACCCTCAAAAGGCAAATTCAAAAGCGCCGGCGCAATGATAGAAGACCAATTACGCCCCAAGACCCATCAGGTTTCAATCAAGGAAAGCAAAAAGAAAGAAGAAAGTGTCAAACTTTCATTCACCAATCACCGCGTCACTGATGTTAAAATCAAAGCCAATAAAAAGCGCAAACGCGTGGCTCCAAAATATGTGCCGCTAGAAGCAAAGCATATGGCAGCCGTTATTGACCCGGTAAGCACGTTAATTGTTCCCATGTCTGGTCAGGCTGCAAAAGATGGGAAACAGGTTTGCAACCAGTATCTTCCCGTTTTTGATGGCGAAACCCGCTACAATATTAAATTAAGTTATAAATCTACCAGAAAAATAAGCACTCAGGGTTATAATGGCCATGCTTATGTCTGCCGTATGCGCTACATCCCGGTTGCAGGCCACAGAAAAAACCACCGCAATGTAAAAGAGATGGCAAAGAACAAAAACATGGAAATCTGGCTGGCACCCATGGAAGGTGTCAGTGTTTTTACCCCTATTAAAATAGTAATTAGCACCAAATACGGGCGATTTACAGCGAACCCGCAATATTTTGGCACTGCCAGCTAAATTATTATTTTTCTGGCTAAAAAAACCAAGGCGCGTTAGATTAAAACACACGAAACCCTAATTTAAAGCTTATACTTTCTCTCCCATGTCTTCCAATCATTCCAAAACCCGTGGCTACGGCGTAACAGCTGTTTTAGGCCCGACGAATACTGGCAAGACCCATATGGCAATTGAACGTATGGTTGCGCACAAAAGCGGGTTAATTGGCTTACCGTTAAGGCTGCTTGCCCGCGAAGTTTATGGAAAACTATGTGACAAGGTCGGTGTCGCAAATGTTTCCCTTGTAACAGGCGAAGAACGCATCACGCCTAAAGGGGCCAAATTTCAGGTCTGCACTGTTGAGGCGATGCCTGAATATACCAATGCAGACTTTGTAGCAATTGATGAAGTGCAACTGGCAACAGATCTCGAACGTGGACACTTCTTCACAGACCGCATTTTAAACCTTCGCGGCAAATATGAGACCATGTTGCTGGGAGCAGATACAATGGCTGCAGCCTTACAGGATTTGCTGCCGGGTTTGAGCATTACCACACGCCCACGCATGTCTATTCTCCAATATGCAGGCTCCAAGAAAATCACCCGCATGCCAACCCGCAGTGCAATCGTCGCTTTTTCAGCGGATGAGGTTTATGCAATTGCAGAACTCGTAAGACGTGAACGAGGTGGTGCAGCGGTGGTTACAGGTTCTCTCTCTCCCCGCACCCGAAACGCGCAAGTGGAACTTTATCAAAACGGCGATGTTGACTTTCTCATTGCAACAGATGCCATTGGCATGGGCTTGAACCTTGACGTCAACCATGTGGCTTTTGCGCAGGATACAAAATATGACGGATTTCAATTTAGAAAACTGACGGCTTCAGAACTGGCACAAGTTGCAGGTCGTGCCGGCAGGCATACAAAAGACGGAACATTCGGCATTACAAGTCGCGTCCAACCGTTCGAAGATGAACTCATTGAAGCGCTTGAAACACATACTTTTGCACCCGCAAAAATCCTGACCTGGCGTAACCGCGATCTAAATTACGATTCCATTTCTGCACTTAAATTTTCGCTTGAAAAACCTGCAGAACACCGTCGTTTGATGAAAGCACCGCCCAATACAGACATTATTGCGCTTGACAGGCTTTCTAATGACCCTGACATCATTGATCTGACAAATACGCCGCAAAGGGTACGCCTTTTATGGGACGTGGTTAAAACCCCGGACTATCGCAAGATATCTCCTGCCTCTCATGCAGAAATCCTTTCACAAGTTTATATGGATATTGCCCGCGAAGGAAAAATCAATAAAGTCTGGTTTGCTGATCAGATAGCTGGCAGCGACAATACGAATGGAGAGCTGGATGCCCTCTCTACGCGTATTGCAAACATCAGAACTTGCACTTATTTGTCTAATCGTGATGATTGGCTTGAAAATGCCACACAATGGCGAGAAAAAACCCGCGAAGTCGAAGATAGACTATCAGATGCGCTACATGAGGCCTTGACGAAACGCTTCGTAGACCGCAGGACAAGTATGTTAATGAAGCGCTTGAAAGAGAACAGAATGCTGGAAGCTGAAATTGGTGAAAATGGTGCCGTAAGTGTGGAAGGCCACGCTGTAGGACATTTAAGGGGATTCAGATTTGTTGCTGATAGTTCTGAAGGCGGCAAAGATGCAAAAGCATTAAATACAGCAGCAACCAAGGCACTTTCTGCTGAAATAGAAAAACGTGCTGACAGATTGGGTGCCAGCCCGAATAGCGACATTGTTTTAGGCAATGATGGAACAATAAGATGGCTTGGCGAAGCAGTTGCCAAAATTACAAAAGGCGACACGGTTCTAAGACCTCGCATCATCATGCTGGCGGATGAACAACTCACCGGACCATCACTTGATAAATCTGTTGCCAGACTGGAACGCTGGGTATCAAACCATGTCAATACTCTTTTAAAACCTCTCTCAGATCTTGAAGCAAATCAGGAACTAAACGGCATTGCTCGTGGTATTGCTTTCAGATTGGTTGAGAACCTTGGTATCCTTCCCCGCAAAGACATTGCAGATGATCTTAAAAATCTGGATCAGGACATGCGTAGTATCATGCGTCACAATGGCGTTCGTTTTGGAGCCTACCATGTCTTTATTCCAATTCTGCTGAAACCGGCGCCTACCCAGCTAATCTGTCTTCTTTGGGCAATTTCCAATGACCAGATAGATAAAACAGGCCTGACCGAAGTGCCTGGCTTGTCTGCTGCAGGGCGCACATCAGCACCTGTTGATGAAACCTACGAAAAGCAATTCTATGGTTTGTCCGGCTTCAAAATTCTGGGCGTAAAAGCAGTACGTATTGATATTCTTGAACGCTTGGCAGATCTCATTCGCCCAACGACAAGTTGGAAAGCAGATAGCGGAAATGAAAAACCAGAAGGTGCTGTCGACGGTCGCCATTTTTACGTAACCCCTGCCATGTTGTCTATTTTGGGTGCAACGCATGAAGATATAATCTCCATTCTAAAAGGTCTTGGCTATAGGGAAGAAAAACGTCTGGAGGCAGACATAAAACCTGCAGAAACACCAGTAAAAACAAAAGAGGAACCTGCCGCGCCCGTTGATACCAAGTCAGAAGATGAAACTGCGCCAGTTGAGCCAACAGAACCTAAAAGCATTTTGATTTGGCGCTATGGCGGCAGTGGAAATAAAAAACCCTTTGTTAAACAACATGCGAATAAGAAATTTACAGGCAAGAAAAATGTCAAAGGCGGCAAATCTGGCCAGGCTCACAACAAAACAGCCAATAAAACACAAAAACCCGAAAAACAGCCAGACCCAGACAGCCCATTTGCAGCCCTGGCAGCACTTAAATCCAATTTAAAATAGGTCAATGACGGAACCAGTAACAAGTCAACGTATTGATAAATGGCTATGGCATGCAAGGTTTTTCAAAACAAGAAGCATTGCCCAAAAGTTTGTGACTTCTGGCAAAATTAGAATAGACAGGGAAAAAATCAGCAGCGCAAGCCGCCAAATACGCGTCGGCAATGTATTAACAATAACCCGCGAGCGGGACGTTAAAATTATTGAAATTGTTGATATGGCACAAAGTCGAGGCCCCTTTAGTGAAGCACAGTTATTGTACAATGATTTATCACCTCCGGTAGCTGAAAAACAAAAACAGGAACAAACAAAAGAGTCCATGTCACGAATTGAAAGTGATGGTCGACCAACCAAGCATCAACGCAAACAAATCATGGCCATGAAACGTAATTCTTCCGAATAACCAGGGAATAGAAATTTCAATTCACCATGCGATAATATGTAGTGTTTTATGACCTTGTAAGAACTTCATAAAACTTGTATCCGAAATGGATAATAAATGACTGACAGCCATCAATCGGTTCCGGAGTAATGAATGACTTATATCGTCGATGATAAATGCATCAAATGTAAATACATGGATTGCGTGGAAGTATGTCCAGTGGATTGCTTTTATGAAGGCGAGAACATGCTGGTCATTCACCCTGAAGAATGCATTGATTGCGGCGTGTGTGAACCGGAATGTCCAGCAGAAGCAATTAAACCTGATACAGAACCAGGCCTTGATAAGTGGTTACAGGTTAATACTGAATATGCTGAAAAGTGGCCAAATATCACAATCAAAAAGGAACAACCTGCTGATGCAGAAAAATTTGATGGTGAAGAAGGTAAATTTGAGAAATATTTCTCACCTGAACCAGGTGATGGCGATTAAGGATTAAATTGTTGATTACTTAATTTGTTAACCATTTATTAATATATTCAACTACCCACATTCATCAACTTTCGTCTCGGGTTGAAAAAATGTCATTTTTATGTTATTAGTTGGTTTCACAGGGCATAGACCCATTATTGGTCGAAGATAACAGCAGAGTTTTCCAATCATTTCTTACTTGAAAAAAATACGGTATAATAAAACCCTACCGTATATGGCAGTTTCTGGCTGCAAATATCATCACTAAGACAAGAAGAAAGTCAAATATATTGCCTTTTAATTTTAAAGGCTCTGTTCACTTTTGCTGACCACGGGTAAATTGATAGATCGGTCAATCCGATAAGATAAAAGGGAGCCATTAAATGGCAACAGCGAAGAAAACAGTCCAGCGTCAAGGTTTCAAAACGGGTGAATTTGTTGTTTACCCTGCGCATGGAGTCGGTCAAATCACTGATATTGAAGAACAGGAAGTTGCAGGCTACAAGCTTGAGCTTTTTGTCATTAACTTCGCACAAGACAAGCTAACATTGCGTGTTCCGACTACCAAAGTTGAATCTGCGGGCATGAGAAAGCTTTCTGATGACGCGCGTATTGCTAAATCCTTGAAAACAGTACAAGGCCGAGCACGCATCAAACGTACAATGTGGAGCCGTCGTGCCCAAGAGTATGAAGCAAAAATCAATTCAGGCGACATCGTCTTCATTGCTGAAGTCGTTCGCGATTTATTCCGTTCTGAAAACCAGCCAGAACAATCATATTCTGAACGTCAACTTTATGAAGCAGCTCTGGACCGCATGGCTCGTGAAATTTCTGCTGTAAACAAAATTTCTTCAACAGAAGCTGTTGCCGAAATTGAGAAAAATCTCGCCAAAGGCCCAAAACGTGGTGTTAAGCCAGAAGATGAAGAGCAAGAAGCTGCTGCATAATAATTCATAAACGATTTAATCAGTTGAATTTAAATAAATTACAGAAAACTCACATTAAAAATGTGAGTTTTCTGATTTTTATAGCAATTTTTTGAAACAAAATACTCTCCATATACGTTACACTAATTATATTGTAAGTTTGGAGACGTGTAATAATGCATCAGGAAAGTATAGGAAAAAGCCTCGCAAGGGCAGCCAGTAAAGCACCTTACCTTGAGCGTGAGCACGAGCATGAACTTGCTGTCCGCTGGTTAGAAAAGCAGGACCAGGAAGCTTTACATCAGCTAACATCGGCACATATGCGACTTGTGATAGCTGTAGCTTCCAAATTCCGCAGATACGGACTACCCATGTCTGACCTCGTCCAAGAAGGACACGTTGGTCTACTGGAAGCAGCCGCACGTTTTGACCCGCATCGCGAGGTGCGGTTTTCAACATATGCCACTTGGTGGATTAGAGCATCAATTCAGGATCACATTCTAAGAAACTGGTCTATTGTAAGAGGTGGAACAAGCTCTGGTCAGAAATCTTTATTCTTCAACCTTCGCCGCCTAAGAGCACAAATTACAAAACTTGACAGAAACATAAATAGCCACGAGCTTTATCAAGAACTTTCAAAGGCGATTGGTGTTTCTCAAAAAGATGTTGCAACGATGGATGCCCGTCTGGGTGGCCCTGATATATCCCTCAATGCACCTGTTGTTTCTGATGATGACAGCAGCACTGAACGACAAGACTTTCTGCTAAGTGAAACACCGCTTCCTGATGACAATGTAAGCGAGATAATTGACGGCGAAAGGCGCACGCAATGGCTTCAATCAGCTTTGGGCGTATTAAACGAACGTGAACTGCGTATAATCAATAGCCGTCGTTTAAGTGAAAAAGGCGCAACACTGGAAGAACTTGGAAACGAACTGGGAATTTCCAAGGAACGTGTCCGTCAACTTGAAAACCGCGCTCTCAAAAAACTTGAAACAACATTGATTGCAGAAAACCCGGAAATAACCCAGCTTATATAAGAACAGGGGTTATTGATCTGTAATAATTTTAACTTTTTGGCCAGCCGACAGCAATTCGTCAGGCTTTAGTCCGTTGATTAATCTGAAAAGTTTTTCAGGATTGGATGAACCCCTCATTTTGGAAACAAGCGTTTTTCCATTTTCATTAGCACCTACAGTTACAATCCTAAGCACCAGGGGTTTTAGACTGGCGATTTCCTCTTTTGACAAAACCCTGAAGCTTTCCGTAATTCTGCGCGAAACAGCATCAATATTGGTATTGGTTTGCGGCGCCGCAGTAATAAAACGATAAACCTGATTACCATTACGGATAACCCTTACTTTAAAGCGCCATGCATCCCCTCTTGCAATAGCCGTGGCAGATTGAAATCCATTGATGGATTCCTCCCTGATCGTTGCATTAACCAGACCTGTAATCCAGCCACTCTTTAAGTATTCACCCATGCCCGTTCGGCTTGAAACAACTGCTGCATCAAATCTGGTTGCAATATCATCTGGGCCGGAAACAAGAACTGCCTTTGCCTGATTATCAATCGTAAAACCTTTTGGTGCTTCAAACATGATACCAAGTCCGGCATGAGAAAAAGCCTGCCCTCGAACAAAACCTTCTTCTGCAGTATTCCCAAACATGATCCCGTCTATACCTTGAAGGTATCTTTCCCGATCTCGTTCACCAACACCCGGACTACCAAAAAACCGTCCATGACGACGCGCTAATTCAATTCGCTTCGGCGTTGCAGGATGACTGGATGTAAAATTATCAGAGCTGTCAAAGTTTTTATCACCCGCAATAAATTTGCGATAGCTATCCATGGTTTCAAGGAAGCGTGCTGCGGCAAATGGATCAAAACCTGCTCGTCCTGCCATGCGGATACCAATCGTATCAGCCTGCAATTCCTGCTCTTGCGAAAAGCGCGTCAATCGTATCTGGTTGGCAGCCAAGGCTATTTGCCCTGCAGGACTATCCTCAAGAACTTCTGCAACAACTTGTTTTCCAATTGCAGCAGAGTTCAACTTCTCTTGACGTATAACTGCATGGTTCGATGATACGTGTGCCATCTCATGCGCAATAACAGCGGCCAGTTCGGATGAATCATTTGCCAGCGCCATTAATCCGCGGGTCACATACAGATACCCGCCAGGCAAAGCAAATGCGTTCACTTTTGGCGAATTAAGCAAGGTAATTTTATAGACCCGCGCAGGGTCTTCTGATTGCGTAACAAGCTTGCCAACAATGACAGCAATCAAACGTTCAGCCTGAATATCTTCATAAACGCCACCATATTTTGCAATAACTGCAGGATGTTCCTTGGCGCCAATTCTTTCTTGCGGGTCATCGGGACGAACCCAACTTGACTGCAAGGTACCCGATTCATCAAATTCACCGGAAGGGTTGACACACGAAACAAGAATTAATGCCGAAAACCCCAAGGCTATACTCTTTTTAAGACATGGAAAAACCTTTGAGGAACTGAAAACAGAACCTAACAAAGAGTTTTTTTCGTGATTTTGCTTTAAAAAGGACAGCCCAAATTTCCTGTAAATTATTAAGCAACAAAGATATTATAACTAAAAAAGTAGCAAAATGATGTTCAAATTTCACCTCAAAAGCTTACAGCTCAATTAAGGAAATGGCAAATAATCAGGATGGCCGTCCAATTGAGTGATAATCAAGCCCGCCTACTTCATCCAACGGATAAATATTACGTAAATCAATCAATGTATTGGTTGTTAATATCTCTGCAACACGCGTCAAATTTA
>CALFBM010000176.1 GCA_937951645.1 uncultured Rhizobiaceae group bacterium
ATCTGCTAAATTTTTACAACAAAAGACAGCTTAGGTTAATTGATAGTAAATGGCCCGATTTCATAGAAGATATGCAAGAGAAAGGAGCTATTATATACGGCCTTAGCACCCCCACATTTAAAATAAACAACATACAGAAAAAGCAATATCAGGAACTGCGAGAGCTTGACGTAATATTCAACAAAACAGTAAATAATCATGAGCATTTTGCTTTAATAAATCAAGAGCAAACAAAAAAAAATAAGAATCTTAAAAATAAATGGATCCCTAGTTTCTACAAGGGGATTATTTTTACAGCTGGAGAGATAAACTCAAGAAGTATAGTTAATTTTATGCGCGTTACAAATGTCGTTCCAAGTAAAGTAGTTGTTATTGCTCATGACCCAATTAAGCTAAAACTAACAGAGCAAGCTCTTAAAAAAATTGGCGTTGATTACAGATCAGTTCTTTTTAATGGACTTAATAACATCAAAGCCAGCGCAACTAAGAAAGATATAAATGCAATGACCATACAAAGTACAACAAGCTGAAAACAGTCTCACAGCCCAATACGGTCGCCATGTTAATGCGCCATTGCCGTTCCAGGGATATTCAGATTTTGGATGTCGGGTGTGGCACGGGCATTGTGGGTGAACATTTACACGCCAATGGTTTTAGAAGGTTTGATGGTACTGACCCGTCGCTTGAAATGATGCAACATGCCCGCGCACGCAGCTATGAAAATCTCTTGCAGCTTATTCCCGACCAACCTCTTCCTGTGTCTGATAGTGAATATGACGCAACCTTGTGCGTAGGTGTCTTTACACACGGCCACTTGGGGCCGGAAGGATTTTCAGAGCTGATACGTGTCACAAAACCCAACGGCTTAATCTGCTTCACCGTTAATGAAGGCGTGTGGGATAACGAAGGTTTCGCAAACGCAATTGAACAGCATTCACTGGCGGGTGAGTGGGAGGTTCTGGAAATGATCAAGCAGGATTACATGGTCAATGAGGGTATTCAAGCTTGGTATGTGGCTGTGAAGGTATTGGGGTAAATGGCTGGAGGCCAGCTGAACATTTTGCTCATTATTGAGCGCAGAGTTACAATTTTTCTTAATAGTGTGAATGGCAGGTGTGTGCCAAAAACGGTCAAGCTTGGAGGTTTGTTGAATGGCTGCTTAGGCATTACCTAAATCTTTTTGTTTCTTCAAGAAAGCTGGGTCTACCCAAACCTTAGCATTCTTAGGCATCACGACTTCGTCCATAAACATATCTTCTTTAGAAAGTCCGCGAATGAAAGTTTCAAAATCTGGTGCGACAAAAGTTATACAATAGTCAAGTTCTTGATCCACATGTACGACTGATGGTTCATTATCTATTCCAACATCTCTATAGTCTAGACATAACATATCATGCCCAGCGGATGGACAGTTAGCGAAGTAAATTCCTATTTCTGGATAGCCCCATTCGCTTACCATGAATTGACTACCAAAAAGACCACACAGTGAATATCTAGGGTTTCTATCTATAGCATATATGCCTGAAATAGCTACATGATCTTCTGCCCACGATGTTTTAGTATTTGTAGCATGACAGTTATTAATTGGTATTCCACCATTTTGAAAACGCATCAATTCAATATAGCTTTTAGGTAGCTCTTGCCCTAATTCATGCTGAATTGATTTGATCAAAACATCATCTAAGTCTTTTCCTATGTATTCCTTTTGTTCATAGTCACTACCTACCCAAAAATCTTTTAGGTCAAAGTTGTCAAAGGCAATCATTTAATTTTCCAGTTCTCAATTGTCTTCTAATAATAATACGATTAAGGGCGAAAATGAAGTAAGATAGAATCTATCTAGTTTACTTAGTATAAAGACAAGCTTGTTCCCAATAACTGCCATTGAAAAATAAAAATCTAACGGCAACCTTGGGTCAAAAGCAGCTGTTAAGCAGATAGTTTTATATTGCCACTCATCCTCGCTTAAAAATAACCGGAAACTCATCACCCTCAAATTTATCACCAGGCGTATATTCCAAGTCAGGAAACGCAGGTGAGGTCGTCCCCAGTCTGTTTGCGAATTTTGCGTCGTCTCCTACCCATCTGATTGAGACTACGCGCCTTCTGATGTCTGATGAATTTGCGGGGGCGCCGTGCAGGGTTTTAAAGGAGAAAGCTACTGCGTCGCCGGGTTCCACTGCCCATCCGATGATGTCCAGTTCGTCGCGGTTTGCATCCACGTCCGGTACGTCTTCTGAAATATCATTTTCAAAAAGCGGTGTTCCATCAAAGCGTGTGGGTCTGAAATTCTTGTTCCAATTGTTTGATCCTGCGATGTATTCAATCGTGCGCTCGCGCGGAATGGGGTCAAGTGGTACCCAGAAAGAAACGGTTTGTTGTCCCTCAACCAGATAATAAGGCTGGTCTTGATGCCACGGTGTTTTAACCGAATTGCCGGGCTCTTTAACCAGAATATGATCATGGAAAATACGAGCAGTTTTTGATTGCATGAGTTCTGCTGCAAGCTCAGCCATGGGAGAGGATTTTACCAGGGAGCGATAGCCGTCAAACTGGTTCCAGACAACATAGTCCTGAAAGAAGGGCGCACTGCCATCCTCAGGTCTGTAGGTGCGTTCGCGCCACGACGGGTTTGCCTTGTTTTCTTCAATGGCTTGCTGAACGCTTTCGACATGATCTTTGAAAGCGCCTTTTAGAAGAACGGCACCGTTGTTCTTGAACTCTTCAATTTGTTTTTGTGTAACAAGGTTAGTCATTTGTTTTGCTCTAGGAAAAATTTTAAAAATGTCTGGTTGCGTTTAAGCTGGGATGTCTTTTTGTCATAGAGTAAATACAGTTTGTGGTCATAATCACTTCCGAAGGAAGCATCCCATTCGGTATTCAGTATTTCAACAAGCCCTTCATTCAAGCTATCAAGATACGTCCATTCTGGTAATAAAGCTATTCCTTCGCCATTCTTCACGATATCAAGAATTTTACATGTATCGCTACAAATAAAATAGGGTATCTTGTCAATTATTTGCCATTTGTTATCGTGAAATGCGTGCCAAGGCATAAGTCCACTTAAACTGGTAAAACATATTGTTTTATGGTTTATGACGTCCTGTGGGTTTTCCAGCTTGCCGAATTCCCTGATATATTTTGGAGAGCCAACAATGGCCATCTTATGATCATTGATGACTTTTGCTACAAGGTTTTCCGGTGGTCTGGATGTAGGACGTATTGCAAAATCAAGCCCGTCTTTCATAAGGTCCTGTATAACTTCAGTCGTGTTTAATTCAATAATTATATCAGGGTGAATTTCCCGAAATTTTTGCAGGATTTGATAAAGATGTTTATTGGCGTAGCTGGGCAAGGCCGATATTTTTAATTTTCCAGATGGCCTGGAAGAAGATTGATGCAAAACCTGATCTGCCATTTCAAAGGCTCTTACAGCATCTTCCACCTGATTGTAATATATTCTGCCAAGGTCAGTCAGGGACAAATATCGTGTTGTACGTTTTAATAAATCCACCCCCAAGTGTTGTTCCAGATCTTTTACACGGCGAGAGACAGTAGAAATAGGCAGGCCAAGAAGTTTGGCTGTTTTTGAAAAACTGCCGGTATCTGCAACTTTTATAAAGTATCTAGCCGCCGTGAGCTTATCCATTTTTGTCTAAATTGTGATTTGCAGGCATCCATTTTCTCACTTTGTGGAAATGACATTCCAGCATTTTGCTAGAGAAGTAAATCAAATTCTTATGTATGTAACAGATAGCTTACTGATAGGTTGGGACGCTTGCTAATAGCAGACATATTTTTTTATGGTCTGCTATTAGTGATGCTTGCTTGTGAATTATATTTTCCAAATTACAGTCACCTTCTACCAATTTTTAGTCCTGGTGCGGGACGTTCTTTCAAAATCCTGCTTCTGAATCTGAAAAGCGCTGCTGGGCGTCCACCTGTTGACCTTTGACTTGCACCAGTTGGTTCGACAAGGGCTGCATTTTCCACCAGTCGCCTGAAGTTTTGTTTGTGTACTGCGCGGCCAAAAATGCTTTCAACTGTTTGTTGCAGATCAAACAGGGTAAAAGTTTCCGGCATTAATTCAAAAATTACCGGTCGGTATTTCAGTTTTCCCCTTAATCTTGCAATTGCTGTTGCAAGGATGCGCCTGTGGTCGTGAACCATTGCAATGCTTGGTATGATATTCGAGTTTTCCTGGGTAAATCTGCCATCAACTACTGCTTCTGCCAACAAGCCTGCAGCATACATCATTTCATAACGCTCCAGCACAAGCTCATCATCCCATGATGACTCTTCCAACCCAAAGGAAATCCGAATGCGTGATAAAGGGTCCAGCCCCCTGATAATTCTATTTACTCGAGCAGGGTGTGCTGCCCATTCCAGGAGATGCGGTATGATTGTTTCATCCAGGAGAGCAGGGCGACCCTTGCGCCAATCTTCCCATGGAAAGAAATCATACCAGGCTCGCAGTTTGGCATTGGTTAATTTAATTTCTGTGTTTTGATCTGTGTTAAAACGTGAAAGGGCAAGATAACCCACGGATACCACATGCGGACTTTTATCGCCTGCAACCGGCATTCGACCCCGATCGCCAAATGTGTAAAGTTGCTCAACATACCCTGGTCGTATACCCGTTTGTGCTTCTACAAGTTCACGCAGGCCTTCTTCCATGGTGCGATGTGTGCCGGGATCAAATTTGCCGTAGGGGAGCGCATCGTTTTCACCCGCAGTTTGAAGAATGGCAGGCGTGTTATCGACGATAGCAACGATAACAGCATTAAGACCTATCTCCATAATTTGTTCAGGCATGATTCTTTCGTTTGCGCTCTATTTTCTCAAATGCTCTCAGGAATTCGTCTTGTGCATCTTGCGTGTCCAGGGGAGTGAAGTTGAACATGTCTGCTGAAAACCCTCTTGGAGTCCCAAAAAACTGCTTCGCCTCTGGACGCTCAAATCCTGCCAGTTCTGTCGCTTCGAAATAAGCTGAAATGGAGTCTGCACGTTTAATCTTCTTTTTTAGTTTGTCAGGCGTTACGGGAACAAGGGAGTAACGCCGATGAATTGCTTCTTGTAAGCGTGCTTCCACCAGTTTGTAATCGCCGCCCAGTACTGCCTTAAAGGGTGAGATCATGTCTCCCACAACATATTCAGGGCCATCGTGCAAGAGAGCTATCAATTCTTCATCAGGTGTTGAGTTTGTACCCAGTTTGCAAAAAATCTGCCAAACGATGACTGAATGCTGCGCAACACTAAATGCATGTTTGCCAGAGGTTTGCCCATTCCAGCGTGCAACGCGTGCAAGGCCATGCGCAATGTCGTCAACTTCGACATCAAGCGGTGAAGGTTCAAGCAAATCCAGACGCCTGCCAGATAACATACGTTGCCATGCACGGATTTCCTTGACCCTTGCAGGCATTAATCATTCTCCGGCATTTTGAAGTTTACCCAGTCTGGAAGCTCTGTCGTGAGTTCTGTTGTGCCCGCCAAAATTTTCTCTGCCCTTGCAATTCTATCCAGACGAAGCATTGCCAAACCTTGATTCATTACAACACTGCCAAGCGTTCCCGCAGGTTTGTCATCTGCTGTGATGGTCGTTCCTTGCGGGGGCAGTGAGGCATTGCTTTTAACAATAATAATACGTTTTTTTGCGGTTCCACGATGTTGCATTCTGGAGACGACTTCCTGACCGACGTAGCACCCTTTTTTAAAATCTACACCACCAAATTGATCCATCAAGACCTCGTGTGGATATGCGTTATTATATTCAAAATCATGGCCTCCTTGCGCAATGCCATTTGCAATGCGGTGCGCTGTATAATCTGTTTCGTTACCTTGTGGCGCAAGGCCTGAATAATTCCGTACTCCCATCGCATCCAGGCGAGGATCCTTGATGCACATGTCTGATGTTGAAATATCAGCACCCCAAATTGCAAAGACTTTGGGATCCGGCCTGTGTTCAATGGTTACTTTTGCGCGAAGACGGTAGAAGGTCAGGCGCTTGATAAATTCAGGACAAAGTTGCGATGAGACATCAAGTAAATAACCCGCGCCGGTTTTAATCAGGAAAAAATCAAAGAGGATTTTTCCTTGCGGTGTCAGGAGTGCACCGAATGAAGCTTGACCTTTTGATAATCCCGCCACTTTGCAAGTCAGGATATTATCAAGAAAATTTTCAGCATCATCCCCTGATACTTCTATGAGTGAACGGTCGTTGAGAGGTGAAAAATTCAAAATCTAGTCTCCGGCTACAAAGAAGGTCCACCGTCCTGACGGGGTAATGCCTGCCCTGTAAAATATATAGCCACCGAAGTCTTTCATGTCCTGAAAATCGCCGTAGGTGACAATGCGAAACAATTCAACCATTTGCGGGTCAGTCAATTTATCTAGGGGATAGGCAAAAAAGTAGGGCCATACGAATAATTCCCTATCCGTGCCTTTATCAAGGTGCACGTAACCGGCTTCCAGAATTTCTTCCAAAATTGCCATGATTTCATGACCGTTTGTGTCGCCTGCCTCTTCTCTTAGAAAATCAATTGGATCACCCTCAAAACCACCAAGAGATAGCATCGTCATGGATTCGCCAGTGCCAATATAGGGGCGTAGTTTTTCGATGTCGCCAGATTTTGTTGCCTCCAGAATAAGCTGGTGCATCCGCCTTGCAGGAAAGGGAAGGGCCTCCAGGTCGTAAGAAATTTCTGATAGTTCTTCTATTTTACCAGAATCGGCATTGCCACTTTCCTCGGTCTCTTCTTCAACTGCTATTGTAGGTTGCCCCGAATTTACCTCCGGATCGACCGTTTGCTGGCTGCTTGCATAAGCCGTTGTTTGTAATATTAGAAATATTGCGAGAAAGATTTCTCTGTGGTGCTTAAGAAGATTTATCATTTGTATCCATTCTACACTTGTTTTGAGTTTATTGCGAGAATGGAGTTCAAAAAAGGGTTATTCTTTAAAATGTTGATAGCAGCCTGTGTGTTATTTTATTGAAGTGTGCGTTGGAGTGGTAAAATACCCATTTCATCCATGTTTTTGAAATGGCTTATGAGCTTTGAGGCTTCTTCAATACCTTTTTCAGTTGCAAGTCGTTCGATAGCTTCCTGAATAAAGACCTCAACTATTAATTCTGTACCAAGGTTTTCTGCTTGAATATCTGACCATATGTCAGAAAAATACTCCCTTGCCAGGGCTCTTTTTTCCTGGTCAATAAGATCGTCAAGATTTTCCGGTATGTTAGAAGTTTTCAAAATCCCAAACCCTGCATTTGCATCTACATGTTGTTTACGGCATTTTCCTGGATAAATCATCGGGTACGATAAATATGTTTTAACAAATGGTTAACGCCCGTAACGGCTTGGAATTTCTCCTGAAAGTTTAACACCTTCAGCGATATATCTGTTATTTGCTTCAATCGCAGCGTTGGTGCATTCGCGGTAAGTTTCTTGAAACCCGCGGAAACCATGATTAAAGTTTGCAATCATTTGCGCTTTGCGCTCATCAGTTGGTTCTTCATCTTTAATCATGTCTTGCATTGCTTGCCGCCATTTCTGGTCTTCCTTGGCTCCGCATAATTCTCGCAGGTAATGTAAAGAGCCTAGAATTTCTGATAGTCGCAGCATTTGGGTTTCATAAGCAGGGGGAAGCGTTGTTATCTTGGGCTGATCAACTTCCGGTGTATTTACTGTCGCTTCTTCGTTGGTTTGATTTGTGGTTTGCGCATATGATTGAGCTGGAATAACTAAAAACATGGCAATCAGTATGAGTTTCGGAAAGGACATGGGTGAAGCGTATATTTTCTTTTTTTAAATAGCCAAGGTTGCCAGAATATGAATGATTGATGACTGGTTTGCAATCACCATGCTTGAAAAGGGTTACCCAGGTTCCATGATTTTAAGCAGTTCCGCAATGAATTCGGGAGTTTCAGGTGTTGTAAGAATGTTTTGCATTTCGGACAATCCATACCAGCCGATATCATGCGCATCATCTAATGCTTTTGGTATTCCGGTAAAATCACTTGTAATAAAAGTTGCCAGTACGAAGTGGAATGTTATGTCACCGTGATCATTGCGAGTAATGCGATCACGTACCCTTGCGAAAAAAATATCCCCTGCCGTTAAGTCAGTTTCTTCTTTTAGTTCACGGCGAGCGGTCTCTTCAAGCGTTTCGCCTAATTCTTGAGAGCCACCCGGTAATGACCAATGCCCTTTGTAAGGTGCTTTTCCGCGCTTGATGAGCAGAATCTTATTATTTTTGTGCACCAAAACACTAGCCCCTGTTTTTGGTTTAAGTGGCATTAGTATAATCCTTGGTTAATTTGCAAAATAAACTCCAATTTACGTAAATGTTATATTATAAATTTGGATTAGTGTTTTTATTGAGAAATTTATGTGTGGTCGATTTTCATTATTGGCAAGTCCTGAAGCGTTATGCAATTATTTTAAAATGAATGAAATTGGCGCATTTCCTCCAAGGTATAATATTGCGCCTACGCAACCCATTTTGACGGTTGGTATCGGACCAACTGCACATCGGGAGGCTCATCTCGTACGGTGGGGACTTATTCCTCATTGGGTGAAAGATCCAAATGATTTTACCTTAATCATCAATGCGCGATCAGAGACCGCCAATACCAAGGCCTCTTTTAAAACTGCAATGCGTCATCGTCGCGTGCTTATTCCTGCAACCGGGTTTTACGAATGGCAACGTCCAGCGGATAAAAAACAACCCAAACAGGCCTATTGGATAAGACCTGCTGATGGTGGTATGGTTTGTTTTGCCGGTCTTGTTGAAAGCTGGATGGGTAAAGACGGTAGTGAAATGGATTCGGGCTGTATTCTCACAACACAATCCAACAAACAGATTGGCAATATCCATCACCGTATGCCTGTCATCATCAAGCCAGATGATTTTGAGCGCTGGCTGGATTGTAAAACGCGGGAACCACGGGACGTTGCCGATTTAATGCAAGGGGTTGAAGACGGATTTTTTGAAGCGATTGCTGTGAGTGATCGTGTGAACAAGGTTGCCAATGTTGGGCCTGACATTCAGGAACCTGGCATTGCCGAACCCATTGCCTCAAAAACACCGGTTAGAAAAATAAAACAAGATATCAATCAAATGGACCTGTTTTAATGTTTTTACCATTTGCGACCGGGTTTGGGCTAGGGGCATCGCTGATTATTGCTATTGGTGCGCAAAATGCCTTTATTCTACGACAGGGAATCTTGCGTCAATACGTGTTTGTTCTTTGCCTTTTTTGTGCTGTTGCAGATGCGGTTTTGATTGCCATTGGCGTTGCGGGTATTGGTGCCCTCATAGAGCAATCACCCAATTTGCTGATATCTATTCGATTGCTTGGAACGGGGTTTCTTCTCTGGTATGCGTATGTTGCCATCAGGCGGGCATTAAATCCCGAAGTTCTTAATACAAAGGGAAAAGCCGAAGGCAATTTGAAAGTGGCGCTTGGAACCTGTTTTGCCTTTACGTTTCTTAATCCGCATGTTTATCTTGATACGGTTTTACTGGTTGGTGCATCTGCGCCCCATGATGGAAATGCAAGGGTTGCTTATACGATAGGGGCCATGTTGGCTTCTTTTGTCTGGTTTTTTTCGCTGGGGTATGGAGCAAGGCTTTTGGCACCGGTTTTTGAAAGTCCACGTGCCTGGCAGATCCTGGATACGGCAATCGCAATCGTGATGCTGTTGATTGCATTTTCATTACTTTATCCCTTGATGACTTGACGCGCCATGGGTTTGCGTTATTAGTATTTGTTATGAACACGGCTTTAATCATGTCTTCATTCAAGACCTGCATTATCAAGTGCATTATTAACTAGCGATTCGCTGGTCTGGTCGTTCATGCTTTTTTCCAAAATTTGAAACGTCCCGGACCAGGGTACTAATTTATTTGAGTTTTGGAAAACCATGTCCGAATTAAAACTATACAACACACTAACCCGCACCAAGGAAGTCTTCACGCCAGAAGATGAGCAGAATGTCCAAATGTATCTTTGTGGGCCTACCGTCTATGACTTCGCCCATATCGGCAATGCACGCCCGGTGATTGTGTTTGATGTTTTGTTCCGTTTGCTACGCCATAAATATGGTGAGAATAACGTAACCTATGTTCGCAATATCACAGATGTGGATGACAAGATTAACGCACGCGCACTTCGTGATTATCCTGATCTGCCGCTTAATGAAGCGATCAGAAATGTCACTGAAAAAACAGCAACGCAATTCCATGCCGATGTAAAAGCGCTTGGGTGCCTGGAGCCAACTCATGAACCGCGTGCGACGGAACACATTGATGGGATGGTATCCATCGTCCAAACACTGCTGGACAAGGATCATGCCTATATTGCTGATGGTGCACAAGGGAAGGAAGTGCTGTTTCGTGTTAGTTCCATGGACAATTATGGCCAGCTTTCAAACCGCATTGGCAAGCTCAATGAACAACAGGAAGGTGCGCGTGTGGCTGTTGAAAGCCACAAGGAAAATGCTGGTGACTT
>CALFBM010000177.1 GCA_937951645.1 uncultured Rhizobiaceae group bacterium
AATTCATGCAGCTGGTGCAGATCAACTGGAAGAACGTATTCGTTTGATATGGCATGAGCATTCCCGCAAAACACTGGAAGCGGTTGGTGAAATGTCCAATTGGGGTAGTGATCCCGGGCCAAACCGTGCACGCGGCGTTGCATTTTGCTTATCCTTTGGAGTACCTACTGCAGAAGTGATTGAAATTACCAATGCAGAAGACGGTATTAAAATTGATAAAGTCTATGTGGCTTGTGAAGTAGGCAAGATTGTTGATCCTGTGAACTTTGAAAGTCAGGTCAAAGGTGCCGTAATATGGGGGCTTGGCCACGCTATGAATTGTGAAAGAACCTATTCAGATGGTATGGCCGAACAGGAAAACTTTGACAGTCATCAAGGCATGCGCCTCTATCAGTGTCCGGAAATTGAAGTTCGCGGGCTAGAGAACAGCAACACCGTTCGAGGAATTGGCGAACCGCCTGTGCCGCCAGCAGCACCTGCGCTAGCAAATGCAATCTTTGCAGCAACAGGCAAGCGCATTCGCGAAATGCCATTTCACAAACACATTGATTTTGTTTGAGTTACTTGGCTTTTACCAACTCAAGCAGTGCGTTGTAACCGCGTCCACCACGGCGCAAATCGCGCCTGTCAAAAAGACGATGCAAACGTTCATGTTTACGGATGGCAAATGAAGTTCTGATCTTTTCAGATAAAGATACATCCTCACATTCACTGGCAGCGCGCCTGCGTGATTTTCGTAAGAGTTTTTCATAATCATTTGCAAATTTTTGTGTAATTTTTACGTGCTCTTTTTCATGAAGAATTGCAATTTTCTGAAATTTTTTCCAGGCTCTTCTGGTTTCAGCAGAAGCTTTTTTTGAATCTCGCCATTTAGGATAGGTATAGGTAACATTAACAATAATATCCAAATTGGTAAGGACACAACGGTTTTTATAAACCGTAAAAACATCGTTCTTGAAGTCAAATTTGAATGAAGTTGAGGCCAACACGTCTTTTAGACTGCCACCATGGTCAGGGCCATTTTTCAACATGCTTTTATATATTTCAACACCCGTAGTACCTTTGATGGTGTAAAATTTTGTTTTTTCCTTCAGAATTACTCGCGCATGTGATTGTGAAATCATGAAAATCGGACTCATGAAAGTCAACGTCAGAATAATTGAAAGACCCAATATAAACTTTTGCATGATACACCCCCCGTTGTATTTTGATCTTGTGTGTAATCTTGTTTATTTTTCCTCAGCAAAAGCGTAACGTCAGCATTTGAAGCTGACAAGATAAATTCTTTATACTGGTTAAATTTATGTCTCTAGAACCCTCCCGCGATATCTCGCGTTTACTCGAAATCATGAAAGCATTACGCACACCTGTAACGGGTTGCCCATGGGATTTGGAGCAGGATTTTAAAAGCATTGCGCCATACACCATAGAAGAGGCTTGCGAAGTGGCAGACGCCATTGAACGTGATGATATGGAAGATCTGCGTTTGGAACTGGGCGATTTGTTGCTTCAATCAGTCTACCATGCGCAAATGGCATCAGAAGCTGGCAAATTTGATTTTGGCGATGTCGTTGAAGGTATTACACAAAAGATGATCCGTCGACACCCCCATGTTTTTGGAACAGCAGATATCAGTGCGCAAGAATATTCGGCCAAGGGCATGGCAGATGGAACCTGGGAACGTATAAAGGCAGAAGAAAAGGCAGAAGCTGCCGCCAATCGCAAATCCAAAGGATTACCGCCAAAAGACACAAACCCTTCCATACTCGATGATGTACCCAATGCCCTCCCCGCTCTGGCTTGTGCAGTTAAACTACAAAAAAAGGCATCCAAAGTCGGGTTTGACTGGAATGATCCACATGCTGTCATATCAAAAATACGCGAAGAACTTGATGAATTTGAAGTTGAATTAACCTCCAATAATCAAGCAAAACAGGAGGAGGAATTCGGTGATATTTTATTTGCGCTTGCTAATTTGGCTAGACATCAGAAAATTGACCCGGATAGCGCTTTACGCGGCACCAATCAAAAATTCCGCAATCGCTTTAGTTATATTGAACAAAATATCAAACGAGAAAAACATACGATGGAAAGCGCGTCCCTTGACGTTATGGATATGCTTTGGAATGAGGCCAAGACCAAGGTTTAAACAAGTTTGTCCAATACACTTTTGGTTTCTTCCACCAAACTCTCAATCAAATCACCAACGTTGGTTTTCCTGTTCAGCCCGACTGCCTGACCGGACCATTGCGCAATAAAATCTGGACTATGTGATGCAGCACTCTCTTTTCTCAAAGGGCCTGTAAGTGTGTTCATGAGTGGAAAATCCGGCAAACTGTCTTCAAATCTTTCCATCTCTTGGATATAGCGGTTCTGAATTCCGCGCGCCGGTCTTCCGGAAAATACCTTTGTGAGTGATGTATTACTGCCGTCAGATTGCATTAAGGATTGTTGGTGAACTTGCGGTACTGAAGATTCTTCGCATGTCAAGAACGCAGTTCCGATTTGAACGCCTGCGGCTCCCAGTGCCAGACAAGCAGCAATCCCTCGACCATCTGCAATGCCGCCAGCCGCAATAACAGGCGCTTTAACTGCATCAACGATCTGGGGAACCAGAGCCATTGTACCAATACCTGCAGATTTGTCTTTTAAATAAAACCCATGATGCCCGCCAGCTTCCCAGCCCTGAGCTATAATGGCATCAACCCCTTTGGCTTCCAGGTCCTTTGCTTCTTGCACCGTTGTTGCAGAACATAAAATCAGGATGCCTTTATCTTTAAGGGCTTCAACAATAGATTGCTCCGGTAATCCAAAATGAAAACTGACTATGTTTGGATTGGTTCTTAAAACGGCATCCGCCAGGTCATTGCCAAAAGGAAAATGTGTTGGCACAGCATCTGGCATGTTTTCTATTTCAAGCTCTTGATAAAAAGGTGCCATAACCTGTTTTATTTGCTTAACTTTTTTTTCGTCTATCGTTGGCTCATCATGACAAAAGAAATTCATGTTAAGTGCGCCATTTGTTAAGGCGCGTGTTTTTGCATAGGTTTCTTGGTATGTTTCAACACTCATCATCGCGCATCCAAGCGAACCCAAGCACCCTGCATTAGCACTTGCTGCTGCCATTTGGGGTGTAGATGCACCAGCCATCGGAGCTTGAATGATTGGGTGCTGGATATCGAGTAATTCAATAAGGCGCTTATCTTTCCACATGAATTAAACCTCGCTTATTTGCTTTAACTCTGAGCGAACATCGCGTCCTGCCCTCAGTTTCATAAATATGGCGCCGGTTTCCAAATCGCGCCTCTCAATAATATGAGTATTTTTATATATCCACGGAAGTCGTCCCAGCTTATCAACAGGTAACGTAATATCAATCACACTATCGCTGTCTGCAATAATGCTCTCAACCTTTTCAAGCAGATCATCAGTGCCAAAGCCACTAACAGCAGAAACCAATAATGGATGTGTTTTATCAGATTTTACTTCTTGCATTGTTGCAAGTGCTTCCGGCTCCAGTAGATCTATTTTGTTCCAAACCTCAATTACATTTTTCCGCCCGTCTTCTTCGATACCCAACTGCGAGAGCACCGAATACACATCATTTGATTGGGCATCACTGTCTTCGTGTGCAATGTCTCTAACATGAAGAATAAGCTCGGCCTCAATCACTTCTTCAAGTGTTGCTCTGAATGCAGCAACAAGATGCGTTGGAAGATTTGATACAAATCCTACTGTATCTGAAAGAATAACGCGTGTGCCTTGTGGCAGATTTAACTGACGCAGTGTTGGGTCAAGAGTTGCAAAAAGCAAATCCTTTGCCATTACATTGGAACCTGTAAGCAAATTGAAAAGTGTAGACTTCCCGGCATTGGTATAACCAACAAGTGCAACCACAGGATGGGGAACCTTTTTACGCTTGGAACGATGTAGATCTCGTGTTTTTTTAACCTTGGCCAAATCACGTTCAAGCTTGTTGATGCGCTCTTGAATAAGCCGTCTGTCAGCCTCAATTTGTGTTTCACCCGGCCCGCCAACAAAACCCAAGGCGCCACGCTGCCTTTCAAGGTGCGTCCACGTACGAACCAGTCTGCCTTTTTGATAATTCAGGTGCGCAAGTTCAACTTGTAAAATGCCTTCCTTTGTCTGGGCACGTTCTCCAAATATTTCCAGAATCAAGCCCGTTCTATCAAGAACCTTACAATTCCATGCTTTCTCCAGATTTTCCTGCTGCTTTGGTGAAATTGGATGGTCAATAATCGCAAGACCAATTTCTGAACTTTTTATTATGCCAGTAATTTCATCAACCTTGCCGCTACCAAAAAGGGTTGGCGGCTTGATTGTTCTAATTGGTATTACGCCTGCATCTACCACATCCAGTGAAATTGCCCGAGCAAGACCCACTGCTTCTTCCAATCGAGCCTCACGCGAACGCTCTTGATGTCCTTGGAATTCCGGCACAAGTACAATCGCGCGTTCAGGCTTTTGATCCTCTTCGGCGGTCCATTGAAATTTTTCTGATTTTCCGTGTTCGGAATCACTCAAGCGTTAAGGCCTTAAATATGAAGAATGGAATTATTCTTCGTCACTATCATCAGATTTATCACCCATTAATACGGGCGCACCAGGCATAATAGTGGAAATGGCGTGTTTGTACACTAGCTGAGAAATTCCGTCGCGCCTTAGAAGGACACAAAAATTATCGAACCAGCTGACTACGCCATTTAATTTTACGCCATTTACAAGAAAAATTGTAAGTGGAATTTTCTGTTTGCGTACATCGTTTAGAAATGCGTCTTGAAGATTTTGATGCTTTTCCGCCATTTTTCATACTCTTTTCTTATTGTTATTGTAGGCTTTCAAACCTAAGTGATTAACTTAGAAGCTATTGGCGAATATTTTCCCCGTACTCCCCACTTTAAAATTATAAAGTGTACTCCTTGTATTTTTCAAGCAAAACTTACTGATAGTGCTGTAAAAACTTCTAAAGCGGCGTTATCGCACACCTCGCAACAAGACTGTCAAGCTCGCGATCACCGCAATTACCTCTAATCTGCCTAAAAGCATTATGATTGTTACAATGATTTTTTGTGACTGAACCATATCAGCATAAACTGGCCAATTTGCGCTACTTCCACTCCCCCACTCGGGCCCGTATAAAGGCCCTGCATTGGTAATAGCGGCTATAACTACAGTAAAGCTTGCGTGAAAATTCAAGCCACTCAAAGAAAGTGCAAAAGATCCAATGGCTACTGTTACAATTAAAAGAGCAAATAAACTCCAAATTGCCTTCATGAATTCGATGTTTAGTTTTGTGCTTCCAAACAAGGTCGGTTTTGTGGCATGCGGATAAATCAGACGATTTAATTCATATTGCGCAAGGGAATACATCCCCCCAATTCGAAAGAACTTAATGCCACCAGATGTTGAATAACAGCCACCACCTATGAAAATTATGATTAAAACCAGCATGGGAGGCAATAAAGACAACGCTCCTGGTCTGGATTGAAGCCCTGAAGTGCCAATAATGGATGCAGCATTAAAAAAACCCTCTGATATTGCGGTATAATCGGGCAATACAGCAACAGAGCCGGCTGCTGTGAAAAGAGTGTAGGCAATATAAAATGACAGACCAATCCAGGTTGCCAAAATAAAATAACTTTCACGATGCGATTTTAATTCTTCAATTTGCAGGTTGTAGATATATTGATGCCAGAAGATACTCGTAGCGCCAATCATGAAAAACAAGGCCATAATGATCATGCCGGCATTTCCAAGTGCCAAATCAACGCTTTCTATTGCAGGTGTCAAACCACCTGTTGAAAGCGCTGTAAAACTGAAGACCATGGCGTTAAACGGGCTAACCCTTGCCAAGACTAGAAGGATAAAACAAAGCAAGGTAAGAAAAAGATACACCCTAAATATGCTGGCACAGAAATTCACAAGCCTTGAGTGCGATGCAACAATGGAAGCTGCAACGCTTGCCGTGCCTACTTGTGGCAATCCGCCAATTTCCCAAGGTGCCAATACCAATATTAATGTGATTAATGTTGCCAAACCACCAAACCATTGAAATTGCGCCAACATAAATATCACTGAATTCGGGACAGTTTCCAGGTTCTTGAAGACACTTGAGCCTGAAGTTGTAAAGCTGGACATGGCCTGAAAAAGTGCATCGACATACGTCACACCAGTCATATCGGATATGGGGATGGCGGATATAACGGGAAATGCTATCCAGCTAAAAACTGCAAGCAAAATAGCTGTGTTTCGTTTTATACCGTTTAATCGCCCCATAACGGCCAGAAATGTTGCAACACAGAGAAAACCTGCAAAGCCGCTATAGAGCAAAATACGGTACCCAAGTTCGGTTTCCTGTGCACCGAAGGCAATTAAGGCAGGTAATATCATCGAGCCTGCCAAAATCGCACCTATTGCCGAGAAATAATAAACAAAAGCAATCATCAGAGGAAATCTGCGCTGACCCGGAACATTTGTTCAACCTCATGCACATGTTCACTTAAGGCAAGCATGACTACGCGATCATTTGCCTTGATAATACTGTTCCCTGTTGGGCGAACAAGCTTTCCATCATGAAAAATCATTCCGATGCGAATACCGGCTGGCAACTCCAGTTCACGCAATGGCTTGCCAACCAATGGTGATGCTTCCAATGCTTCTGCTTCAACAATTTCGGCCGCACCGTTTTCGACAGAATAGACACCACGAATACGTCCACGTCTTACATATTGAAGCACCCTGGAAATAGTAACACTTCTTGGATTTATGTAATCATCTATGCCCAGGCTTCTGGTAAAGTCATGATATCCAACATTGTTCAGCAGTGCCAAATTTGATTTGCAACCAACCTTCTTGGCCAGCACACTGGAAAGAATATTGACTTGGTCATTATTGGTAATGGCAACCATCAAGTCTGCATTATCAGCGCCTGCTTCTTGAAGAATGCTTTCATCCAGGGCATTGCCGTGTAAAACAACCGTCCGGTTTAATTGATCTGCCAGTTTTTCTGCTGCACTTCTTGAGTTTTCAATAATTTTCACACGTGCACTTGGCAGTCTTTCTTCAATACGTCTTGCCAGATACACCCCAATGTTGCCACCTCCTGCAATTACTATGCGGCTGGCTTCTGGCTGCTCTTTACCAAAAATGGAAATCGTACGTCTAATTTGCTGTCTGTCTGCAATAACGTAAGCAATATCATCTGTAAGAATTTGATCTGATGACCGAGGGGCAATCATTTTTCCTTTGCGAGAAATACCGGCTACAACCGCATTCAAGTCAGGAAAAAGTTCGCTGAGTTGAGATAATGGTGTGTCAACCAATGGGCAGCTTTCGTCACACTCAATTGCGACCATGGCAACAGTATCTTCATTAAAAAGAACAACATCGCGAGCACCTGGAAGCGCAATGCGTCTTAAAATAACATCGCCAACCTCAATTTCAGGTGAAATAATAACATCAATCGGCATGTGGTCGCGTGTAAACAAATTGGCATATTGGCCTTGTCTGTAGTTTTGTGCTCTGATGCGAGCAATTTTGGTAGGTACATTGAAAAGTGAATGCGCTACCTGACAGGCCACCATGTTGACTTCATCATAAAGCGTTACAGCAATAATCATGTCTGCTGAATCTGCACCAGCACGTGCCAATACGTCAGGATGTGAGCCATGACCTACATATCCTCGCACATCCAACCTGTCCTGAATGTTTTGAACAAGTTCTGCGGAGTTATCGATAACCGTTACATCGTTATCTTCTGCCGCAAGACGTTCGGCAATACCGTAACCAACCTGGCCTGCACCACAAATCAGAATTCTCATCGTTTTATCCCCGAATGTCCCACATCACATCAACCGCTCAAGCTGCATCATCTTCAGTAGGTTTCTTTTCTGTAAGTCCTAACGATTTCAATTTTCTATGCAATGCTGATCTTTCCATACCAACGAATTCAGCTGTGCGCGAGATATTTCCACTAAACCTTCCCACTTGAGCTGCAAGATAATCTCTTTCGAATGCTTCCCTGGCTTCTTTTAATGGGAGAGACATTAGATGTTCACCTCCTGAACCACCTGTATTAGGGAGCATTTCACCGATTTCCTTTGGAAGCATTTCCGCTGTAATTACAGTACCTTCCTCAACACGTGAAAGAATCATCAAGCGCTCAATATTGTTGCGTAATTGCCTTATGTTTCCTGGCCAGTCATGGGCTTGTAGCACAACCATTGCGTCTTCTCCAATACGGCAATTGCTGATACCGGATTGACGTGTAATCTGCTTCATAAAGGCCGATACGAGTTCGGGGACGTCTTCGCGTCGTTGTGACAAGGGTGGTACATGGACAGGTACAACAGCTAAACGATGAAATAAATCTTCTCTAAAACTTCCAATCTTGATCAGGTTTTCCAAATCCTGTGCTGTTGATGACAAAACCCTTACATCAACCTTTACCTTGGTTGTTCCCCCTACCCTCGTAAATTGCTGTTCAACCAATACGCGCAGTATTCTACTTTGCGTATCCCATGGCATATCTGCAATTTCATCAATATAAAGAGTGCCGCCGTGTGCTTCTTCAAGAGCACCAACCTTACGCGCTTCAGTGCCATTTGCTTCTGTGCCAAAAAGTTCAATTTCCATTTTGTCAGCTGTTATGGTTGCAGCATTCAGAGGAATAAACGGCCCATCACTTCTGTTTGAATTTGAATGAATGGTTCTTGCAACAAGTTCTTTACCACTCCCAGATGCTCCGGAAACCATTATTCTTGAATTGCTGGGTGCAACACGTTCGATGGTTTGTTTTAACTGCTGCATTGCTGCTGAACTACCAATCAGTTCAGGCATATCTGGTGTTTTTTCTTTTAGCTCTTTAACCTGTTTTTTTAGATTTGATGTTTCAAGTGCACGCGCAGCAGTAAGGATGAGCTTGTCGGCCTTAAACGGTTTTTCAATATAATCATAAGCCCCCCGTTTAATTGCTGATACTGCAGTTTCCACATTACCGTGACCTGATATCATTACAATTGGTATATCCGGGTGAATTAACATGATTTCATCCAGTAATTCCAAACCGTCAAGCCTTGAGCCTTGTAGCCATATATCCAAGAATATCATGGTTGGACGACGGTTTTGGATGGCTGCCAGTGCACTATCGCTATCACCAGCCGTTCTTGTACCATGCCCCTCATCTTCAAGAATTCCTGCAACCAGCTCCCTAATATCTGTTTCATCATCGACGACAAGAATATCAGTTGCCATGATTAAACATCCTCCTCAATTTTATTCCGCGCCTCGTTAGACGCGTCGTTTGAATTTTCTTCTTCATTGATTGGCAAGACAAAACGCATCATGGCTCCGTGACCACCTTGTGCTACTTGCGGCGCATCCATAAGCTCAATTGTACCACCATGGTCTTCTGCAATTTTTCTTACAATTGCCAAACCCAATCCAGTGCCTTTTTCCCGTGTGGTCATATAAGGCTCCAATAAACGTTGGCGATTGGTTTCAGGTAATCCCTTGCCGTTATCAATCACATCAATGACTACATTGTGATCTTCTTGATTCACACGAACAATAATTTTGCCTTTGAATTCATCATCCCCCGGATAAGCTTCAATTGCCTCTGCAGCATTTTTGATAACATTGATTAAACCCTGCGAAAGCATACGGTTATCAAAAATCATTTCCAATGGGCCTTTGTCGGTCTCTATTGAAAACTCGATATCCGGGTAACCGACTTTTTGCAGGAAAACGGTTTCTCTTATGGTTTTCTTGATGTTGGCCTTTGACATTTCAGGTACTGGCATTCTGGCAAAGGAAGAAAACTCGTCTACCATTTTCCCGATATCGCCAACCTGACGGATAATAGTATCTGTACATTGATCAAAGACTTCCCGATCTTCAGTGATATGCTTTCCATAGCGTCTTTTGATGCGTTCAGCAGAAAGTTGAATGGGTGTCAGCGGATTTTTGATTTCATGCGCAATTCTGCGTGCAACATCAGCCCAGGCTGTATTGCGTTGTGCAGACACAAGATCGGTAATATCATCCAGTGTCAGAACAAATGAATGTGTAGGAGTTTCCTCTTCTTCAACCGTTACCTGTACATTGAGGGTTCTTTCCCGCCCCTCTTTCATGATCGTAATTTGTTCGTGGTACTGTGGCTTTCCGGATGCAACGGCTGCTTCAAATACCTGGCTTAACTCTGGCACCCTGTCTGAAAGTTTTGGACTGCCTTTTAAACCGTCATTGGAATCAAATCCCAGGATGGGCAGTGCATATTTATTGGCAATTGTAATTTTTCCGTTAGCATCCAAACCAATAACTGCAGCGCTGACACCTGATAAAACAGCTTCAATGAACCTTGCTCGCTGATCCATAAGTTCTTTTGCATCAACCAGGTCTGATTGCTGCGTTTTCAAATCTGCCAACATGACATTGAAGGTTTGGCTCAGGAATTGCAGATCGCCTTCTGACTGGTTGGTATCAACCTTGATATCCAGATTACCATCACTCACTTCTTTGGCGGCATACATCAGTCTGCGAATTGGCGTTACAATTCTGGTGGCCACGCTGATCCCCATCCAGATTGCGCAAAGCAACACGATTAGACATACCCCTAGATACAAAATTGCAAAGGCTAATTGGAAAGGTAGCCGATTTTGTTCAAGTGCGTTGTAATCAGCACTGTTAAATTCCGTATCACGCAGAGCTTCAATCACGGCCTTGGGTATTGCTATAACCGTATAAAGATATGCGTTTGGAATATCCTGCATTTTAAAAACCGCACCAATCAAGTTGGTGTTTCCTGGTGGAATAGGAACAGGATCGCCCCCTTTTGCAAGTTCAAGTGCTACAGTCGGAATAGGTGGGATTTGGATTTCAGTTTCCAGATCAGAAGCCAAAAGTTCGGAGCCATCTTCTTTTACCAAGGTTGCTGCAATCAAACCACGCCCCTTGGCTTCCAGTGTAAAGAGTTGAATGAAGCGCTCACGATCAAGAATATAAAGTCTTCTGTTTCTATCAAGATTGGCAGCCATTGAAAGTGTATTGCCCATTAAAACGCGTGTACTTTCATTTTGATATGCACGCGCGATACTAACCGATGATTCAATGATTTTCTTGGTTCTTATTTCAAACCACCGATCAAGCCCCAAATCAAGCGTGATACCAGCTACAATTGCAACCAGAATGGCTGGGAATGCTGCAACAAGACAAAAAAGCCCGATAATACGGACATGAAGCCTTGAAGCAGCACGGCCTTTTCTTCTGGAGCGTATGATCTTGATAATTTCCTTGCCAATCAGAAATATCAAAACAAGGATAAGAAAGCCGTTGATGGCTGCTGCAATCAAGACCATCGTTTGGTCAGGTATTATGGGCGTAAAGCCAATCAAAAGGCTAAAGGTCAAGCTGCCGGTAATCAAGAGTGCTATTACTGTGACAAGACCAATAACACGACTTCGAGAGGTTCTTGTTGTATCAAATAATTCCTGTTTGGCAGATAAACTTTCAACAGCTGTGCCAGCGATAGAATCTAAAGCAATGGTTTCAGAATTTGTTTCGTTCACGACGCTCAAGTTCTCATAACTTTCAAGGTTTTAAGATTCTATTCTATCTGTTTTATTATTCCAAATACGTGGCAATTCCGCAACACAAATGTGGCATAAATGAAACACTGAATATTTGATGTTATTTGGCTGTGCGAATAATCTTGATTCCGTGTAGCTGGATTTTTTTGCGAAGCGTATTGCGATTCAAACCCAATATCTTCGCGGCCTTGATCTGATTACCATTGCAAGCTGCAAGCGTGTTGGTAATCAATGGATATTCAAACTCTTGCAGAAACCTTTGGTAAACACCCTCTGGCGGCAAACCTTCCGCATATTCTTCGAAATATCGAGTAATAAAATATTCTGTTGCAGCCTTGATATTCTGAAAACCTGTATTGCTTGCAGCTTCCAGTCCTTTTTTGAAATAGCCACTGTTACGAATTTCAGTTTTTACAATGGTTGATGTGATGGTTTCCTGGGGATAGAGAATGCAAATTCTGCGTATGAGATTTTCAAGTTCTCTAATATTGCCAGGCCAGGAATGATCTTTCAAAACCGATATTGCATCAGCTTCAAGGTGGCGTGCTTGCGCTCCTTCATTTTGTGAAATCTTCAAAAAGTGCCTGGCCAAGTCTGGAATATCTTCACTCCTGTTTTTTAAAGATGGCAGATTAATTGGAACCACGTTTAATCTGTAATAGAGATCTTCACGGAACTTTCCCTGCGCAATTAAATCAGCCATGTTTTTGGTCGCGGATGCTATTATTCTAACATCAACGCGAAGCGGTATTGCTGAGCCGACAGGTGTAAATTCACTATCAAGCAATACTCGCAACAACCTTGTCTGTGCAGACATCGGCAGTTCATTGATTTCATCAAGATATAATGTTCCACCATCTGCTTTTCTGATTTTTCCAAGTTCGGAATCACCTGTTTCATCAAAATGGCCGAACAATTCTCCTCCAACCAGATCTTCAGGCAAGGTCGCCAGATTTATTGCAACAAACGGATTTTGCTTGCGATTGCCAAAATCATGGAGAATACGCGCAGTAAGGCGTTTTCCTGTACCTGTTTCACCTGATAATAAAACAGGTAAATCCGAATGCATAAGTCTTGCAATAGAACGGTAGATCTCTTGCATGGAAGCTGAGCGACCAACCAAAGGCATGTTTTGATTGTAGTCTTCCATGCTCTGGGTGGACCGGTTATCTTTGGGCTCAGAGATGGCACGTTGTGTAATTTGGGTCAGCGTGTCCAAATCAAACGGCTTTGGCAAATATTCATATGCACCTGCTTCTTGCGCCTTTAATGCCGTCATAAAAGTGTTTTGGGCACTTATTAAAATCACCGGCAAGTCTGAACGCATGCCTTGAATTTTTGGCAAGATTTCAAACGCATCGCCATCTGGCATAATGACATCTGAAACCACGCAATCGCCGTCACCATTACTTACCCACTGCATAAGCGTTGAGAAATTTGAGGTAATACGGACATCAAAGCCTGCACGCTTTAGTGCCTGATTTAAAACAGTTCGTATGGCATTATCATCATCTGCAACAAGAACAACTCCCTTAGACATGATTGGTTTCCTCCAAGCCGGTTGTTGTTATTTCTTTCTCTTTCCATGCCGGAAGCAAAATTTTGAATACTGTCCCCTGTCCTTCAATACTATTGCACTCAATGATACCGCCATGACGGCCTATTGTTTTTGCAACCAATGCCAGCCCCAGACCGGAACCGTTAATACGTGTCGTCACAAACGGTTCAAAAATATGAGAACGAATCTCTTCCGGAATTCCATTGCCATTATCACTAACACTAAATTCCAATGGTAACGCAGCGCGCTCGCCTGAACCTGGTGAAGCAATCTTGATGCCAGAGCGATACGCCGATGAGAGTATGATTTCACCATCCGTAGTATCAACAAGAGCTTCTGATGCATTCTTGATCAGGTTTAAAAAAACCTGGATAAGTTGATCGCTTGAACCTGAAACATCAGGCAGAGAAGGATCATATTGTTCAATAATTTTCAGGTTACTTGCAAAACCGTTTTCAGCAATCCTTCTTACATGTCCCAAAATTGAGTGCATGTTCACAGGTGCATGCTCAACAGGGCTCTCGTCTGAAAAGACTTCCATGCGGTCTACAATTTTTACAATACGGTCGGTTTCAGTTGTAATCAGTTGAGCGAGTTCTTTGTCATCAGATCCAACGACACTTTCCAAAAGTTGTGCTGCCCCTCTAATGCCTGAGAGCGGATTTTTAATTTCATGTGCCAACATTGCTGCAAGCCCCGTAACAGATCGCGCGGCACTTCTATGACTTAATTGTCTGTCAATTCTGTCTGCCATGCCTCTCTCGCGGAAAACAAGAATTGCAAAAGGCGAATTATCCGCTAATGGAGCTGCATAAACATCTACAATTTTACCTTCGCCTGTTCTTGGTGATGAAATATCAATTTGATATTCATTTATAGGTGTACGTTTGCTCATAACCTGTTCTGCAAGTCCCAGAACCGGGCTGCCAAAGGGTACAATTTTTTCCATGTTATGCTTCAGCAAATAAGAAGAGGATGCACGAAATACTGTTTCTGCCGCCATATTGGCATAAAGAATTGCGTTTGTTTTATTCGTTACCAGAACTGCTTGAGGCAAACTGTCGAGCACCAGATTCAAATCCAAATCCAGAGATAAATCGCTCTTCATGCCGCGATTCCTGATAAATCCATGCATTCTTCATGCATTGCAAAAACCTGCTCCAGGGCATGATAAATTTCTGCTGGTTGAAAAGAAGTCATAATGATTTTTTTCTGATCACCTGCAGATTTTGGAAGATTGAGATTGTCCATGTACCAGCCAAGATGCTTGCGTGCTTGCCTGATACCGGACTCCAAACCATAAAATGAAAGCATCGCTTCATGATGATTGACGATCGCCTGCCAATTTGTTTTTAATTGATGAGCTTGTTTGCTACTTAATACGCCTGCAATGTGCGCAGGTAACCACGGTGCCCCATAAGCCCCACGGCCAATCATCACTGCATCAGCACCTGACTTTTCCATAGCTTCTTCTGCCGTTGATCGGCTTGTAATATCACCATTCACAACAAGCGGTATGTTGATTGCTTCTTTGACTTTACGTACAGCAGACCAATTGGCTTGGCCCTTGTAAAACTGGCACCTGGTTCGCCCATGAACAGTAATCATTTGAACACCGGCATCTTGCGCTCTTTTTGCAAGTTCAGAAGCATTGAGTGAAGTATCATCCCAACCAAGCCGCATTTTTAGTGTTACAGGAATTTTTACTGCTGCTACGACCGCATCAATCAAACTCAGTGCATGATCCAAATCACGCATGAGTGCAGAACCTGAATAACCTGTTGTTACACGCTTTGCAGGGCAGCCCATGTTTATGTCGATAATATCCGCACCACAATCTTCGGCAGCAAGGGCTGCTTTTGCCATCCAGATTGCTTCGCGTCCTGCAAGCTGAACCATGTGCGGAGAAATTCCACCCGATAATACCTTGAGCTGCATCTCGGCCTGACCAGTAAGAAAAGCCTCACTGGCAATCATCTCGGATACCACAAGTCCTGCTCCGTATTGATGTGCCAATTTTCTAAAAGGCAAGTCTGTAACGCCAGACATGGGAGCAAGGAATGCCCGATTAGGCAATTCCATTCCCCCCATTGAAAGGGGCTTTCCCATGTTATCTGCTAATAAATCAGGCAAAATATTGTAACCTTAATGGAACTGCACAAAATATGGGCAGTTTTCATGGTTGTCTTTATACAAATATTAGACCATGAACAAGCTTGATTGCCATTTTTGCCCGTGACAAAAAAAGAATACATGAGGAATGATTTGACTAAAAATGTTGTCGTTATAGTTGCTGCAGGACGCGGTGAACGATTGGGTATAAAAGCAGGCCCCAAGCAATATCGTTTGTTAGCAGGTCTTTCAGTTCTGCAACACACAATCAACTGTTTTTTGGAACATTCGGATATTGATGCAATTCAGGTTGTTATTCATGAGGATGATCACTCATTGTATGAAAATGCTGTCAAAACCAACCCAAAATTACTTCCACCTGTTATCGGCGGTGCTACACGACAGGAAAGCTGCAAAGCTGGTGTTGATGCGGTTCATGGTAGTGAATATCTCAAAGTATTAATTCACGATGCTGCCCGGCCTTTTGTATCGCAAGATACGATTACCAATGTATTATCCGGTATTGAGAAAGGTATCGGCGCCCTACCCGCAAATGCAATTGCAGATACCATAAAAACTGCTGATGCAGATGGCACTGTTCTTAATACTGTTTCCAGAAAAAACCTTTATCTCGCACAAACACCTCAAGGTTTTGTGCTAAATGAAATTTATGAAGCACATAGCCTCGCCTCACAAACTGATACGCATGAATTTACTGATGATGCGGCTGTTGCAGAAAGCTCTGGCATGAAAGTGAAGCTGGTTGAGGGAAATGCGGATAACTTTAAAATTACAACGATGCAAGATTTTCATGCAGCTGAGGAAAAACTATCAATGATGACTGCGGTAGCCGACGTTAGAACAGGTAGTGGCTATGATGTTCATACCCTTGGGGCTGGTAATAGCGTAATCCTTTGTGGTGTGGAAATTCCGCATACGCAAAGTTTGCAAGGACATTCGGATGCGGATGTTGGGCTTCACGCCCTGACCGATGCATTGCTTGGAACCCTTGGCGCCGGTGACATAGGCTCTCATTTTCCGCCCAGTGATCCGAAATGGAGGGGTGCCAGTTCTGATCGTTTTATTCAGCATGCAGTCAAACTGGTGCGTGAAGCTGGTGGTGTCATTGCCAATATGGATGTTACTATTATTTGCGAAGCACCAAAAATTGGTATTCACCGTGATATAATGCGTGAGAGAGTTTCTCAAATATGTGGCGTTGAAATTGCGCGTGTTTCCGTCAAGGCTACCACGAATGAGAAGATTGGATTTATTGGCCGTGAAGAAGGTATTGCTGCCATTGCCACGGCTAGCGTTTCATTTGGGATAATGAAAAATGTTTGATGAAGAACTTATAACAATTGCAGCACAAGTCATTAAAGAGTTTGATGAAGCTGGCGCAACCATTGCTACGGCTGAATCATGCACTGGCGGTCTTATTGGCGGATGTATAACGTCGGTTTCCGGCTCATCCAGCGTATTTAATCGTGGGTTTATTACCTATTCTAATGAAGCAAAGATTGAAATGCTTGGAGTCAAAAAGAATTTGATTGATGAGCATGGTGCTGTTTCTGCACAAGTTGCCTCTGAAATGGCAATTGGTGCAATCAGGCAATCAGGCTCGAATGCCGCCGTTGCTGTTACTGGAATTGCAGGCCCAGGTGGGGGAAATGAAACAAAACCGGTTGGTCTTGTTTATATTGCTGTTGCTACCAGCGAAGAAGAAGGTGCATTCGTTGAAGATTTCAATTTTACGGACATGAACCGCGATGAAGTGCGTCGTGAAACAATCAAAGAGGCTCTGGAAATGTTGCTAGGCTACGGTTTGGACGAAGCAGAAGGATAAGCATCCAACCCAAATTCGAATCAAAATCACACCTCATTAAAATTTTACTAAAACAATAATTACCTTAGAAGTATTTTAATCATTTGGATTTAATTGTTTTTGCGTAGATTGTTTTATGGTTGGAAATAATATGTTTAAAAAAATTGCAAAATCCTGTCTGTCAGTTTTATCTGCAAAACCTGCTGTAGAAAAGACCGCACCAAAATCCACTACTATTGTCGCCAAGAACGTATCTGAAAAAGATGCTCTGGTTGTTGATATGATGTCTGCTGTTTTTTGAGTATAAAAAGAACTTATTTGTAAACTTCATCTGCCCGCTTTTCAAAAGCATCCACAAACTTGCCAAATGCCATATCAAAAACGGCGCCCGCTGCCATAGCAAGCATTTTGCTTCTCAATTCATAATCGAGCAAGAATGAGACTTCGCACCGACCTTCGTCCAGGTCTTTGAATTTCCATTGATTATCCAAATGCTTAAACGGGCCTTCAATGTATTTAACATCAATGGTCATGGTCTCAGGGTTCATAAGAACTTGTGTCGTGAAGGTTTCGCTTAGCATTTTATAGGCCATCGTCATATCGGCCATCATAAGTGTTTTACCATTCCGCTCTTTACATGATTTTACATTCAGGGATTGGCATAGTGGCACAAATTTGGGATAGTTTTTCACATCACAAACAAGCTTGAACATATCTTCAGCCGAGTGATTGACGATGTGTTGCTTGTCCAGTTTAGGCATGTTTAGTTTGCTGTTTCTCTTGCAGCTTTGAGTTTTGCAAAGTCTTCGCCCGCATGGTGTGATGATCGTGTTAGCGGGGTTGATGATACCATGGAAAAACCTTTGGCATAGGCGGTTGTCTCATAAGATTTAAACTGTTCTGGCGTTACAAACTCTATCAACTCATGATGATGGGATGTTGGTTGCAAATATTGGCCAATGGTAATGAAATCAACATCAGCAGAGCGCAGATCATCCATAAGCTGCAAGACTTCATTACGCTGCTCACCAAACCCAACCATAATGCCTGATTTTGTGAAAATCGTTGGATCAACTTCTTTGACCATTTGCAAAAGCCTGATCGAATGAAAATAACGCGCGCCAGGCCTTACCTTCAAGTATTTTGAAGGAACTGTTTCAAGGTTGTGATTAAACACATCTGGCTTTGCCAGTGCTACTTTTTCAATTGCGCCTTCCTTGCGCAGGAAGTCTGGTGTCAGAATTTCAATTGTTGTATTGGGTGATGTTTCCCGAATGGCTTGAATGGTTTCTACAAAATGCTGTGCGCCACCATCATTCAGATCATCACGGTCAACAGAAGTAATAACGACATGATTAAGCCCCAGCTTTGCAACCGCATTGGCGACATTTTCAGGTTCCTTAACATCGAGCGGCGCTGGAATGCCTGTTTTTACATTGCAGAACGCACATGCACGCGTACAAGTGTCCCCCATGATCATCATGGTGGCATGTTTTTTTGACCAACACTCACCTATGTTTGGACATCCGGCCTCACTGCATACTGTTACAAGGTTATTGTCCTTGATGATTTTTGCAGTCTCTTCATAGACAGGAGACCCACCCGCTTTTACACGAATCCAGTCCGGTTTTTTCTTGATCGGATTTTCTGGCTTGTGAACCTTCTCAGGATGCCTAATCACAGATTTTGTTGTGTCTAATACAGTTACCATGCGTTCTATCTAATGTATGTTTGTTATAATTTCACTTGTTATTTTTGTTGGTTTACATATGCACAACACGTCCATAGGCATCCAAAACGCTTTCATGCATCATTTCTGACAATGTTGGATGCGGGAAGACTGCGTTGATTAATTCTTCTTCCGTCGTTTCAAGGTTCATCGCCACCATATACCCCTGAATGAGTTCGGTTACTTCATGTCCAATCATGTGAGCACCCAGAAGCTGGCCTGTTTTTTTGTCAAAGATTGTTTTAACAAGCCCGTCAGGCTCTCCTAGTGCAATTGCCTTGCCGTTGCCAAGAAACGGAAAGCGACCAATCTTGAGTTCGTAGCCGGCTTCCTTGGCTTTTGCTTCTGTCATGCCAACAGATGCAATTTGTGGATGGCAATATGTGCAGCCCGGAATTTTTGACTTGTCCATGTGATGAGGATTTTTACCCGCAATGGCTTCAACACAGATAACACCTTCATGCTCGGCCTTGTGCGCAAGCATAGGCGGGCCGGCCACATCACCAATTGCATAAATTCCGTTGACATTTGTGCGGCTAACTTCATCAATCACAACGCAACCACGCTCTGTTTTGACACCCAGTTCCTCAAGTCCAAGGCTTTCAATATTACCAACAACACCAATGGCGGAGATAAGTTTTTCAGCTTCAAGCTTCTGCGTTTCGCCTTTTGCGTCTTCAACATGGGCAATTATGCCATTTTTGGTTTTTTCAACCTTGGCGACTTTTGAACCTGTCAGAATTTTAATGCCAGCTTTTTCAAACCGCTTTTGAGCAATGGCAGAAATTTCCTCATCTTCCACTGGCACAACTCGGTCCATGAGTTCTACAACTGTTACATCCACCCCCATGGCGTTATAAAAAGACGCAAACTCGATGCCAATTGCACCAGATCCCATTACAACCATGGACTTTGGCATGGTTTCAGGAACCATGGCTTCAAAGTAAGTCCATATCTTATCACCATCAGGCTCAATGCCTGGAATAACGCGAGGGCGTGCACCGGTTGCCAGAATAATATGTTTTGCCTGATAGGTACCCTCACCCAGCAGATTTTTTGGAATAGGGTTTTGTGGCTCGACCACGGGTTTAGAAGGCTTGGAAACAACCACCTCTCCAACCTTGGAAATTTTGGCTTCCCCCCAAATGACATCAACCTTGTTTTTCTTGAGCAAATGTCCAACACCACCATTTAACTGGGCAGAAATCCCGCGTGAGCGCTTCACAATTGCTGCAGGGTCATAGCCTACTTTTTCAGCCGACAAACCATAATCTTGTGCATGTTGCATATAATGATAAATCTCGGCTGTGCGTAAAAGTGCCTTTGTTGGTATGCAACCCCAATTAAGGCAGATACCACCAAGGTGCTCTCGCTCAACAACGGCTGCTTTCAAACCCAATTGGGCAGCTCTAATGGCTGTTACATAACCACCTGGTCCTGAACCGATAATAATTACATCATATGAATTGGCCACTTGCCTTCTCCTTAAACCCGGATGAGTTTCATTTCAAAATTTCTTTGACAATTGGCGCAAGCGCCTTGCCTATGTTGATGGTATTTTGTGTATCAAGATGCACGCCGTCTATGGCTGACGTTTGTGCAACCGTTCCTGCATCAAAAAAGCGACATTCTTTTTCCTGCGCTATTTGACTGAAATATTCAGCCAGCTTGTATGACTGTTCTATCGTTCCCTCAAAAAAGCCTGTGTAAAATTCATCATGCGTTTTACATAGCCTTGGTGGTGCAACAATCAAGATTTCAGGGTTTGGAATATCCGGCCCTGCAACATGGTTTTGCACGATTGTTACCAATCTCCTCATGCCCTGCATTGCAGCAATCGAAGTACCAGCAATGTGTGGTTGCATATCGTTTGTCCCAAGCATTAAAATAACCAAATCCAAGGGGGCATGTGAATAAAGTGCTGTTGGAAGTGTCTGGCTTGCATTTCGGTTACTGTCTGAAAGGTGCTCATCATAGGCAGTCAAGCGCCCACGCAGACCATCCGTAATTATTTCATACTCCTGCCCAAGCTGATTGGACATGACATTGGGCCAGCGAACCTTTCTATCATGCCGCCTGGGTTCTCCGGGGACTGAACCCCATGTAAGGCTATCTCCATAAACAAGAATGGTTTTCATGCGATATCCTTCGACATCAAAAGCCATTCATTGATTTCTCTTGCGCCCTCGAACGACACAAATTCACGCTGATTTACAACTTCAAACCCATAGGCTCGATATAGCGCGCAAGCGACTTCATTCGTGTCTTCCACCACAAGGCTCATGGTTTTTGCAGCTCTGTCTTTTCCTTTTGCAATTGCATCATCAAACAAAAGTCTGCCAATACCCTTGCCTTGAGCGGATGGATAAACCGCAAGCGCATCAATAAACCAATGGCCAGTACATTCGTCATAAAGTTCGAAGACAGGTCGGAACGCCTTGTTGTTTTGCTTGATCGTTTCAGATTCCTCATCCGGCTCTGGCATGAGATAACAAACAGACATTCCAACGGTTAAGCTGTCTTGCGTGGCAATGCGAGCTTTCTTCCAGTTATAGAACTCATCATCATCAGCAAGACGGTCACGACCTAATGCAAGGGCATCTTCTATTAGATCATTTTCGGTCAACTCACGCCAGAACATCAATGGAATGCCATGGCCTGCAAGGTTATCCAAAATAGCCAGATCTGCTGCGTCTTGTCGTGTGGCTGGGCGAATTGAAATATCAGACATTAAAACACCCTGCCCAATCCTTGCCAGAATCAGATAAGACAATGGAAAGAGACTTTGGAGATTGTGTCCCTTGGATATTGTTGACTACCTTATTACACATATTTCTGAACTGCCATGGATTGTAAAAGGCCCAGGCCTTGGAGTTATGGCTTTGCTTTTGCTTCGTTCGTTTACACAAATTTTTACGCTTCGCTGGATAAAGGCTGCGACCAATGTCGTCTACGCCCTTATTATTGCACTTGGCATGGCTCGTTTTGGTCAAGACATTGCTGATTATCTTAAATCGAAACAGGTGCCATCTGTTGAGCAGATCAATCAATCCGAGCAAAATTAAACCAACATACTCATCGGGTTTTCAATATAATTTTTAAATGCAACGCCCAGTTGCGCGCCTAACGCGCCATCAATAACACGGTGATCAAAAGCAAATGATACAGTCATTACCGTTGCAACGGCCAATGCGCCATCTTTGACAACCGGTCTTTTCTCGCCTGCACCAATTGAAATGATTGATGCCTGTGGCGGGTTGATGATGGATGTAAAATTGGAAACACCAAACATGCCAAGATTTGAAACGGCTGTAGAGCCTCCCTGGAATTCATGCGGCGCAAGCTTCATATCTCGCGAGCGTTTTGCCAGATCCTTCATTTCAATGGAAATTGCAGAAATTGTCTTGAGTTCTGCCTGACGAACGATTGGGGTAATCAAACCATCAGGAATTGCAACGGCAACACCAACGTCTGCATGTTTATGTAAAATGCGCGCATCCGATGTCCAAGAAGCATTTGCCATTGGAACATCGCGAAGTGCCAATGCCATGGCCTTGATAATGAAATCATTGACTGAAATTTTGAAAGCCGGTTTTTCATCTTCATCAACAGGTGCAGAAGTATTAATCTCTTTGCGCAATGCAAGAAGTTCATCCAGTTCACAATCCATCGACAAGAAATAAGACGGAATTGTTTGCGAAGACTCTGTTAAACGCGACGCAATAATGCGGCGCATGCTGTTATGCGGAAGAATTTCATATTTGCCTTCCTCATAAAATGCCAAAACCTGCTCGTCTGGCATTGCTGACGCCATTGAACCTGTTGTCGTTGGCGAATCTGCCTTGGGTGCTGCTGTTTGTGCTGAACCGCTTTTGCCTTCAACATCAGCCTTTATGATACGTCCGCGCGGGCCTGAACCACTTATAGATGCAAGATCAACATTGTTTTGTTCTGCAATCCGTCTTGCAAGCGGCGAAGCAAAAATGCGCTCGCCTTCCATTTTCGGTGCGACTGATGCAGGTTTCGGCGCTTCTGCCGCAGGTTCAGGAGCAACTGCTTTTTCTACCTCTACGGGTTTTTCTTCTTCAGTCTTGGGCGAAGGTACATCAGCCTTTACATCAACAGCACTTGCGTCTTCGCCTTCTTCTACAAGAACAGCAATCACCGCATTTACTTTCACGCCTTGTGTGCCTTCAGCCACAGCAATTTTTGCGATTGTACCTTCATCAACCGCCTCAACTTCCATGGTGGCCTTATCGGTTTCAATTTCGGCAATAACATCACCTGCTGAAACGCTATCGCCCTCTTTTACGTGCCATTTGGCAAGATTGCCTTCTTCCATGGTTGGTGACAGGGCGGGCATTGTAATATCAATTGGCATCTTGTGCTTCTCCACTCGCAAACACACCATCATTCATAAGCATGTGTGTCGTAATATGTATCTTACCATCATCAGCTGGCACCCATTCGGCCAGCCTGGTCAAGCGCTTTTGTTCTTCTGCAACCTTGAGAACCGCCTCATCGCAAGTCAGCTCCCGATTAAAAAGCGCTTCCAAGGCTTCGTGACTGATCTCAACTGTCACCTTGCGCCCATCAATCAGAACGGAACGCCCCAATTTATCATAACGCAAGGATTTGAGATCAAGCCGCTGCATTTATTTATACGTTACCTGTTTTACAGCTTGCACAACCTCATCAACATTTGGCAATGCGAGCTTTTCCAGGTTCTCTGCATATGGCATTGGTACGTCCTTGCCAGCTATTGTGATAACCGGTGCATCGAGGTAATCGAATGCCTGCTGCATTACCTGGCTGGCAATATGACAACCCACGGATGATTGCGGGAAGCCTTCTTCTACAGTTACCAGACGATTAGTCTTTTTGACCGATGTCAGAATGGTTTCCATATCCAACGGGCGGATTGTGCGCAAATCAATAATCTCAACACTAATGCCTTCTGCCTCAAGAATTTCAGCCGCCTGAATTGAATATTTCATGCCTATGCTGAATGAAACGATCGTTACATCTGTTCCTTCCTTGTGAATTCGCGCTTTACCAATCGGCAAAACGTGGTCTTCAACATCCGGCACATCGAACGATTGGCCATAGAGGATTTCGTTTTCGAGGAATATAACCGGATTTGGATCGCGTATTGCTGCCTTGAGCAAGCCTTTTGCGTCAGATGCAGAGTATGGTGCGATGACTTTCAAGCCAGGAATATGGCTGTACCAGGCTGCGTAACATTGTGAGTGCTGTGCACCGACACGCGCTGCTGCACCGTTGGGACCACGAAATACCATGGGTGCTCCCATCTGTCCGCCTGACATATAAAGTGTTTTGGCAGCTGAATTGATAATCTGGTCAATCGCCTGCATGGCAAAGTTGAACGTCATAAACTCGACAATGGGTTTTAAGCCCGACATTGCAGCACCAACCGCTATGCCTGCAAAACCGTGCTCGGTAATTGGCGTATCAACAACACGTTTGTCACCAAATTCCTGAAGCAGGTTTTGGGTGATTTTGTAAGCACCCTGATATTCAGCAACTTCTTCACCGATGATAAACACATCTTCGTCCTTGCGCATTTCCTCTGCCATTGCAGAATTAAGCGCCTCACGGACAGTTATAGAAGTCATTGCTGTTCCTGCAGGTACGTCAGGGTCGTTTGCAACTTCCATTACCGGTGCAGAAACAGATGCAGTAGCAGGCTCAACCTTTGGTGCTTCTGCTTCTTGTTTTTCTTCTGTGGCAGTAATGCTCTCAACAGGTGTTGGCAAAGTCTCGACTTTCGATGCGTCTTCACCTTCTTCAGCAAGAACAGCGATGACTTCATTGACCTTTACGCCCTGTGCACCCTCGGCAACTGCAATCCTGGCAATAACACCTTCATCAACTGCTTCAACCTCCATGGTCGCCTTGTCAGTTTCAATTTCAGCAATGATATCACCTGCGGATACACTATCGCCTTCCTTTACGAGCCATTTTGCGAGGTTGCCTTCTTCCATGGTCGGAGAAAGGGCTGGCATCAAAATTTCAATAGCCATTGATTATGCTCCTACCAGAATATCAGTATAAAGTTCACTTGCATCAGGCAGTGGCGCTGCTTGCGCAAATTCGGCAGATTTTCCGACAATCTCACGAATTTCTTTATCTATTGTTTTAAGTTCGTCTTCACTCGACATTTTGCTTTTAAGGATGCGTTGCTTGACTTGTTCAATCGGGTCTTGTTCAGCCCTCATTTTTTGCACTTCGTCTTTTGTGCGATATTTTGCAGGGTCAGACATGGAATGACCCCTGTAACGATAGGTTTCCATTTCCAGAATAAATGGCCCCTTGCCGCCGCGTGTCCATTTAACCGCATGGTCGCCAGCAGCTTTCACTGCCCGTACATCCATCCCGTCCACACTCATACCCGGAATTTTAAAAGAAGCGCCGCGTTGTGAAAAATCTGTTAGAGCAGAAGATCGCGTAACCGCTGTGCCCATTGCATAACGGTTGTTCTCAATGATGTAAATGACTGGCAAGTCCCAGAGGGACGCCATGTTAAAACTCTCATAAACCTGACCCTGGTTGGAAGCGCCATCACCAAAATATGCAAGGCTGATTGAATCATTGCCGCGATATTTGTTGGCAAAAGCCAAGCCTGTTCCCAGGGAAACTTGAGCACCTACAATACCATGACCACCATAAAACTGTTTCTCTTTTGAAAACATGTGCATGGAACCGCCCTTGCCTTTTGAGTAGCCGCTTTGGCGACCCGTAAGCTCTGCCATCACGCCATCCGGGTTCATGCCGCATGCAAGCATGTGTCCATGATCACGGTAGCCTGTAATAACCTGGTCACCTTCCTTGATCGCCATCTGCATGCCGGTAACGACAGCTTCCTGGCCGATGTAAAGGTGACAAAAACCCCCAATATGACCCATGCCATAAAGTTGCCCGGCCTTTTCTTCAAACCGACGAATCAAGAGCATGTCGTAATAGGCTTTTAGTTCTTCATCTTTGGTGAAACTGGATGGCTTGGGAGCCATTTGAACCGTTGATTTTGATTTTGTAGAAGTACTGGGCTTGGATGCCATTTGGGACTCTCCATTGTTTTTACCTATAATGACTATTGGGAGAGAAATTACAATCCGTATTTCTACTTATCTTTTTTTTGATAAAATGTTGATTTTGTTATAAAAATATAAAATTAACTTGATTTATGTTAATTCACTTTTTCGTAATTAATCTGCTATCTTCATAATTACAATTTCATCATCCTGCATAAGATTAAGATGGTAACGCGCCTGCTCATCCAGCATGTCATACTCAATTGAACCATCCAGTAAAAGCCTTACGCGAGACTTGAGTGCTTCGCTTTTATTGCGCAACGCAGCCAAACGATACTCTAGCTGTATGGCCTGTTCAGAGGTTTTCTTATAAGAGTCCAAACCGTATTTTCCAATCATTGAATGATAGGCAAAATAGCAAGAAAGCACAGCACATACCGTAGGCAGCACTAGCCTGTGAAGATTCGAGTTTTTGGTTTGACGTGTAGACACAGGTTGAAACTTTACTCAATACAATACTCAACTTGTGTAAAATTATGACACTTGCGTTAATATAGCGTTTACGCTGCCCAGTTCGTTTGGGCAGCGTAAAGTGTGTTTTATTTAAGAATTGAACGCCCTGCATATTGCGCCGCAGAACCAAGCTCTTCCTCAATACGCAAAAGCTGGTTGTATTTTGCCAACCTGTCAGAACGTGCCAATGAACCTGTCTTGATCTGTCCGCAATTCGTTGCAACAGCAAGATCAGAAATTGTAGAGTCTTCTGTTTCACCAGAACGGTGGGACATTACGGCTGTGTAAGATGCCTTGTGCGCCATCTCAACAGCATCAAGTGTTTCTGTCAGCGTTCCGATTTGATTGACTTTAACCAATATTGAGTTTGCAACACCCATTCTGATACCATCTGCAAGACGTGCAGAGTTTGTTACAAACAAATCATCCCCAACAAGCTGGCAGCTATTGCCAGTCATGTCAGTCAAGGATTTCCAACCATCCCAGTCATCTTCTGCCATACCATCTTCAATTGAAATAATTGGGTATTTGGCAGCAAGCTCCGCAAGATAAGCAGCCATTGCTTCTGGCTCAAGTGTTCTTCCCTCACCCGCAAGGACATAATTTCCATCCTTGAAGAATTCGGTAGAAGCACAATCAAGCGCCAGATACATATCTTCACCCGGTTTGAAACCTGCTTTTTCAATTGACTTCATGATAAAATCCAAAGCATCTGGCGCACTGCCAATGTTTGGTGCAAAGCCGCCTTCATCGCCAACATTTGTGTTATGGCCCTGCGACTGCAGTTCTTTCTTTAGAGTATGAAAAACTTCTGCACCCATACGAACTGCCTCACCCATGGTTTCTGCACCCACTGGCATAATCATGAATTCCTGGAAATCAATTGGGTTATCGGCATGCTCGCCACCGTTGATAATATTCATCATGGGCACAGGCAAAACAGAAGCATTCGGCCCACCCACATAACGGTAAAGCGGCAAGCCTGATGCGTCGGCTGCTGCTTTTGAGATGGCTAATGAAACACCAAGAATAGCATTCGCACCAAGCTTTGCCTTGTTTGCTGTTCCATCAAGTGCAATCATTGTATGGTCAAGGACACGCTGGTCTTCTGCATCCATCCCGCCGATTGCGTCCATTATTTCCGTGTTGACGGCTTCAACAGCTTTCAAAACACCTTTACCGAGATAACGCGAACCGCCATCGCGCAATTCAACCGCCTCATGTGCACCAGTGGAGGCGCCTGATGGCACAGCTGCGCGACCAAAGGAGCCATCTTCCAGCAACACGTCAACTTCCACAGTTGGATTGCCTCTTGAGTCAAGAATTTCACGGGCATTGATATCTATAATAGCAGTCATGAAGGTATTTCCTTTAAAGGAGAATTAAATTGATGGGCTTTAACTACCTGTTTTGTCATTACGATATCAAGACTGAATTGATAATATTCGTGGATGAGACTTAATAGAGGTTCAAAATAATATTTGAACCCTCATCCGCAAGCTGCTCTCCTGTACGCCAAACATCTTTGCCTATCCATTCCTTTTGAAGATTGGCGCGCCAGTTTGCATCCATTTCCGAATTTACAAAATACTTCTGAAAGAAACGATTACTTGCTGCCCGGCGATCAGATTCGTTTTCTTCGGCTTGTTTGTCAGTTATGTAGTCATAGGCTTTTGGCTCATGAAACATCCATTGAGAGTTACTGCTTGCAGAGCGTTGTTCGCCATGTAAATAGATTGGTACACACATGGAAAGACAAACAGCGCCATCTCCAACCGTTGTTTCCAACAAATGTGTTGTTTTCATGCGGTCGATTATCTCAATCACTTGTCGGCCTTCACGCAATGAGCCGCCGCGAGAGTCTAGATTGATAATGAATTTTTCAGTCTTGCCGCCCCATTCAGTGTAAGCCTCTTCAAAGCGGCGCGCCATGGGAATTTCGATTGTAGACTCCCAGGATAAAATAACCGCGCCATTTTGCTGACTGACTTGCAAGCGCCCTGTGTCTTTGTAGACATCGCGATATTTTTGCCAATAAAGAATGATAGCAATTGCTAATACAACAATCAGCGCAATTTGATTAGCTTTTAGCCGCATAAAAACACTTTATGCAGCATCAAACCGTGCACGGTTTTCAGCCATCCATTTGGCGCCATCTTCCTTGGTTTTGTTTTTATTGGCTTCCATAATATCTGCATGTTCAGTCATATAATGCGGCATCATGACTTGCATCCATTCTTCAAATGTTTCTGCTGTAAATGCCTGGTCGCAAAGATCGCATGATAGAATTTTCATTGGGTTACATCCTCTATGGGAGACATTTCCTTTACCGCTTCGTCAATTACTTTGACTTGGGATAAAAATGCCTCAAGCAAATTAAGCGGCAATGCACTAGGGCCATCACATTTTGCTTCGTCCGGGTTTGGATGTGACTCCAAAAACAGGCCTGCAAGACCAATGGCCATACCAGAGCGGGCAAGTTCCGTGACCTGTGCGCGTCTGCCACCAGATGCAGCAGAGCCCGCATCACGCATTTGTAAAGCGTGAGTAACATCAAAGATAATCGGCGCATTACCACATGTTTGTTTTATCACGCCAAAGCCAAGCATATCAACTATCAGATTATCGTAGCCAAAATTGCTTCCGCGCTCACACAGAATTATGCGCTCATTACCGTTTTCATGAAACTTGTTGACAATATTGTGCATTTGATGCGGGCTTAGAAACTGGGGTTTCTTTACGTTTATAATTGCACCTGTCTTGGCCATTGCAGTAACCAAATCCGTTTGACGAGCAAGAAATGCCGGGAGTTGAATAATATCAATTACTTCTGCAGCAGGCGCTGCTTGTTCAGGAGTATGAACATCAGAAATAATTGGCACATCAAATGTCGTTTTAACCTCTTGAAGAATTTTCAAGCCTTCATCCAGACCAGGTCCGCGGAAAGAGTGAATAGAAGATCGATTTGCCTTATCAAATGAAGCCTTGAACACATATGGAATGCCAAGCTTGTCTGTTATCTGTTTGTAGTGTTCAGCAGATTGCATTGCGAGATCGCGAGATTCTATGACGTTGATACCGCCAAACAGAACCATGGGCTGGTTATTGGCAATTTTAAAATTTCT
>CALFBM010000178.1 GCA_937951645.1 uncultured Rhizobiaceae group bacterium
CAAGCGGCTTGACCACAGCCCCGCATAGCTACGTCGCTGTGGAAGGCACTACGCAATGCGGGCCCATGGACAACCCTCTGCAACCATAGTGATGCAGTTTTACTCCGGAAAACGATGCAATTTTATTCCGGTGTTGACAGCTTCCTGGAAATTGAAGTTTGTTTGAATTTTATTGATGTCTAGCGCAGATGTTGGACAAGGCGTTCCAAGAAGTTTCCAGCTTGTATTATTTAATACGCGCGAACATTCTGCCATTTGCATACCCTTAGAGGTTTTTATGCAGGCTTTTTGTCCTTCAGGTGTCTTTGCGCCCTTGTTGCTACAAGTACAATCTTCGCCTGCGAAAGCAGGAGCTGCGAGTATTGATATTCCAAAGACAAGAATAAAACGAACCATACGTAATATAATTGGCATAACCAGCCTGATTGTCAAATCAAGCGGGTGAGAGGGCGTCCCTGAATGACAAGAGACGATACTCTTTTTCATCCCAAAGAGCCAGTTTCACGCATTTGAAACTCTCCCAAAGCGTAATACGGCTGACGTCTTTAAGTTCGGGAAAATCCCTTATGACTTCGGTTAGCCTGTAAAACGGAATGTGGCTGCAAAGATGGTGTACATGATGAATGCCTATGTTGCCGCTAAGCCAACGCAAAACCACAGGGAGGTCATAGTGTGAGCTGCCGTGTAAGGCTGATTCACGGCGATCCCATTCCGGAGTGCGATCCCAATTGGTATTTTCAAATTGATGTTGAACAAAAAACAACCAGACACCAAAAGATGCAGCCAATAGGGTTACAGGAACCTGAATGGCGAGGAATGCTTTCCAGCCTACAAGCCATATTAAAACAAGGGAATAAAACACAATGCCCAAATTGGTTAGCATTGTGCTGAGCCAAGGCTTCCAACCAATTTTCATCATGCCGATTGGAAGGCGTTGCTCAAGAAAAAATACATATGCCGGGCCAATTACGAACAAGACAAGCGGGTTTCTATATACACGGTAGAGTATACGACCCAGCTTGGATTTTGATTTGTATTCATCAACTGTAAGGGTCTGGATATCACCCATCCCACGATGGTCCAGATTTCCTGAGCTTGCGTGATGGATGGCATGGCTTCTTTGCCAATAATCGTAAGGGGTAATTGTTAAAATACCTAAAAACCGACCAAGCCACCGGTTTGCTGTTTGATTACTAAAAAACGAACCATGACCACAATCATGTTGGATAATAAAAATCCGAACCAAAAAACCTGCGGCAGGAAATGCCAAAAGGGCTGTTAGCAAATAACTAAAGTTAAGTGTTTGGTACATAACAGCCCAAATCACTGCAAAAGGTACTGCACTAAACAGGACTTCGCGAATGGCTTTGGTGTTATTTGCTGTTTTGTATTTTTCAAGCGCTTTTGCCCAACCACGAGCATCAAGCTCAAGTATGTTTTCTGATAGTCTTGCCTGTGAATTCAAAATGTAGCCCCCATCCATATGTGCTTTTCTCAAACTAGGTCGATTCGGTTCTGACGCCAAATTTATTAGCTGAATGATGTATAAAATTCTCTAAATTTTATGTGATTTATGCCACAAGTTTTCATGCCGCAATATCCACCCATACAGGTACGTGATCCGATGGTTTTTCCCAATCGCGTACATGCTTGTCGATATCAGCAGCCCTAAGGAGTTTAGCTGCTTCTGGTGACATTAATAAATGATCAATTCGTATACCATTGTTCTTGGGCCATGCGCCTGCTTGATAGTCCCAGAATGTATAGGTACTATCATTTTCATTTGTTGATCGAATAGCTTCTGTCAGTCCAAGGTTTAACAGCCGTCTAAAAGCTGTTCGGCTTTCTGGCCGGTAAAGAGCATCACCTTCCCAGGCTTTTTCATTATAACAATCTTCTGGCATGGGGATTACGTTATAATCACCTGCCAGGATAAATGCTTCTTCTTGCTCAAGTTTTTCCTTGGCCCATTTTTCAAGGCGTTCCATCCACCTTAATTTGTAGGGAAATTTTTCAGTATCAACGGGGTTGCCGTTTGGTAGATAAAGGGATGCAACTCTAATTGCTCCGCCATCAATGCTGAATAATCCTTCGATAAACCTTGACTGTTCGTCTGGATCGTCCTTGTATGGTAGGAGAGGGAGGCCTCTGTTTACTTCATCAAATGGCAGTTTTGACAAAAGCGCCACGCCATTGAAACTTTTCTGGCCATGAGTTTCCAGATTATATCCCAATCCCTCAATTTCATCTCTTGGAAAATTTTCATCAACAGACTTTATTTCTTGAAGACATGCAATATCGGGGCCTTCCTGTTTAAGCCACTCGATTAAATTATCATGGCGCGCTTTAATTCCGTTGATATTCCAGGTTGCAATTTTCATACTATCCTACCCATTTCGATAACATCTGATACATCAAACCCGTGCTGCTTGATAGGAAATATTTGAAAAACAGAGCAAATGTTTATCAGCTGTTATTAAGTCATGATTAGTTCAACTTTTATTCGTGTTTGATGCAGCTATTGATCTTGATATGCACAGCTTTAATTGCATGAACTTTTAAAACTGGCTTGGCTGTTTGTTGAAAAATATTTTTCTGATGAACTGGAAGCGGATGCAAATTACGGACGTGTGAAACTGCCATGTTTATAAGCAGTGTGTCGGTTTGTAACTCAGCAATATATGGAAGTGCTTAAAGATCAATTCCCTGTCGGGGCAGCACATATTATTGCAATGGAGTCAGCGCTTTATACGTCAAGATTATCCGCATCAATTTTAGATTGATATCGATTTAGACGGAAAAACTTGTCCCGCAACCACACGATGCAACGGCATTTGGGTTTTTTACTTGAAATGATTGACCCATAAGATCGTCAACAAAATCGATTTCCGAGCCACCCATATAAATCAATGACATTTCATCGATTAAAATTTTGCCGTTGTGTCCTTCAATAACGAGATCATCATTGTTTTCCTCGTTTACCAAATCAAATTGATATGAAAAACCTGAGCATCCGCCGCCTTCTACAGATATTCTAAGTGCTGAATTGTCAGTGTCTTTTTCGATGATCGCAGCAATTCTTTTAAGGGCTGACTCTGTAGCAGTTACTGAATTTGAAGGTGTTTGTGCGTTCATCGTTCTATTCCAACCTTGAATAAATCTTATTTTAACATGGTATCATGGGTCATAAAATACAATATTACGTTATATATATAACTGGTAAATTATTTTCCCGATTCGACAAAGCCCAATGAAATCACTTGATATAACATCTTTTGGACGTGACGGACTTGCATCATATGCGTGCCGTGCATCTGAAAGTAAGGGACGCCTTTATCAAGAGCCGGAAAGTCCGACCAGAACTGCGTTTCAGCGTGACAGGGATCGTATAATTCATTCTACAGCATTTAGGCGGTTGAAGCACAAGACACAAGTTTTTGTACATCATGTGGGAGATCACTATCGAACAAGGCTAACACATTCCATTGAAGTGTCTCAAATAGCGAGATCACTTGCGCGTGCATTGCAGGTTGACGAGGATTTGGCAGAATCCTTGGCACTCTCGCATGACTTTGGACATACTCCTTTTGGCCATGTGGGAGAGGATATTCTGGATGAATTAATGGATGGTTATGGTGGCTTTGATCATAATGCCCAGTCTTTACGTATTGTGACAATGCTGGAGCAGCAGTATGCGGAATTTGATGGCTTGAATCTATGCTGGGAAACGCTTGAGGGATTGGTCAAACACAACGGCCCAGTTGTAGGAGACGTTCCCCAAACATTTATTGATTTCAATGAGCTATGGGGGCTTGATCTTGGTTCTCATGCAGGGCTTGAGGCACAATGCGCAGCCGTTGCCGATGATATCGCCTATAATGCACATGATCTTGATGATGGTTTAAGGGCCAGGCTATTTGCCTTGGATGATTTATGGGCGGTTCCTCTTGCTGGTGATGCTTTGCGCATTGTACATGATAAGTATCCTGATCTTGAAGACCATCGTGTTCGCCATGAGATTGTACGGCGGCAAATTACAGCCATGGTGGAAGATGTAATTATCAATGCAAAGGCAAACTTATCAGAAGTGAAGCCTGTTAGCGCATCGGATGTAAGAAATTGCGGTAAAACCATTGTTTGTTTTAGTGACGGAATGAAAATCAGGGAAAAGGGTATTAAAGGCTTCCTGTTTGATAAAATGTATCGTTCGCCAGATGTCATGAGGATGCGGGATGGGGCAGAAATTATTATTCGCAATCTGTTTAATGTTTATTTAAACGAAACGGGTGATATGCCAAATGGTTTGCAACGCTTGAGTGTAAAAATGAAATCCAATGACAGGCCGCGTACAATTGCTGATTTTATTGCCGGAATGACTGATAGCTATGCAATTTCCGAACATGAACGCATGTTTGACGCAACACCCGATTTAGGTTAGGCACCTTGATGCAATAGAGTAGGGTGCTCAAGCTCTGTAAACTCCAAATGAAAAGTAAAAAATGAATATTTTCACTCAGTTCGAAGGTTACATTAAAAAAACACTGCAAGACATTGATCTAAATGATGATGCTTTAAAAATGCTGAGTAGGATTTCGGCTGAGCCACCGCGTGATCCGTCGCATGGCGATATCTCAACAAATGCAGCAATGGTCATGGCCAAACCGGCTGGTAAGAATCCACGCGAGCTGGCTCAGGTAATAGCTGATGGATTGGAAAAGCTGGATGAGGTTTCTGTAGTTTCAATTGCAGGACCTGGATTTATCAATTTGAAGTTGTCAGATGCGTTTTGGATTGAACACCTTTCTACCATTTTCATGACTGGCAAGGATTATGGCCGAGGTCTCGTGTCTGACGGTATGAAAGTCAATGTGGAATATGTTTCTGCAAATCCGACTGGCCCCATGCATGTAGGGCATTGTCGTGGTGCTGTTGTTGGTGATGCACTTGCCAAGTTACTTGAATTTGCGGGCTTTGATGTCACGAAAGAATATTATGTTAATGATGCTGGCGGACAAATCGGTGTTCTGGCAGCTTCGCTCTACCATCGATACCTTGAGGCGCTTGGCGATGATGTTGGTAAAGTTCCAGAGGGTTTATACCCTGGTGATTACCTTATTCCGCCAGCCAAAGCACTTGTAGTTGAATATGGTAACAAACTTAAAGCCATGTCAGATGATGAGCGTCTTTCACTACTTAAAGAAACTTCAATTATCTCCATGATGGGCATGATCAAAGAAGATTTGGCAGCGCTTAATATACATCATGATGTATTCTTTTCTGAGCGAGATTTGCATGCCAAGAAGGATGGCAAATCAACAATTGATACCATGCTTCAAAAAATGCGCGACAAGGGGCATGTATATGAAGGGAAGCTTCCACCGCCAAAGGGTGAGATGCCAGAGGACTGGGAAGATCGTGAGCAAACGCTATTCCGATCAACTGCTGTAGGAGACGATGCAGACCGTGCGCTTGTAAAGTCTGATGGGTCTTACACCTATTTTGCAGCAGATGTTGCTTATTTCCAGGACAAGTTTGATCGTGGGTATAAGCGCATGATCTATGTGCTTGGTGCGGATCATTCAGGATACGCCAAGCGTTTGAAGGCTGTTTGCAAGGCTGTTGCCGGTGATAAGGCTGAGCTTGATGTTTTGTTTTGTCAATTGGTAAAGCTTATGCGTGATGGCGAGCCTTTCAAGATGTCCAAGCGGGCGGGTGATTTTATTACACTTCGCGATGTGGTGGATGAAGTTGGTTGTGATGCAGTTCGTTTTATGATGCTTTACCGGAAAGCTGAGGCGCCGCTTGATTTTGATTTTGCTAAAGTAACAGAACAATCAAAAGATAACCCGGTGTTTTATGTTCAATATGCTCATGCGCGTGTTGCGTCTGTTTTTCGTCAGGTTGCCAATGATATGCCGGATTTGGATGTTTCAGCCGACGCATTGACAAAAGCTGATTTAACGCTCCTGACCGATGCAGGTGAAGTGGCGCTTATCCGAAAAGCCGCTGAATTTCCGCGAATCATTGAACAAGCTTCTCGTGCTGATGAACCTCACAGGTTGGCTTTTTACCTCTATGAGATGGCTTCAGAGCTTCATTCTCATTGGTCAAAAGGCAAAGAATCGCCAGAATTACGGTTTATTAACCACAAAAATGCACAATTGACATTGTCGAGGTTGGTATTGTTGCGCAGTATCGCAAGTGTTATTGCTTCCGGGCTTGCCATTATTGGTGTTTCTGCCCCTGAAGAAATGCGCTGAAATCAATGCCCCGACAAGTTTAGCCACATTTATGTGGCTGAAGTGTTAAAGAGTAGATAGGTTTATGCGTTATGAGTGAACAATACAAGTATGCGTTATGAGTGAACAATACAAGCAAGAAGCAAACTCGCAGGTTCAAGAGGTTGAGGATGATCCTCTTGCGGAATTGGCACGTGTTGTTGCTGGTGAACCAGAGCTAAATTCATTGCTGCAAGCATCATCTGCAGAAGAGGCTGATGTGGTTGATGTGTCAGTGGAAGCTGCTCTTGAAGAACAGTTGATGAATGAGTTCCCTTCAGATGATGAACTGGTAACTCAAGTTGAGGTTCCCGCGTTTATTGATGATATCAATTCTTCCATTGAGCAAATTGCAAATGAAGAACTTGCTGCCGAAGAAATTCAAGCAGAACAATTTATACCAGAGCCTGTTGTTGAAGAGCCTGTTCAAGCTGAGGCTCTTCCACAAACTGCCATTACCGATACTGAGCTTGGGTTTCAGGATGGTTTGATTAATGCCTTGGAGATGGAAATTGGCAGTGGGCCAGAGCCAATTGTGGAGTCTGAGACCTTAATTGCAGAGTCTCCTGAGTTGCCGGTGGAAACCAAACCAGCTTATACAGTTGCTTCTGCAACTTCAGAAGTTGAGTTGCATGCCTCAAACATGCAGGAGACGTTGGAACAAGAGCTTGCTGGTCAATTTGAATCAACTGCACCAGCAATAGAAGAAACTGTACCAATTGCTGATAAGCCTGTTTCTTCTATTGAAGATGATCTGGGTGATGCTTTTACGAATGAATACGAACAAATTGCTGCGCAGCAACCCAAGTCAATTGAAGAGCCATATCTTGCTTCAGTCAACGAGACTTATGTAAAAGAACCTGCTCAATTACCAGTTGAGGGAGATCCAAACCTTGAAATGGATTTTGAAGCAGCTTTTGCAAAAGAATTAGAAGGTGTTGACGTTCCTGAAACCCAAGGTTGGGCAAAAACAGAAACTGCAGATGCAAATGCTGCTTTCACAGCCGCTGTCAGACCAGAAGCTGCCGCGTCTCAACAAGGTCATACCGAGCTCAACTTGAGTGAGATGCAACATGACCCGGGTCACGTCGGTTCTATTGACGATATTACAGCTGTTGATGCGGGCGTTATTGTTGCCAATAATAATGGCGGCGGCAAAAAATATGCCGTTGCAGCTTTAGTTATTGCATTATTTGCAGGTGTCATAGCTGCCGGATATGGGTTTTTAGGGGGCGAGAATTCTACTATTGCTTCCGGAACGCCGGAAATCATCAAGGCCGATGCTGATCCGGTAAAGGTAAAACCCAAGGATCCAGGTGGTATTGTTCCTGAAAATCAGGATAATGCTTCTTATGGTGATTTAGGTGGGCAGAACTCCGCACAAGTTTCTCAAGAAACACTCAATTCGCAAACAGAAGAACCACTTATTTTAAATACAGGGAATTCCGAGGCTCCCAAATCTGATGATCGACTAAGTTCATCGGAAGATACAGGTGCAACACCAAATGCTAATGCTTCATCTGTTTTGCCCAAGGTTGTACAAACCGTTGTTGTGAAGCCTGATGGGACTATTATTACAAAACCTGCTATACCAAAAGTAGAAACACCAAAGCCTGTGGAAACCGCTCTCAATACAGTAACAATTGGTGATGCTGCTAATGTAGAGGTTAAGCCTGTTACCACGCAGGTTATTAAAAAACCTGAAGCCATTGATGGCGCAAAAACAACTGGTGATGTGTCTGTCCCGGTGGCAAGTCCATTACCAAAGCCAGTTATTAAGCCAGCGCCTGTGAAAAAGGTTGCTGCCGCGCCGAAACCAAAGAAAGCTGCCCCGCCGCCAACACGCAAGAGTGAGTGGGTTGTTCAGGTTTCATCACAAAGAACACCAGAAGCTGCACAATCTTCATTTTCTAATATGAGGAACAGGTTTGCTGCTTTACAAGGCAGGGCGATGTCTATCCAGCGTGCAAATGTAAATGGAACAACATATTATAGAGTACGTGTGCAAACTGCTTCCAGGGCTGACGCAAATCAGCTTTGTTCCAGCTTGGCTTCTGCTGGTGGTAGCTGTTTCGTAACGCGTTAAAAATTCTGTTTTCAAGTTTATAAAGGCTGGGCTATTGTGGCCTGGCCTTTTTTCTTTGGAAGTTTGTCGCTTACTGATAGATTCTATTCATGGGAATCACTTCTGCAATATTTGGCTGTTCGGGCCTTTCGCTTACTCAAGATGAACGCAGCTTCTTCAAGGAAGTTCAGCCTTGGGGATTTATTTTATTTGGTCGTAATGTTGATACACCACAGCAAGTAGCTGCGCTTGTTGACGAGTTAAAGGCTTGTGTTGCGCATGACGATGTTCCTGTTCTGATCGATCAGGAAGGAGGGCGTGTAAGAAGGCTGAGGCCACCGCACTGGCCGCCATATCCTGCAGGTGAGGTCTTTGGACAACATTATAATGAAGATAAAGAACGTGGTTTAAGGTTTGCATGGTTGCAATCGCGTTTAATGGCTTGTGATTTGCATAAACTTGGCATTAACGTTGATTGCCTTCCCGTACTGGATGTGCCCGTTAAAGGAAGCCATGATGTTATTGGTGATCGTGCCTATGGCAAAGAGCCTGTGATTGTTAGTGATATTGGGCTTGCTGCTTCACAAGGCCTTCTATCCGGCGGTGTGTTACCTGTTATTAAACATATACCTGGCCATGGCAGGGCTGGCGTTGACAGCCATAAGGATCTGCCCGTTGTTACCACTGGTATTGAAGAGCTTGAGAAGTCGGATTTTGAACCTTTTAAACGTTTAAACCAAATGCCGTTGGCGATGACAGCGCATGTGGTTTACACAGCCATTGATGACAAGAACCCGGCAACAACTTCTTCCAAAGTCATTAAAGATATCATACGTGACTATATTGGTTTTGATGGTCTTTTAATGTGTGATGATCTTTCCATGCATGCACTTAAAGGCAGTTTTGAAGAAAGAACAGCTGCGTCTTTTGAAGCCGGATGTGATGTTGTTTTGCATTGTAACGGGAATTTGGAAGAAATGAGGCTGATTGCAGATGCTTCAACCAAGTTATCTGGGGATTCTTTAAGGCGAGCCGTACATGTAACAGACTTATTTGCTAACATGGAAGCCTGTAATGAAGAGAGTCTGAGGGACGAATTTCGCTCTCTTTGTGATGATGGAACCTATGGCCAAGACCCTACAGAAGCGGGGCATTAAAGAGACAAAGAGAGCCGATGACGTCAGATAATGAAAAGGACCTGGTCTCAATTGCCGAAGGTGTAGAGCCTTCTGACGTTTGGGATAATTCTGAAAAAGAAGTGATTTCTTCTGATCCACAGCTGACTGTTGATGTTGAAGGTTTTGAAGGGCCGCTTGATTTGCTTCTTGAATTAAGTCGCCGCCAAAAAGTTGATTTGTCTAAAATTTCCATTCTTGCACTTGCCATACAATATTTGGAATTTATTGAAGAAGTGCGTAAACTTCGTATTGAGTTGGCTGCTGATTATCTTGTCATGGCTGCCTGGCTGGCATTCCTTAAATCAAAACTGTTGCTACCTGTTGAAGAGACGGGTGATGATGAAATGTCAGGTGAAGAAATGGCCGCACAGCTTGCATTCCGTTTGAAAAGACTTGAGGCAATGCGGGAAGCGGGCAAGCGCTTGGTCAATCGAAACCGGTTAGGTCGTGATTTCTTTGTGCGTGGTATTCCTGAACCTATTCATATCGACAAGAAAAAAGATTTCACAGCAACCCTTTATGATTTGCTTTCTGCTTATGCATCCCAGCGCCAGCGTCAGAGCGTTTCTCACGTGACAATTGCCAAGCGTGAGGTTTGGTCTTTGTCAGATGCGCGTGAAATTTTAACCCGTATGCTTGGAGAATTGGCGGATTGGACGCCATTGGATGCGTTTCTTATCCCGTATATTCCAACACCACAATTGCGTAACAGTGCAATTGCAAGTTCGTTTGCTGCAAGTTTGGAGCTTGTTCGTGAAGGGAAGTTGAAAATTAGACAAGAAGAAGCTTTTGCACCGCTTTATCTTAAAAAGGGCAATAAGTCTTTATCCAACTCTGTATCCACACAAGAAGTAGGGAGCCTATAATCATGGCACAATCCAATGAAGCACAAATTCTGGCGTTTGATTCTTCGCGTGCTGGAGGGCAGGAACATGCAGATATGCGTGAACACCTTCGAATGGTTGAAGCGATCGTCTTTGCTTCCAGTGAACCGGTTTCTGAAAAAGCGCTTTGTGAGCGGTTGCCAGAAGGTATTGAACTAGAATTATTAATGCGTGAATTACAGCAGGCTTACTCCGGCCGTGGTGTGAACCTTGTCAAAGTCGGGGATAATTGGGCGTTCCGCACGGCAGATGATCTTGGGTTTTTGCTACAAAAAGAGACCACAGAGACACGCAAATTGTCGCGTGCCGCTTTGGAGGTTTTGGCAATTATTGCATATCACCAGCCTGTAACGCGTGCTGAAATTGAAGAAATCCGTGGTGTTGCCACATCAAAAGGTACGCTTGATGTGTTACTGGAAACTGAATGGGTGCGGATGCGTGGTAGACGTAAAACACCTGGTCGTCCTGTTACATACGGGACCACAGACGGATTTTTAGACCAGTTTGCATTGGAAGAATTAAAAGACTTGCCAGGATTGGAAGAGCTTAAAGGCGCAGGATTGTTGCGATCCCAGATACCTGCGAGCTTTATTGTGCCAGAACCTTATGATGGTGATGAGTTGACGGAAGACGAAGATCCGCTATTGGCAGATGACTTGGAAGAGCTTGGACTGTTGCCGCCAACAGGTGGCGATGAAGATGAGCTATAGCAATTAGGGCAAGTGGTTGTTATACGATTGCTAAAAGCAATTGAGTATTATCTGCGATGAACCAAAGCGTTCAAAAAAATGATGTTATTATCGAAAGACGTTCAGTAGGGCGTGATAACCAGTGGGGTAAGCGCAATTCTACTGGTGTTGTCATTGCTTCCAGTATGTCTTTTGAAAACATCAGCCATAGCATTTCTGGCAAAACCATTCTTGAGGATATTTCCCTGGAGGTTCAGCCAGGTGAGGTGCTTTGCCTTTTGGGGCCATCCGGTTCTGGTAAAACGACGCTTCTTAGAATTGCTGCAGGATTGATTGAGGCGGCAACGGGGTCCGTTAAAATTGACGGGCTTGCTGTTGCGGATGAAAATGTCTTCATCCCGCCTGACAAGAGAGGTGTTGGCCTTGTTTTTCAGGACTATGCGCTGTTTCCCCATTTGACAATTTTGCAGAATGTGGAATTTGGTCTGACCGCACTAGGTCGCAGAGAGGCAAAAACCCAGGCTTTGAGAATATTGTCACGTGTTGGTCTTGAAGATCGTGCTTCCCAATATCCACATGTCTTGTCTGGTGGTGAACAGCAACGTGTAGCACTTGCGAGAGCTCTTGCACCAAGACCTGGCATATTATTGATGGATGAACCCTTTTCAGGGCTGGATTCGCGATTGCGCGATAATATTCGTGAGCAAACTATTGAACTTCTGAGAGAAACACGCTCAACAGCCATCATTGTTACGCATGACGCGGAAGAAGCTTTGCGCGTTGGAGATCATGTTGCGCTTATACAGGACGGAAGGCTTGTCCAGTATGGTGAGGCTAAGGATTTATATTATCGCCCCAGGAATTTGTTTGCGGCAGGTTTTTTCTCGGAAATCAATGTTATTCCTGCAACAGCATCGAATGCAATTGCAAATACTGTCTTCGGCTCTTGTGTGTGTGAAGACAATATGTCTGAAATATGCTGTGCGGCGATACGATTAACCGATATTGATGTAAAGCCCTATAAAACAGATAATAAAGGCCAGATAGGACGTATTTTGGTTCGAAGGTTTATTGGTACTTCAGAGCTTCTCGAGATTAATATCGAGAACCTTGATGAACCGATTACGGTGCGCATCAAGGCAGGTGAATTGCCTGATAATGTGAAGTATGTTTCGCTTAGCGTTGATCCAAAATTGATGATGGTTTTTCCAGCTTCCTGACGTTATTTACCAAATGTGTGAAAAATTGATGAGTTTTCACTGGTAACCATAACCAGCTTAGCCTATTTACTAAGGTAAGGATTGCTTGCGGATAGCCCACTTTGCGGGTTATGATGAGGTTAAATTAGATAATGGTTTATGGTTTTGCCCTTAACTGTTACACACGGGAGTTATAAAATGAATATTGGTGTTTGGCAGATTGTAATTATTGCTGTTGTAGTTGTACTACTTTTTGGTCGCGGTAAAATTTCTGATCTTATGGGTGATGTTGCCAAAGGCATTACATCGTTCAAAAAAGGTTTGAATGATAAAGATGATGATGGCGAAACGATTGAAGCAAAGGCTTCTGAGGTTGCCAATAAAGTGAAAGATGAGACTAAAACTAGCTGAATTGCTGTTTTAATTCATTTTTTACCTGCGAAATATCGTGGGATTGTAGATTACTTCATGCGCGGAAAATAAGTTTTGTTTAGCAATTTTGCTTGGTCAGAGATGTTGGTAATTGCTTGTGTGGCGATTATTGTGGTGGGTCCGAAGGAACTGCCAGGAATGTTACGTACAATTGGCAAGTCAATTGGCAAAATAAAGCGCATGGCTGGCGATTTTCAAAGACAAGTTGATGATGCAATTAAGGAAGCTGACCTTGATGATATCAAGGATATTGCGTCCAACAAGACATTTGCGCCTTTGGATGACGCAAAAAAATCCATGGAAGAGTTTGCAAAAACCATGAAGGATCCACTTGAGGCGCATAAAGCTGTTATCAATGATGAATTGGAAGCACCTGCAGAAGTTACTAAGGCTGCTACGACTGTCGCGAAATCTACTCCCAAAAAGACAATAGCCAAAAAGCCTGCTGCAAAGAAAACAGTAGTAAAAAAAGCAGCTGTAAAACCTTCCGTTTCAAAATCTGCATCTGCTAAAAAATCAGCTTCAAAAAGAACTGCAGCCAAGAAGCCTGCCACTGCCAAGAGTGCGTCATGACAACTAATGAAGACCTTGAAGATACCAGCGCACCCTTGATGGAGCATTTGATAGAGCTGCGTCAGCGCTTGATGTATTCAATCATAGCAATTGCAATCTTCTTTTTGATTTGTTTCTATTTTGCGACTGAACTGTTTAACCTCTTGGTTATTCCTTATCAGTGGGGAGCTGGAACGACAGAAGTGAAGTTCATCTATACGGCACTCCAGGAAAAGTTCTTTGTAGACATTAAAATTGCCTTTTTTGGTGCGATGTTTATTGCATTCCCGGTAATTGCTACTCAGATTTACAAGTTTGTTGCACCTGGCCTGTACAATAATGAGAAGGGGGCTTTTCTGCCATTTCTTGTTGCAACGCCCATTCTTTTTCTGATTGGCGCGTGTTTGGTATATTTCCTTATCATGCCACTTGCTACCCAATTTTTCCTGTCTTTGGAGCAAACTGGTGGCGAAGGTGTTGCTGAAATTCAAAACTTGCAGGCTGTTGGTAGCTATCTTAGCCTCATTATGACGTTGATTTTTGCCTTTGGGCTTGTATTTCAGCTTCCGGTGGCAATTACATTGCTTGCAAAGGCGGGGCTGGTTTCTGCTGATACGCTTGCTGGAAAACGTAAATACGCAATTTTACTTGCCTTTGTTGCGGCGGCAGTGCTTACGCCGCCTGATCCTGTTAGCCAGTTAGGACTGGCATTGCCAACCATTCTTTTGTATGAAATTTCGATTATTGCGGCCCGCCGCATAGAAAAAAAGCGCAAAGAGCGTGAAGATTCCGAAGAATCGGATAATACTGACGTAGTCTCGTCGTAAAGTCTCTGTTTTTGAGTATTTCTGTAAGTAATTTACCTGTAATTTTGGTGTAAGTATGTTTGATATCAAGTGGATAAAAGAAAATCCTAATGTTTTTAATGAAGGTATGCGTCTACGTGGAAATCCCACAACTGCGGCGAACCTTATAATGCTGGATGATGCCCGTAAGGATCATATCGCGAAATTGCAGGAAGCGCAGACACGTAGAAATGCTGCTTCCAAGGAAATTGGTGCAGCTATGGGCAAGGGTGATAAAGACCTTGCAGAAAAGCTAAAATCTGAAGTTGCCGAGATCAAGCAATTTATTCAATCTGGCGAAGAAGAAGAGCGCCGCATAGCATCTGAAGTAATGGATGCAATGTCTGCTATCCCAAATATTCCGCTTGATGGCGTGCCTGAAGGTAAGGATGAGGCGGATAATGCGCTTTACCATGTTCATGGTGAAAAACCTGAACTGGAGTTTGAGGCTAAAGAGCATTTTGAAATCACAGTTTCGCAAGACCTGATGGATTTTGAATCAGCAGCAGGCCTTTCTGGCAGTCGATTTGTTGTGCTTAAACAAGGTATTGCAAGGCTTGAACGGGCGCTTGGTCAGTTTATGCTTGATATGCACACACAAGAGCATGGGTACAGCGAGATCTCACCACCCTTGCTGGTGCGGGATGAAGCCTTGTTTGGTACAGGGCAATTGCCCAAGTTTTCTGAGGATTCGTTTAAAACGACTGATGGTCGCTGGCTTATTCCAACCGCTGAAGTTCCTCTTACTAATTTGGTTCGTGAACAAATACTTGATGATAAGCAATTGCCTATTCGCTTGACCGCACTTACACCTTGTTTTCGATCTGAAGCTGGGTCTGCTGGCCGTGATACGCGCGGCATGTTGCGCCAGCATCAATTTTCCAAATGCGAACTTGTTTCTGTTGTTAAACCGGAAGAATCCGAAGCAGAGCTTGAGCGTATGCTGGACTGCGCTGAAAATGTGTTGAAAAAGCTGGGTCTGCATTTTCGTACCATGACGCTTTGTACGGGGGATATGGGGTTTTCTGCACGCAAAACATACGATATCGAAGTTTGGCTACCAGGTCAGAATGCTTATCGTGAGATTTCTAGTTGCTCATTATGTGGGGACTTTCAGGCGCGTCGCATGTCTGCGCGCTACAGACTTGAAGATGGCAAGACAATTGCGCATGTTCACACGCTTAATGGTTCTGGTGTAGCAACAGGCAGGGCGCTCATTGCAGTTCTTGAAAATTATCAAAATGAAGATGGTTCGGTAACTGTTCCTGATTGTCTTGTGCCTTATATGGGCGGTCTTGCAAAAATTGAAAAGGCGTAAAATTTGAAAATTCTTCTAACAAATGATGATGGAATTAATGCGCCGGGGCTGAAATCCTTAGAAAAAATTGCAAGACAGTTCACGGAAGATGTTTGGATTGTAGCACCCGAAACGGATCAATCAGGGCTCGCGCATTCTCTCACCTTGAGTCATCCACTTCGCTTGCGCAAACTTGCCGACAAGCATTTTGCATTGGATGGAACGCCAACTGATTGTGTCATTATGGGGGTTCGTGAAGTTATGAATGAAGCGCCAGACTTGGTTTTGTCGGGTGTTAATTCAGGGCAAAATATTGCGGATGACATTACATATTCAGGAACTGTTGCTGCTGCAATTGAAGGCAGTTTGTTAGGTATTAAATCTATCGCACTTTCTCAGGCCTATGATTTTGCCGAAGGTATTCGCGACGTTAAATGGCAAACCGTTGAAGCGCATGCGGCGGATGTCATTTCAACTTTGCTTGAGCAGGATTTTCCTTCAAAATCCTTGGTGAATATCAATTTTCCAAATTGCCTGCCAGAAGAAGTTGAGGGGGTAAATGTTACTAATCAAGGGGCTTTTACGCATGGTCTGTTTATGGAAAAACGTCATGATGGTCGTGGGTTTCCATACTATTGGTTGAAATTCGGACGCGATGTTCCCGAGCAGCGTAATGGTACTGATATTATCTGTTTGCGTGAAAACCGTATTTCAGTAACGCCCTTGAAACTTGATTTAACCGATGATGCGTTTATGAAAGCGTTGAACGAAAAATTTTGATTCTGTTTCTTGCTGAGGAAATTCATGGATAGTGGTAATCGTGAAGCACTTGCGGAGTTTCTTCTTCGACTTCGTTCAAATGGTATCATGGACCATCGCCTTTTAACGGCCTTTGAAGACGTTCCCCGTCGTAATTTTGTGCCTGTTATTCATGTAACAGAAGCTTATGCGCGTGGGCAGATGCCGATTGAGTGTGGGCAATCAATGACAGCTGTCAGCATGGTAGCGAAAGTTCTCTCCGCTTTGCAGGTTGATGCAACGCACCGTGTTTTGGAGCTTGGAACCGGTACCGGATACCAGGCAGCGCTTCTTGGTAGGTTGGCGACTAAAGTTGTTTCGGTTGAGCGTTTTCGCACACTCCATGAAAAGGCAAAGGATCGTCTTGCTCAACTTCGAGTTGAAAATGTCTTTGTTAAACTGATTGATGGTTCAGTAGCATCTGCTGAACTTGGTTTAAGTGACAGGATCATTTCCAATTTTGCTTTTCCAGAAGTGCCCAAGCCATTTATTGAAAACTTGGCATCAAACGGCGTGATGATTGTTCCTATTGGTCAGCCGGATGAGATCCAGATAATGAAGCGGCTTACAAAAATTGGCTCCAGGTTTCATTCGGAAGATTTGTTTCCAATCAGAACTCAATCTTGTATTTCGGGCATTTCAAAGGCGATTTAAGCCAGTTGACGTAACGTTTTTTACGTTTTTTACGTTTCTCTTAACTGATCAGTAACATTAACAAGCTTTAATCATATTAGTAATGAGTATGTGTTTAGAGTAATTTATTATGCGTTTTTGTGTGTCGAGTAATCGCTTTGCGATGTTGTCAAGAGTATCTTCGATTGCGCTCCTGGGGGGGCTGATTGCCGGTTGTAGTTCTGGTTTTCAACGTTTTGATACATCGTTGTATGAATCTGCTGTTCCTCAACAAACCGCTCAAGCAAGTAATCCTTATCCCGGTGATATTGATGGCCGTACAACAGCCAGTACGCAGGGACGTTTTGCTCCAGTAGCAAATGTTGCGCCGCGTGCTGTGCCTCAGGGTGTTTATCATAACCCGGAGCCAACTTATGTAGCGCCCCAGTCGTCTTCCACTTATGCGCCAAAGCCTTATGAAGCTTATGCTTTGCCTCAACCACAAGGCTACACGCCGCAAGCTACCCGACAACCCTTGTCTCAAGTTGGTACTATCACTCAATCAGCCTTGCCAAAACCTGTTTATGCGGCTCCTGAAATTTCAAAGCCAGCTGTAATCGAAAAAGTAGCAGCTTACATACCTCCAAAGCCGGAGGTTACATCAAAAACTGTTTATATCCCTGAAGCCAGCATAGATAAATTGAAAACAGCCGCAATACAAGCGGTTGCAACACAACCTATTTCTGTCGCTTCCGCACCGCAAACCACCCGTGATGGGTGGAGTTCTGCTGGTGGTACAGCCATTAAGGTTGGTCAAGGTGAAACTTTATATAATATTTCCAAGCGTTATGGTGTACCTGTTTCTGCTATTCGTAGTGTAAATAGCATGAGTTCGTCCGCGAATCTTCAGGCTGGCCAAAATATTATTATTCCAAATTATGTGTTTACAAAAACATCTGGCGTATCAGCTCCTGATAATGATCCTGGTACACGTGCTGCACGTGCAAGCACTGGCTATTTTGGTGAAGCAAGTCCTGCGGATGCTATTGTTCCGACTAAACGTCCTGCTTATTACGCTGCTGTTTCGGCAACAGGTGAAGTTGATGAGAGTAAAAAGCAGCGTTATATTCCGAAGACCCATGTTTCCCCGCCTGTAGAACAAAGAGCGCCTGATTATTCTGTGGTAACGGGCTCCGTTCAGTCAACATCTGCGGGAACATATAAGGTTCAATCAGGTGACAGTCTTTCTCGTATAGCAAGCAGAAACGGAACAACAGTTACTGCACTACAAACTGCCAACAACATTAGCGGCGCAAACATAAGAGTTGGACAAACCCTTAAAATTCCAACAGGTGTTGATCCCGTAAAAACAGCTTCTGTTCAAAAACAAACGTTGCCAGCAAATGTTGATCCGATTGTAACCGGTTCGTTAAAACCAAACACGATTGATAAAGATACACTGGCGCCTGCACGTACAGGTATTTCAGACTTCCGTTGGCCAGTTAAGGGCAGGGTCGTTTCCAGTTTTGGCGATAGTGGTACGAACGGCTCTAATGAAGGGATCGATATCTCTGTTCCTGAAGGTACCGCGGTTCATGCGGCTGAAAATGGTGTTGTAATTTATGTTGGCGATGAGATTTCTTCTTATGGCAAACTCATTTTGGTTCGCCATGCTGATGATTGGGTTTCTGCCTATGCTCATAATCGCGATTATGAAGTTAAAAAAGGTGATAATGTTCGTCGTGGTCAAATTATCGCACGCTCTGGAAGAACAGGTAATGCAGGCAGGCCAAAGCTTCATTTTGAACTTCGTAAAAATTCAACACCAGTTAATCCAAAGAAACATTTGGCTGGATAAATCTAATAACTGTTTTCCCGGTTTCCCTATCGGGCTTGCAAGAGCACCGCTTAAGTATTCTTAAGCGGTGTTTTTCTTTTGTCTGCCAGCCAAATCTTGAACAAATTGCCAGGCAACGCGGCCAGAACGACTTCCTCTTGTTGTTGACCACTCGAGTGCTTCTGCTTTCAGCTGCTCTTTGCTGATTGAGAGACCCAACTCTTCAACATAACCTGTGACCATTTCCAAATAATCGTCCTGAGTGCATTTGTGAAAGCCAAGCCATAGGCCAAAACGGTCTGATAATGATACTTTTTCCTCTACAGCTTCGGATGGATTAATTGCGGTTGACCGCTCATTCTCCATCATGTCTCTCGGCAATAAATGACGTCGATTTGATGTGGCATAGAAAATGACATTATCAGGTCGTCCTTCTACACCGCCGTCCAGTGCTGCTTTCAAGGATTTATATGATGTATCATCATTATCGAAAGACAAATCATCGCAAAACAGAATGGCCTTGCAATCTGCATCGCGCAAAACTCCAAGTAGCGAAGGAAGGCTGTCAATGTCTTCGCGGTGAATTTCGATTAGTTTGAGATTGCTTTCAGGATTTTCTTTTAAAACATGTGCGTGGGCTGCTTTTACAAGCGATGATTTACCCATTCCGCGTGCGCCCCACAAGAGGGCATTATTGGCAGCGTATGAATTTGCAAAGCGTTGTGTGTTCTCAATCAGGATATCGCGGACATTATCAATCCCCTTGAGCAAATCGAGATTAACTCGATTGACTTTTGGTACAGGTTGAAGCCATTTGTTTTCTGCATTCCAAACGAATGCAGTTGCAGCGTTTAGATTATTGGCTTTTGGGGATATGCCAAATTGGGTTTCAAGAACTTGCGTCAAGCGGTCAAGCTTTTGATTTAAGAGTGTAATTGCATCATCTGACATATCACATATCCTTCACATTTATGGCTCTGCTTTAGCATTGGATAAACAACATATAAAGCCTTCAACAAACCTTGCTCATTGTATTTGCATTTGTGTGTGTGGAAGGTATAGTCCGCAAAAGTTCGGGGACGGTCATTTAGATTCTTGAAAATCAATGCTACTGCATATAAATGCAATTAACGTTGATTTAAAACTAAAAGTCTCAGAAGATGTTTAATTTATTTAGGAGTTCGGTCTCATGTTTGTGACCCCTGCATATGCCCAAGATGCCGCTGCTGGCGGTGCTGGCGGCTTTTTAATTCAGATTGTTCCATTCATTCTGATTTTTGTTATTTTTTATTTCCTCCTCATTCGTCCTCAAAGACAGCAAGCGCAAAAGCGTGAAGAAATTCTGGCAGCAATTCGCCGAAATGATGTAGTTGTTACGGGTGGTGGTCTTGTGGGTAAGGTAACCAAAGTAATTGATGACAACGAAGTTGAAGTTGAAATTGCCAAAGATACAAAAGTTCGTGTTGTTCGTGCATTAATCGCTGAAGTTCGTATTAAAAGTGATGCACCTGCAAAATAATGATGTAAGCCAAATGGCCAACGATACCTAAAAGGTTAAGTTCAATGCTCTATTTTTCCAAATGGAAAATTACCGCAATTCTAATGACAATTTTAGCCGGGCTTTTATTTGCCTCGCCAAATTTCTTTAGTGATAAAACATTATCATCCATTCCTTCCTGGTATCCACATGAAAAAATGACGCTTGGTCTTGATCTTCAAGGCGGGGCTCATCTGCTTATGCAGGTGAATGAGAAAGAACTGATATCTGAGCGTGTTGATACACTTCGCGATGATGTTCGTGGCAAGCTTCGTGAAACCGGTATTCGGGGGCGTGCTACAATACGTGGCGATAAAACTGTTTTACTACGTCTTAATGATGAAGCTCAAACGGATCAATTCCGCCAGTCCATGCGTGAACTTCTTCTCCCGACACAAGGTGGATTATTGGATGGGATCGGTATTGTTGAAGTGCAGGAATCCAATCCGTCAACGGGTGAACTTCTGTATACCTTGACTGAACAGGGGATTGAAAGCCGTATTAAAAATTCAATCACGCAATCCATTGATGTTATCCTGCGCCGCATTAATGAGTTTGGCACATCAGAGCCTATTGTTCAGCGTGAAGGTATCAACCGTATTCTTGTTCAATATCCGGGTCTTGATGCAACTGAAATTCCGCGCTTGAAGGATCTAATTAACGCAGAAGCCAAACTGAGTTTTCATTCTGTTAATACTGAAATTGACCCTAATGAATTACTGAATAGTGGGAGAAATCCGCCGAGCGGTTTTCAGGTTCTTTTCGAAGGCATTGAGCCAGCAATTCCATATCTTGTTAGCAAGCGCGCCGTATTGCGTGGTGAAGACCTTGCCGATGCTCAACTTGGTTTCGACCCAAGAAACAATGAACCACTCGTTGTATTCAGATTTAATGGAACCGGTGCTCGAATTTTTGGTGAATTTACCAGCAATAATGTTGGTCGTCCTTTCGCAGTTGTTCTGGATCAAAATGTCTTGTCTGCTCCTGTTATTAATGAGCCAATTCTTGGTGGCTCGGGGCAAATCTCGGGTAATTTCACAGCAGAATCAGCAAACGATCTTGCTGTGCTTTTAAGTGCAGGCGCACTTCCTGCCAGCTTTAACTTTGTTGAAGAACGTACTGTTGGTCCAGGTTTGGGGGCAGACTCAATTGCTGCTGGTTTTAATGCTTCCATTATTGGCGCAATTCTTGTTTTGATCTTTATGGTTATTGCTTATGGCTTCTTGGGTATAATTGCCAACCTTGCATTGATCGCCAATATCAGTTTGTTGATTGCATTGTTATCCGTGCTTGGTGCTACTCTCACTTTGCCAGGCATTGCCGGTATTGTGCTTACAATGGGTATGGCGGTTGATGCAAATGTACTGATTTACGAACGCATAAGAGAAGAACGGCGAAACGGGCGTAACCTGATTCAATCCTTCGATGCAGGTTTCCGCTCTGCTTTCACAACCATTTTGGATGCCAATATCACAACAATGATTGCTGCTGTAATCCTGTTTTATGTCGGATCAGGACCGGTTAAAGGATTTGCGGTCACATTGGCTATCGGTATTGTTACAACACTCTTCACTGCCTATACTTTTACACGTCTTCTGGTTGCTCTTTGGGTGCGATATAAGCGGCCTACTGAATTACCAGCCCGATTGTTCGGCCTTATTCCGGAAAGTACAAATATCCAGTTTATGAAAGACAGGAAATTTACGTTTCCGTTTAGTGTTATTGGTGTTGTTGCTTCGGTCTTCCTTTTCTTCATTGTTAGCCTTAATTATGGCATCGACTTTAAGGGCGGTACACTTTTCGAGGTGCGTGCCAAGGCTGACACGACGATTGAAGAACCTATTGCCGATATTCGGGAAAAACTGATTGACCTCAATTTGGGCGAAGTACAAGTTCAAGAGTTTGGTGAAACAGACGATATACTTATTCGTGTTGAAAGTCAGGATGCAGGCGATAATGCTGAACAAAGTGCAGAAGCCGGTGTGCGGTTTGTGCTGGAAGAGGCTTATGATTTTCGCCGTATTGAAGTTGTTGGGCCGACAATATCTGGTGAGTTGAGATTCTGGGGTATCATGTCTGTGATTGCATCTCTGCTTGCAATTATGGCTTATATCTGGATCCGGTTTGAGTGGCAGTTCGCGCTTGGTGCGGTAATGGCTACACTTCACGATGTTCTCTTTACGATTGGCATATTCTCGATACTTCAACTGGAATTTACACTTGCAACCATTGCAGCGTTGCTTACGATTGTAGGGTATTCGCTTAACGATACTGTTGTAGTCTATGATCGTATTCGCGAGAACTTGCGCAAATACAAGAAAAAGCCGGTAGCAGACTTAATTGATATGTCAATCAATCAAATGTTGTCTCGTACAATTTTAACATCTGTTACAACCTTGCTTGCCTTGTTTTCGCTTTACTTTCTTGGTGGCGCGGTACTTGAATCCTTCACGTTTGCCATGATCTTTGGTGTCTTCATTGGTACATATTCCTCTATCTTTGTGGCTGCACCCTTGCTTATCCTGTTTAAACTTCGCCCTGGCCAGGTTGCTGGCGGAGCAGATGAGAAAGACAAAATAGCTGCAGAAAAGAAAGCAACTGAAAATACCATGCCAGTTGATTTTGGGTAATCGGTATTTCCATGCGCGGTCAAAAAGGCATTGAGATACGCGAGGCACATTTTCCTGGACGCGTGCCAATAGATGCTTACGGGAACGGTGGCTTTCGGTTTGCTGATATGTCTCACAAGGGCAGTTTGCTTTGTTTGCCTTCCGGAATTTACGGGTGGGATGTTTCTGCGCCAGATGATCTAACTTCTGATAATTTCGATAAGCTTTTTACAGAGGCTGGTGATATAGAGATTCTCCTTGTTGGTTCGGGTATTGATCTTGTTCCGCTTACATCTGATCTTCGCACAAAATTGCGTAACGTGAATATCTCGGCAGACCCAATGGCCACAGGTGCTGCGGTTCGCACCTATAATGTCTTGGTTGCTGAGGGTAGGGCAGTGGCGGCAGCCTTTCTGGCTGTATGATGCCTGATCATGAAAATCACGTTCAAGAAGAATTAAAGTCACTCGATGCAGAGCGTTATTTGGCGTGTCTGTATCTGCCAGAAGCGTTTCGAAATATTGCAATTACACTTTATGCGTTTGATGCGGAAATTTCACGTATTCCTGATTTGGTTTCAGAACCCATGCCAGGCGAGGTCCGCATTCAGTGGTGGCGCGACCTTATCAAATCTGATGGTAATGTGGGGAGCAGCCCCTTGGCTGAAACCTTGCTTGAAACGATTAAGGTGCATAAGTTACCACGCGAGACATTCGATAATTACCTTGAGGCTCGTATTTTTGATCTTTATCAGGATCCGATGCCGGATATTGGAAGTTATGAAGGTTACTTGGGCGAAACGGTATCTTCCTTTCTTAACTTGATTGCACTGAGTGCTGGTTGTGAAAGAAATACAGCACTTGCTGACGCGTGTGGACATGCAGGTGTTGCTATTGGTATTTCCAGACACTTGTCATTATGTGTCCATTCGAGACGCCGTGGACAATTGTTTTTTCCATTATCGGTTTTAAAAAAACATAAATTTGATCGCAATCACTGGCTAATGCCTAAGATTAATCATGCTCATGAAGCTGTTGTTTTAGAGATGACAAATCTTGCCAAAAAACATCTTGAAAAAGCCAAGATCGCAATTTCCAAATTGCCAATAGAAAATCGCATTGTTTTTTTACCTGTGGTATTTTCGGAAAACCTGCTTCAGAAAATTGCCATGAACCCATCTGAATGCCTCAACAAACCTGTTGTGTTATCTCCTTTAAAACGTCAATGGCTGGCTTTTCGTGGTGCTGGCAAGCTCTAACGCAAGCTTGAATCTGGCTCCCCGTAATAGCGATTCTGGTATCATGCATCCCCCTATGCAAGTGATGTATTTTCTGATGAAATAATTTTCAGTAATTTCACGCGTCTTATTGGGAGATGGTCGCCATGAACAAAATAGTAAATCCAAATGATATCAGCCACGTTGTTTTAGCAGACAGAAAACATGTTTGGCATCACATGACAAACCATTCGAAATTCACGGATGAAGTTGATCCGCTTATCATAGTTGAAGGTAAGGGCATGCGTGTCTGGAACCAGGCAGGACGCGAGCATCTTGATGCAGTTTCTGGTGGTGTATGGACTGTAAATGTTGGCTATGGTCGCGAGAGCATTGCAAATGCGGTTCGTGATCAACTTGTTAAAATGAATTATTTTGCCGGTTCCATGGGTTCTGTCCCGGGTGCGATCTTTGCCGAGCGTTTGACTGAAAAAATGCCTAGCATGAGCCGCGTTTATTATTCGAACTCGGGTTCTGAAGCGAATGAAAAATGTTTCAAGATGGTTCGCCAAATTTCGCATAATAAATATGGTGGCAAGAAAAACAAAATTCTTTATCGCCAGCGTGATTACCATGGTACAACGATTACAACACTTTCTGCAGGTGGCCAGGATGAACGCAAGGGAGAATATGGCCCTTTCACACCAGGTTTTGTTGAAGTGCCGCATTGTCTTGAATACCGTTCGCAGTGGGGTGAGGTAGATGATTATGGTATCCGTGCTGCCAATGCGATTGAAGAAGTTATTCTTCGTGAAGGTGCTGATACGATTGGTGCGCTTTGCCTTGAGCCTATTACGGCTGGCGGCGGTGTGATTGTTCCACCAGCAGGGTATTGGGAACGTGTTCAGGAAATCTGTAAAAAGTATGATATTCTCCTTCATATTGATGAAGTGGTCTGTGGCATGGGCCGTACTGGCACATGGTTTGGCTACCAGCATTACGGTGTTGAGCCTGACATGGTAACCATGGCTAAGGGAGTTGCCTCTGGTTATGCTGCCATCTCTTGTACGGTTACGACAGAAAAAGTATTTGATATGTTGAAACCTGAAATGTCTGATACGATGGGCTATTTTCGCGATATTTCTACGTTTGGTGGTTGTACAGCGGGTCCGGCAGCAGCACTTGAAAACATGCGTATTCTGGAAGATGAAAACCTCCTTGAAAATACTGTTTCCATGGGCGAATACTTCCTTGAAAAACTTAAAGGCCTGGCTGGTAAGCATGACATCATTGGTCAAGCTCGTGGTGAGGGTCTCTTCTTGGGAGCTGAACTTGTTAATGACCGCGATACTCGTGAACCAGCTTCAGAGCAACTCACGCAAGCAATTGTTGCAGACTGTTTCAAGGAAAATGCAGTGGTAATTGGTGCAACCAGCCGTTCTCTTAAAGGATTTAACAATACGCTTTGTTTCTCTCCTGCCTTGATTTGTACGAAGTCTGACATTGATGA
>CALFBM010000179.1 GCA_937951645.1 uncultured Rhizobiaceae group bacterium
ATCGTCTTAATGTTGAAGAACAAAAATTTGGCAAATCCCCAATTTTTCAAACGCATACAAAACATTGAGCAAGAATGATGGCGGTTGATCAAGAAGAAAATGATGACGGTGTAATTTCTCGCTGGTCCAAGCGTAAACGCGGTATTGCGATTGCAGCTGAGCAGCAAGAAGAGCAACTCTCGATTGAAGAACAACAGGAAATCGATGATGCGTATCAAGCTGAACTTTTGCAAAACAAGCAGGCAGCAGAAGAGATTGATTTAGATACCATTGATGAAGAAAGTGATCTTTCTATTTTCATGAAAGCTGGCGTACCAGAAGCCTTGAAAAAACAGGCTTTGTCGATTTTGTGGCGTTCCAATCCGGTTTTTGCAAACGTTGATGGTCTCAATGATTATGACGAGGACTTTGGTAGTTCGGATTTGATTTTAAAAACATTCAAGTCAGCATATCAGGCAGGTAAGGGCTACTTGCAAAAAGAACCTGACCCTGAAGAAGGGATACTGGCAGATGGTGAAAATGAGACAGAAGATGAAATTGCAGAAGTTATTGATGAAGATGAGGTAAACGATGCTGATGTTGTTGATGGTGATGAACTAATAGATGAGCAGGCGCAGACTACAGAAGAGGGTTTGGCGCTAGCGCAAGATAATACTTCGGTGGAAATTATTGAAGAAGTAACAGAAGTTGCACAACCTAAAGTGTCTTTACGCCAAAGGCTGATGCAAGAGGGCTGAGTTACAAGCTTTCATCTGCCAGGTGATTTCGAAGCATTTCCTGGTAGGCTTTCAGCATGTCCTCCATAAAGGGCTCATGTTCATCAACTTGCACAACATTTTTGGCGACATGAGCATTGTAGCGTGCGGCTGCATACAAGAAAATCATGTGTAAATCTGTGGCGTTTACTGTGTTGTTTTGTTTATTTGCAACATCAATAAAGATATCTGCAATTTCCATGAACTTGCGGTCTGTCATTTCGCCCTTTGCTTCCATGGCACGGCGTTCCTTGCGATTTGGAGTTTTGGGTTCTTCCATCTTAATTTACTTTCGCGTTGGCATTTGGAATGAATAATGTTTCACCATTGATTGCATATTCACCAATTAGTTTTTGAGCCTTCGCACTTGTAAGCCAGGCTTCGAGTTTTTGGGCATGATCAAATTTTACATGCGAATGCTTTTCCGGGTTAACGGATAAATAGGCATATTGGTTGAATAAAACCGGATCGCCTGAGAAAAGAAGTTTTAAGTCACCTTTGTTTCCAAATTTAAGCCAGCTTGCGCGATCAGACATGATATAGGCATTCATCCCGCTTGCTGTATTAAGCGTTGCGCCCATGCCGGAACCCGCCGCGCGATACCATGAGGCATCAAACTTTTCCGGGTCTTGCCCTGCAATTTTCCAGAGAGATAATTCTTTGCGGTGTGTGCCGCTATCGTCACCACGGCTTGCAAAAAGAGATTTTGTTACCGCAATTTTTTCAAGAGCGGAAACAACAGTCTTCGATTGGGAAATTTTTGCCGGGTCATTAAAAGGGCCTATAATGACAAAGTCATTGTACATGATTTCGCGCCGGTGGATGCCAAATCCTTGTGAAATGAATTCTTCTTCTGCTTTTTTGGAATGAACCAGAATTGCATCCACATCGCCAGCGCGTCCAAGCTTTAAGGCTTGGCCTGTTCCAACCACCAACAATTGAACATCGAGATTTAAATCCTTTTTTATTTCAGGGAGGAGAATATCAGACAGGCCCGAATTGTTAAATGAAGTCGTAACGGCAAGCTTCATTTCTGCTGCATTTACTGTACCGTTTATGAGCAGAATGAATAAAAAAGCCAGAATGCGTATCGTCAGTTTCATTCAAGAATATCCCCGTTTAAAAAGGCTTGTGCTTCCTGGGTTGCAGGGTATTTGAAAAAGCTGATTGCTTTTGCAGTCTCGTGAATGGTTCCACGGTATAAAAAGATTATATCATCCGCAAGACGTTTGCCTTGACCCATGTCATGGGTCGTCATGATTAATCGTGTTCCTGCTTTATGTGCTTCTTGTAATAGTTTCTCAATTTCCTTTGTTGCGCTACCATCCAGATTTGCAGTTGGTTCATCCAGAAACAGGAGTTGAGGTTTCGTTGTCAAGGCACGGGCAATTGCAAGCTTTTGCTTTTCACCGCCTGATAAAAAACGCGCATTTACATTGCTGGAATTTTCAAGATTAATTTTGGAAATCCATTCATTGGCGATTTTGGTTGCAATATCATTGGGAATACCTCTTAGCTTGAGCGGATAAATTATATTTTCAATCGCTGTGCGTCTCAACATGATTGGTGTTTGAAATACAAAAGATTGTTCAAGGCGGACACTCTCGATATTGCCATTCCACTTCAGTTTGCCTTCGCGTGGATTTTCAAGTCCGTGAAGCAAGCGTAAAAGAGTTGTTTTTCCCGAGCCATTTGGCCCCATTACCATGGTGAACCCTTTGGTTGATAGTTGAACATCAATAGGGCCAATAATGCGTTTTCCGCGTTTTTTTACAAATGCATTCTTGACATTAAGGGGAAGGATTTTGTCTACCAATTGCTTGCCCTCTCTGTTTTTGAAATGGAGTGGATCGCGAGGTTTACGATGATTGCAAGCGCAATCAGGACAAAGCCAAGTGCCAGTGCAAATGCAAATTCTCCCTTGCCCGTTTCAAGTGCTATTGCGGTTGTAAGGACTCGGGTGAGGTGATCTATGTTGCCGCCTACAATCATGATGGCGCCCACTTCTCCAATTGCGCGGCCAAAGCCTGCAAGGGATGCGGTGAGTAAAGAGCGCCTTGCATCTTTAATCAAGGTCAGGATGCGTTGACGTTTGGTTGTGTTCAAGGATATCAGCAGATCATGATAATCTGCCCACAAGTCGCGAATGGCCTGATGCGAGATTGAGGCGATCAGAGGCGTGATAATGATAACCTGGGCAATCACCATTGCTGTTGGTGTGAAAAGTAAATTCAAAACACCAAACGGTCCGGAACGTGATAGCATGATATAAACAATCAGCCCGACAACAACGGGCGGAAGCCCCATCAAGGCGTTTAAAATTGCAATTGTTAGGCGGCGAAATCTGAAGCGGTTTACTGCAAGCCAGGCACCCATCGGCATGCCAATGATAGAGGCGATGACAACAGCTGTTAGTGTGACTTGTAATGAAAGTAGAATAATCTCAAAGAGATCTGCGTCCAGTGAAAAGATAAGCCTGAATGCGGATAGCATTCCCTCGACAATATCATTCATTTACGCACTTCCCCTATTACCAGAAATCACTTTAACAGTGTTGTTCCTTAAGTCAAAAGATGGACGAGTTCTTATTGTGTTTTACGCTGCTCCAGTCTTTGTGTACTTATATGCTGACGCTTTTTTTTGTGCTTTATGTCTTGCGTGATTTTCTCGATGTAAGCAATGTGTGTGCGCGCAAAATTTGAGGCTTTTTCACTATTGCCAGCTATGATGGCTTCATAAATTGCCTTGTGTTGCTCCAGCAGTTTTTCACGGCTTCCTGTTTCTTCATATATGATCTTGCGATTAAAGAAGACATCGTCCGAGAATAGTGCATAGCAAGATCGCAAGGTATGGATAAGAATGACATTATGCGTGCATTCGCCGATGGTGCCATGAAATTCAACGTCAATTTTGGCTTCCCGTTCTGCGTCCTGCGCTTCGTGTGCTGCTTGCATTTCAACCATTATATTTTGTAAAAGCATCTTGTCTGAAGGAGTGGCTCGTTGAGCAGCCATGCCTGCTGTCATGCTTTCAATCTCTTTTCTGTATTCCAGATAGTCAGCCTTGGCCTTTGTGTTCCTGCCAATTAATTCAACCACGGGTTCTGCAAATATGGTTCCGATAATATTTGCAACATAAGCTCCACCTCCATGTCGGATGGAAATTAGCCCACGCTCTTCCAAACAGGCCAAGGCTTTTCTCAAGATAGGCCTTGAAACATCCAGTGACTTTGAAAGTTCGCGCTCACCAGGAAGTTTATCACCAACACGTAATACACCTTCCAAAATCAAGGTCTCAATTTGTAGCTCGACTTCATGGGAGGCGCGACTTTGTTCTATGGGGGTGAATATCTTTTCCACTTTATTGAAAGTCATTTTCCATTATGGCCTTTTCAATTGATCAATTAATTGGTAACAATATTTTACCAATTTATGGAGATGTCAATGTCTAACGCGCAAATGTCTGAAACAGTATCAACTGGAATTCAAATGCCAAAGCCTGATCCGGCAATTCTTTTGAAGAGAGATCAGATTGTAGCGGCGCTTAAAGAAATTGTGCCTGGTGAGGGCGTTGTTGATGATCCAACTGAAATGAAGCCGTTTGAGACAGATGGGTTTCTTGCCTACAGGTTTATGCCTATGGCTGTTGTCTTGCCCGAGACAACTGAGCAAGTATCAGAAGTGTTGAAATATCTTTCAAAAGAAGGCGTACCGGTTATTCCCCGTGGTGCAGGCACTTCTCTTGCGGGTGGTGCCATTCCACAAGAAGATGCGGTGATTGTTGGTCTTTCACGCATGATCAGGATTTTGGATAAAAATTACGACAATCGTAGTTTGACTGTTCAGGCGGGAGCCACCAACTTGTCTATCTCGGATGCAGTTTCAGCGGACGGGTTCTTTTATGCGCCTGATCCGTCTTCGCAGCTTGCCTGTTCGATTGGTGGTAATATTGGCATGAACTCGGGCGGTGCGCATTGTCTTAAATATGGTGTGACAACGAATAACCTGCTTGGCGTCAAGATGGTTCTGATTGATGGCACAATTGTTGATCTTGGTGGTGAACATCTGGATGCATCCGGGCTTGACTTACTGGGTGTTATTTGCGGTTCGGAAGGGCAGCTAGGAATTGTAACCGAGGCAACGGTGCGTTTGATTGCAAAACCAGCAGGCGCGCGGCCAGTGCTGTTTGGCTTTGATACATCAGAAGATGCGGGCGCCTGTGTTGCAGATATCATCGGCACCGGCATTGTGCCTGTTGCAATTGAATTTATGGACAAGCCTGCAATTGATATTTGTGAAGCATTTGCAAAAGCTGGTTATCCAATGAATGTGGACGCGCTTTTGATTGTTGAAGTTGAAGGTTCTGACGAAGAGATGGATGATATGCTTGCGCGTATTGTTACCATTGCCAAACGCCACAAGGTAAAAGTTGTCAAGGAAAGCCAATCAGCAACTGAAGCTGCTCTTATCTGGAAGGGGCGCAAGTCTGCCTTTGGAGCGACAGGGCGCATTGCTGATTATATTTGTATGGATGGCACTGTGCCGCTTGGGCAATTGCCATATGTGTTAAATGAAACTGCTCGTATTGTAGAGTCTTACGGCCTGCGTGTTGCCAATGTCTTCCATGCAGGAGACGGTAATATGCACCCGCTTATTTTGTACAACATCAACGACCCTGTTGACGCCCAGAAGGCCGAGGATTGTGGTATGGACTTGCTCAAGCTTTGTGTGGATGCAGGCGGATGTCTTACAGGTGAACATGGGGTTGGAATCGAGAAACGCGATTTGATGTTGTATCAATATACCCAGGAAGACCTTGATCAACAGATGGCGGTTCGTGCAGCGTTTGATCCTGAATGGATACTTAATCCATCGAAGGTTTTCCCGTTTGAAGCTCGTGGTAATCAGCGCCCTCCAAGTAGTATTCCAGTAGCAGAAAGTGCATAAGTTTCATGAGTGTGACTGAGTTGAAAAGACAAAAAACCTTCACGCCCAAGAGTGAAGAAGAATGTGTGTCCATTGTTTTGGAAGGCTCTGATTTTGAAATTCAGGGTGGTGGTAGTCGTGCGATTGGGCGATTGGATGATAAACCGCGCAATGTGCTTTCAACCAAGGCAATGTCAGGTATTCTGGATTATGAACCTGCCGAAATGGTGATGATTGCCAAGGCAGGAACGCCTGTGAGCGAGGTTGAAAAAGCACTTGAAAAAGGTGGTCAGCGGATGATTTTTGAACCGCTTGATTATAGTGCTTTGCTTGGTACAAAAGGCAAATCTACAATTGGTGGTGCAATTGCCACCAATGCTTCTGGGCCTCGCCGGTTTGTAGCAGGGGCGTCAAGGGATTCGTTTTTGGGTGCCCGATTTGTGAATGGCAAGGGTGACATCATCAAGGCGGGTGGTCGCGTCATGAAAAACGTGACAGGACTTGATTTGATCAAGTTGCTTGCGGGTTCATGGGGAACATTAGCACCCATGACAGAAGTAACTTTCAAGGTTGTGCCGCAAGTTGAGACAGAAGAAACGCTTGTTCTTCATGGATTAACCGATGAAAAAGCTGCCCAAGCCATGGCGGTAGCGATGGCGACTTCTTGTGAAGTAACAGGTGCTGCGCATTTGCCTGCAAATATTGCTTCAAGGTTTAAAACATTGAATGGTAAATCTGCAACAATGCTTCGTCTTGAAGGCTTTGAAAAATCTGTGCGGCTTCGTCTGGAGACGCTTCAAACAGTTTTATCTGCTTTTGGTGAGCAGACTATTCTGAATGACAAACAAACAAAATCGCTATGGAGAGATGTTCGGGATGTAAAGCCATTTGCAGATGGTAGTGATAAGCCTGTATGGCGCGTTTCAGTGGCGCCAATGACAGGTCACCAACTTGTTTCTGACCTCGGGATTGAAAATGCCTATTACGATTGGCAGGGCGGTCTGGTCTGGCTTCAAATGGATGATGCGCCACAAGCAGATAAAGTCAGAGCCGCAATTGCCAAACTTGGTGGTGGGCACGCAACGCTTGTAAGAGCCACGCAAGAGCTGCGCCAATCAATAGAAGTTTTCCAAC
>CALFBM010000180.1 GCA_937951645.1 uncultured Rhizobiaceae group bacterium
GAGTCTCCATCAATTTTCAATCTTCCCTGCATAAATGCAATTTGTAGATTCATTTCTCCTTTACCAATTCTAACCAAGTGTTCGTCAGCAACCGTCAAGGTAACATCAGGATTGACGGCAGCACCTTTTCTGACGACGCCAGGAGATTTATTAAGGTCAATTTTCCAGGAAGTAGGGACTGCACCCGTTACATCAATTTGGAAAAGTCCGTTATTAGGCTTGATATATTTTGCGCTGAGTTTAAGTTGTTTTCTGATGTGAGCAATTACCGCATCAGAAGCTGCTTTTTTCGGTGCTTTCTTTTTGCGGGTTTTCTTATCTTTTTGTTTGTGAAAATCCCGAATTGATGTATGATGTTCATGAAACCGCAGCCAATGTGGCTTCCAAACTGGAAGCTTTTGGGTGTGATGAAGTGGTGACAGGGATCGGTCGTACAGGTGTGGTCGGCATTATTCACGGCAAGACGAAAGCCAGCGGATATTGTATCGGGCTTCGTGCTGATATGGATGCCTTGCCTATCATGGAGGCTGTGGATCGACCCTATAAATCAAAAACACCTGGCAAGATGCATGCTTGTGGTCATGATGGCCACACGGCAATGCTTCTGGGTGCAGCAAAATATCTGTCTGAAACAAGAAATTTTGATGGTTCTGTTGCTGTTATCTTTCAACCTGCAGAAGAGGGTGGAGCAGGTGGCAAGGCCATGGTTGAGGACGGAATGATGGATCGCTTTAACATCAGGGAAGTTTACGGGATGCATAATTTGCCTGGCTTAAATGTTGGTGAATTTGCAATTAAGCCTGGTCCAATCATGGCTGCAACGGATGAGTTTTATATCAAGGTTACAGGCAAAGGTGCGCATGCTGCCATGCCTCATCTTGGCAATGATCCTATCGTCATCGGAGCTCAGATTGTAACAGCATTGCAGTCAATTGTTTCGCGATCGGCTTCGCCCTTTGAATCACTTGTTGTCACGGTTACGAAGTTTAATGCGGGAACTGCCATGAATGTGATCCCTGAAACCATTGAGATTGCCGGCACAATTCGCAGCCTGTCAGAAGACGCTCGTCAACTGGGAATGAAACGCCTTCGTGAAATTTCGGAAGGTGTCTCTATTGCCAATAATGCCAAGGCAGAGGTCAGTTTTCATGAAGGGTATCCGGTTACATCCAATCATGAATCTGAAACACAAAAAGCTGTTGAAATTGCCTCTTTGGTTGCTGGTAATGATAAGGTTGAAGCCAATACTGAAGCCACCATGGGGGGCGAGGATTTTTCTTATATGCTGCTAGAACGTCCAGGTGCCTTTATTTTTGTTGGTAACGGAGATACCGCAGGGCTCCACCATCCTGAATATGATTTCAATGATGAAGCAATTCCGTATGGCACTTCTTATTGGGCGAAGCTTGCTGAAACCATTATGCCTGCTGCATAAGAGTTACTCTTCCCAGGCATCTGAAATGCGTTTTTGTAATTCAGCAACGTTTTTGATCACAAGCGCTCCTTTGGTCTTTTCAAATATTCCCTGTTTGTGAAGGGTGTTTAACTCCCGCGATACAACCTCGCGGCGTGTTCCAATGCGATCTGCCAGTTCTCTTTGGGTGGGCGGAGGGCTAATGCTGCGCTGTCCTTCATGCCCGAGCCTTGGTTTGGATAATCTTAGTAATTCAGCATATACCCGATGTTTGGCCTGCAGAAAAGATTGTTCTGCCAAGCGCATGTTTAATGTTCTGATGCGCTTTGTCAGTACTTTCATAACCTTCAGATTTATCTCAGGTGAAAGCGTGATCAGTTTGAGGAATGTATTACGAGGAATAATACAAAGCCTGCTTTTATAAAGTGTTGTTACATTCGCGCTGCGGGTTTCACCGTCAATTGCTGCAAGTTCTCCAAAAAAATCACCTGGCCCCATTTCTCCCAAGATTACTTCCTTGCCGACCGACAAGCGGCTAATGATGCGCACCAATCCCGAAATTACAAATCGAACATCACTTGTTTCTTCGTCAATATCGATAACAAGTTCATTTGCTTCATATTCTTTCCAGATACATTCTTTCGCAAGCTGCTCGCCTTTATCAGGGTCTAGAGAAGAAAAAAGCGGGATGTTACATAAATTATCCATTGCTGTCTCGCTTGGCCTGGTTCATCTTGTTGTTAAGAGAGTTCTTCAAATTCATTTCAATTTTGCAATCTCTGAAGCGAATTTATCCTCCCCTGTCTGATTGTATAATTGCTTGAATTTCAAAGGAAAACAAGTGGATCTTATTTTTGATTTTCTTACATTTAGTGAGTTATTGCTTTGTTGTGGTGTTGTAATTTTTGCCTCGGTTTTACAAGTTTCAATTGGCATGGGATTTGGCATGTTGGCTTCCCCACTCATTGCCCTTGTTAAACCAGAACTTGTACCTGGCTCAATTTTAGCCATGGGATTGTTTGTAGCGTTCTCAGGTGCCTGGCAAGAACGGAAGAATATTTTGACACAAGAGCTGAAACTTGGGGTAGGTGGCAGAATTATCGGGAGCCTAATGGCATTTGTTTTACTATTGTTTATTCCGGATGTTGAGAGCTTTTTCATAGTTTTTGGTGTTGTAATGTTGATTGCAATTTGTATGACAGCTTATGGACGAAAAATTACCTTTACAGATAAAAATCTGCTTGGCCTGTCTGTTGTCTCAGGTCTGATGGGGTCAATAACAGCAGTCGGTGCGCCTCCAATGGCAATAATTTATCATGACCGTGACCCTTCCATTGTACGACCGACTTTAAATGCATTTTTCTTTTCGGGTTCTGTATTGGGCCTTGTCAGTCTTGGATTTAGCGGGTGGATTTCCCTGCAGGATTTTGTTGCGGCAATTATTTTCTTGCCTGCAATGTTTTTTGGCATTTTAATTTCCGCCCCTTTTAAAAAACTGCCTTCGCGGTTTATGTCAATGTTCTTGCTGGCACTTTCGGCCTTGGCTTCTATATTGTTGATTTTTAGAGGAATAGTTTAAAAAATCATCTATTCTTGAAAGAGTCTAAAAACTCTTTTTATTCCAATAGTTTATAAGAATTTGATATTTTTTTAACCTTTTTCTAAGCATTGCAGCGTAAGATCAATCAGGTTGCGTGGGGCAATGGGTGAAAAAATGAATTTTAAATCCCTTAAAAGAGACGAATTGGACGAGAAAAAATTACCGGACAGCATTTATAAATCTGTTGTTTCGTCTCTTTATGCTGACCCCAACTCTCTATTCATAGGTATCTTTTGCTGTATTGCAGGTGCGCTTGTTTTATTCTGGAAGACGCTTGACCCTGCGCAGCTTATTTTTGCAAGCATATTTTTCTTTGTTGGTACTGTGCGCCTTTTACTGTCGCATTCTTTTAAAAATGCAGTTACTTTCAATCTCTCAATCAAAACCTATCAAGCATGGGAAAGTAAATATAACGTAATCAGCACTATTTATATTGCTGTATTGGGTTTTTGGTACGCAAATGGTCTTATTAGATCCGATGATGCATATGTCCAGCTTTTATCCTTATCTTTAATACTTTGCTATCTAATCGGTATAATAGGACGTAATTTTGCCAGTAGCAAAGTTGTACGTTCGCAAGTTGTAACATCAATTATTATGTTGATTGGTACAGCTGTATTTTTTGATGATGCCTATGGATTGACACTTACCCTTTTTCTCTTGCCATTTCTTGTTGCTATTCAATTAATGTCCAAAAGGTTGCGAGGTATGCTTTTTAAAGCTGAAATAAATGCTTTGAATAATAGCACAACTGCTAACAGGTTTGATGTTGCTCTCGAGAATATCACGCATGGTATTGCCATGATTGACAAAAGTGGAGTTGTGGTTGTTGCCAATGATCGTTTTATGGAATTGGCGGGTATGGGGGATTGGGAGATTATCGGTTGTAATATTTCAATTCTAGACACTGTTGAAATTAACAATGCCAGCCACTCGACCCTTGGACAAAAACTGGATAGCTGTCTGCAGGAAAATGAGTCTGCATATTTTACATTTGGCTTGGTTTCAGATTCCATTATTGAAGCTGAATATAACTCAATGATAGATGGTGGGGTAATTGTATTATCTGATATATCTGAACGTAAGGCTTCTGAAAAGGTAATTACTGACCTTGCCAATTTTGATGGCTTGACCAATTTATTTAATCGTCGCCACTTCATCGAAGGTGTTGAAGACTATCTTGCAGATAATAGAGATTTTTCCGCTTCTTCAATGTATTTTATCGACCTTGATAAATTCAAGGTTATCAATGACACTCTCGGCCATGCGATTGGTGATGAATTACTCCGTGTCGTTGCATCAAGATTAAAGTTGTTACTGCCTGAAAATGCAATGCTTTGTCGTTTTGGGGGGGATGAATTTATCTTGTTCTGTCCTGGTTTGAGTGAACCTGCGGAGTGCACCAAATTTGCTGACTTGATATTAAAAGAATTGCATCTTCCAGTAGTCATTAAAAACCACCAAATTGATATGAGTGGCAGTATTGGCATTGCGCTTTCACCAGACCATGGCACAAATGCCAATACGCTGCTTCAACATGCTGATGCGGCGCTTTATGAGTCCAAAGCCAAAGGTCGCTCTATATCCACTTTTTATACAAGTGCTTTGGGTGAAGCCATCAGCAAGAAAAGACAGCTTGAAACTGATCTTCGTAAAGCCCTAAAAAATGATGAGATTGAGCTTTATTACCAACCTATTTTTGATGTCAAGAAATGTAGGATTGCAGGATGTGAAGCACTTGCAAGATGGAGTCATCCGAAATTTGGAAATGTGTCACCAGATGTATTTATTGAATTGGCAGAAGAAACGGGTTTGATTGTAACTTTAGGTGAGCAATTATTACGAAAAGCAATGCTTGAGTGCTTGAAATGGCCGGAAGAAATGTGGGTCGCCGTAAATGTGTCTTCCATTCAATTTCTAAAAACGGATATCTATAAAACAGTTAAAATGGTACTGGATGAAACCGGATTGCCAGCTAACAAGTTGAATCTAGAAGTGACCGAAAGTGCCATGATTGATAGTATCGAAGATATTACAATTACACTCACACAGCTTTCCAACTTGGGGGTAAATATTTCACTTGATGATTTTGGAACCGGTTTTTCAAGTCTTAGCTATTTGCATACATTGCCATTTGATAAAGTAAAAATTGATAAGTCATTTGTAGAAAATGGTATTGAAAGCGAGCGATCCCTGGTGCTTTTGCAGGGTGTTGTTGATCTTATAAAACGTCTGGGGTTAAGGGTTGTTCTTGAGGGCATTGAGAATCAAGAACAGTTGGATATTATGGAAAAAAGTATCGAAGTTCATGAATATCAAGGATATTTATTTTTTAAGCCACTGAAGGCTGATGACTTTATTGAATTAACTTACAAGACCTCAGCGATCTCAAGAGATAACATCACCAAGCTTGCTTTTACTAGATAGCCCTTATACCCCTGCCTTCTCGTTAAAAATTCTAATCCACCATTATTAACCACTATGAGTTTGCGCACTTTACAACTGTTAATTGTCTGTTAACCTTGACATATTGTTAAGGCGTTTTTTAGGGGCGGAAAATGTATGTAGATCCAAATGGTTCTAATTTTGCAAC